>JAQXVU010000070.1 GCA_029225085.1 Eggerthellales bacterium | reverse complement strand
CGTTCGAGGCGGAAACGGGGCGCGATTCCGACGAAAATGCATCGCCGACCATGCTCCACCCCTCCCGGACGAGGTCGCCCGAGGCGTCCATGGGTCATTTACCGGGGAATCCGGCAGAGGAGACCGATTCGGCGCGATCGGGAGGTCATTTACCGGGGAAGTCGCCCTGGGCAGATGCGGGGAGCACTTCGCCACCGCCCTGGCAGGCGCTGGGGCCCTCAGCGGGCGTGCGCGCGAGGGCTTTCCCGGCGGGTCTCTGCGCAGGCAGCGCGGTCAGGGCGCCGGGGGACCGATCCTGGCCTTCGCAGAGCGAAGAGGGTGCGGCCAGGACTCGGTTCCCCCCGACGGCCCCGGCGGGGTGCGGCATCGCGCGAGCCCTCGGCCTCACAACGGGCGGCGGCATCGCGCGAGCGCCCGGCCTCGCAACGGGTGGCGACTTCACGCGAGCGCCTTCTCAGGCACCTTCCACAGAGTCGACCAGGTTCCTAGCCCTACCAGGCTACTGCAGGTACTATTTCCCCGTAATTCCTTTAGAATAAAGGCACCTTTGTACCTACCCACCACAAGGAAGGCGGAAACAACATGGTTTCTCGCGTCTACGTAGAGAAGAAGCCCGGCTTCGACGTCGAAGCCAAGGCGCTGGCAAACGAGCTGCGCAGCATCCTGCAGATCGACGCCCTCTCTGACCTTCGCCTGATTAACCGCTACGACGTGGAAGGCATCGACCAGGACCTTTTCGAGGCCTGCGTGCCCACCGTTTTCAGCGAGCCCCAATCCGACAACGCTTCCACTGAGATGCCCGACGCCCAGGGCGGCGTGGTCTTCGCGGTGGAATTCCTCCCCGGCCAGTTCGACCAGCGCGCCGACTCCGCAAGCGAGTGCATCCAGCTCATCAGCCAGGGCGATCGCCCCGAAGTGCGCAGCGCCAAGATCTACATCCTCGAAGGCGACCTGTCCGACGAGGACGTACAGGCCATCAAGCACTACGTCATCAACCCCATCGAGGCCCGCGAGGCATCCCTCGATCCTGTGGCAACCTTAAAGATGGACTACCCCGAGCCTGAGCCCGTAGAGGTTCTGGAGGGCTTCCTCGACCTTACCCAGGAAGGCCTGGCCCAGTTCATCGCAGACCGCGGTCTGGCCATGGATCTCGCCGACATCACCTTCTGCCAGGAGTACTTCGCCGGCGAGGGTCGCGTCCCCACTATCACCGAGATCAAGGTCATCGACACCTACTGGTCCGATCACTGCCGTCACACCACCTTCGGCACCGTCCTCGAGGACATCACCATCGACGACGAGGTCGTACAGGCAGCCTTCGAGAAGTACCTGCAGATCCGCCACGAGCTGGGCAGGGACGAGAAGCCCGTCTGCCTCATGGATCTGGGCACCATCGGCGCCAAGTACCTGAAGAGCCAGGGCATCCTGAAGAACATGGACGAGTCCGACGAGATCAACGCCTGCACCGTGAAGGTCACTGTCGACGTTGACGGTCAGGACGAGGACTGGCTGTTCCTGTTCAAGAATGAGACCCACAACCACCCCACCGAGGTAGAGCCCTTCGGCGGCGCTGCTACCTGCATCGGCGGCTGCATCCGCGACCCACTGTCCGGCCGTTCCTACGTGTACCAGGCCATGCGCGTCACCGGCGCCGCCGACCCCTTCACCCCAATTTCCGAAACCCTTCCCGGCAAGCTGCCCCAGCGCAAGCTGGTGACCACTGCTGCCGCTGGCTACTCTAGCTATGGCAACCAGATCGGTCTGGCAACGGGTCAGGTAAACGAGCTGTACCACCCCGGCTACGCTGCTAAGCGTATGGAAATCGGCGCTGTTGTAGGCGCTACCCCCGCTTGGCACGTCCGTCGTGAGACCCCAGCCCCTGGCGACGCCATCATCCTGCTGGGCGGCCGCACCGGTCGCGACGGCATCGGCGGCGCAACCGGATCTTCCAAGGCTCATACCGCATCCTCCCTCGACACCTGCGGTGCTGAGGTACAGAAGGGCAACGCCCCTGTCGAGCGCAAGCTGCAGCGCCTGTTCCGCCGCGGCGACGCCACCAAGCTCATCAAGCGCTGCAACGACTTCGGTGCTGGCGGCGTATCCGTTGCCACCGGCGAAATCGCTGACGGCCTTTCCATTAACCTGAACCTGCTGCCCAAGAAGTACGAAGGCCTCGACGGTACCGAGCTGGCCATCGCCGAGAGCCAGGAGCGCATGGCCTGCGCCGTTGCCGCCAAGGATGTAGAGGAGTTCCTGGGCTACGCCAAGGAGGAGAACCTCGAGGCCACAGTCATCGCCACCGTCACCGAGGATCCTCGCCTGGTCATGAGCTGGAACGGCGACACCATCGTCTCCATCAGCCGCGAATTCCTCGATTCCAACGGTGCACCCAAGCACGCCAACGCCCACGTTCAGCAGGGCGGCACCTACGAGCGCACCTGGGAGGGCAACACCTTCGAGGAGCGCCTGACCAACATGGTCTCCGACCTGAACATCGCTTCCAACAAGGGCCTGTCCGAGCGCTTCGACTCCACCATCGGCGCAGCCACCGTTCTCATGCCCTTCGGCGGCAAGAACCAGCTGACTCCTTCCCTGGCCATGGTGGCCAAGATGCCTGTCGACGGCGAAACCACCACCTGCTCCGGCATGGCATGGGGCTTCAACCCCTACCTGTCCGAGGCCAACCAGTACACCGGCGCCTACCTGGCCGTCATCGAGAGCCTTTCCAAGCTGGTAGCTTCCGGCTTCAAGCGCCAGGACGCTTACTTCACCTTCCAGGAGTACTTCGGCAAGCTTCGCGACGTCCCCGAGCGTTGGGGCATGCCTCTGGGCTCCCTGCTGGGATCCTTCATGGCTCAGCTCGATATGGAAGTTGGCTCTATCGGCGGCAAGGACTCTATGTCCGGCTCCTTCGAGGACCTGGATGTTCCTCCTACGCTGGTGTCCTTCGCAACCGCATGCGGCAAGGTCGACCTGGCCACTTCCCCCGAGTTCAAGGCCGCCGGCACCCGCGTTGTGCGCATCGCCCCTGCTTACGGCGCTGATGGCATCACCCCTGAGGCTTCCAGCATGCGCGCTGCCCTCGACCTGGTGTACGACCTCATCGCTTCCGATGGCGCTCTGGCTGTTTCTACCCCTGGCTTCGGCGGCACTGCTGAGGCAGTCTTCAAGATGTGCGTGGGCAACGGCATCGGCATCACCCTCGATGCCTCCGTTGATACCGACAAGCTCTTCGACCTGGCCTATGGCTCCTTCATCGTCGAGCTGGCTGACGACGCGGAGATTCCTTCCGCTGAGGGCGTCACGGTAGAGGCCTTCGGTACCACCACCACTGCCTACGAGCTGGTGGCCGGCGATGAAACCATCGAGCTTTCCGCAGTTCAGGAGGCATGGGAGGCCAAGATGGAGCCCGTGTATCCTTACCGCAAGGCAGGCGAGAAGGTAGAGACCGTGAGCCACACCAGCTCCCTGCCTCTCATCTACGACGGCATCGTGAAGCCACGAGTCATCATCCCCGTCTTCCCCGGCAACAACTGCGAGTTCGACTCCGCCCGCGCCTTCCGTCGCGCCGGCGCCATTGCCGAGACCTTCGTCATCAACAACCTGACCCCTGCTGCGGTCGCTGAGAGCACCAAGATCTTGGCCGAGAAGATCCGCTCCTCCCAGATCGTCATGATCCCCGGCGGCTTCTCCGGCGGCGACGAGCCCGACGGCTCCGCCAAGTTCATCACCGCCTTCTTCCGCTCCCCTGAGGTCACCGAAGCAGTTCGCGACCTGCTGCAGAACCGCGACGGCCTCATGCTGGGCATCTGCAACGGATTCCAGGCGCTGGTAAAGCTGGGTCTGGTACCCTACGGCGACATTCGCCCCATGGACGACACCTGCCCAACCCTGACCTTCAACAACATCGGCCGCCATCAGAGCCGTCTGGTCCGCACCCGCGTGGCCTCGAGCCTGTCTCCTTGGCTCAGCCGCTGCAGCGTCGGCGACATCCACAACGTGGCCATCAGCCACGGCGAGGGTCGCTTCGTTGCCAGCGACGAGCTGTTGGCCCAGATGAAGGCCGCAGGTCAGATCGCCACCCAGTACGTTGATGCCAACGGCGTTCCTTCCCTCGACCTCGACGTGAACCCCAACGGCTCCGTTCTGGCCATCGAGGGCATCACCTCCCCTGATGGTCGCGTCCTGGGCAAGATGGGCCACTCCGAGCGCGCAGCTAACGGTCTATACCTGAACGTTCCTGGCGAGAACTACCAGCCTCTCTTCGAGGGCGGCGTCAGCTACTTCACGGAGTAGGTCTTTTCGCAAAGGCACGACAAGGCTATCCTTAGCCAATGCAAGGGTTCGTTCGCTGAAAGGCGCCCGACCCACTACAAAGATTTGGAAGCTAACTGGCGACCAGCTCGGAAAACCTGGTCGCCCGCAAGCGACCGAAACAAAGAGTTGGAAGCCTAGCGGCAAGAAGCTTAACGACAACCGACTCAACGATTTGGAAGCCGAGCGGTAACCAAACTCGAAGCAAAACCCAAGATGTTCGGCGGAGCTCCCCAGGAGCTCCGCCTACCTACATCTGAACCACACTATGCAAGCAAACCGAGGAACCATGATTTACGACAACGTCCTACAAGCCGTCGGCCACACGCCCCTCATCCGCCTTTCCAAAATGTCCGAGCCCGATGCGGCAGAGATCCTGGTGAAATTCGAGGGCCTGAATGTGGGAGGCTCCGTAAAGACCCGCGTGGCCCTGAAGATGATCGAGGACGCCGAGGCTCGTGGCGACCTGTCCCCCGACAGCATCATCGTTGAGCCCACCAGCGGAAACCAGGGCATCGGCCTTGCTCTGGTGGCAGCCGTGAAGGGCTACGAGGCTCACATCATCATGCCCGACAGCGTGTCCGAAGAGCGCCGCAAGCTGGTGCGTCACTACGGAGCCAACGTCATCGTGGTGCATGACGCCGGCGATATCGGCGCCTGCATTAACGAGTGCATCGCCACTGCCGTGCGCATGGCCCAGGAGAACCCCAAGGTGTACCTGCCCCAGCAGTTCGAGAATCCTTCCAACACCCTGGCCCACGAAACCCAGACCGCTCGCGAGATCATCGAGGACATGGGCGACAGGGTCGTTGATGGCTTCTGCAGCGGCATTGGCACCGGCGGCACCATCACCGGCACCGGCCACGTGCTGAAGCAGGCCTACCCCGATCTGACCATTTGGGCCATTGAGCCCGAGAACGCCGCGCTGCTGTCCGGCGGCATCGTGGGCACTCACATGCAGATGGGCATCGGCGACGGTCTGATCCCCGACATCCTCGACCAGAAGATCTATGACGACGTGGTCATCGTATCCGACGAAGAGGCTCTGGCAACCGCCCGCGAACTGGCCCGCACCGAGGGTCTCATGTGCGGCATCTCCTCCGGCACCAACGTCGCCGCAGCAAAGCGCCTGGCTCGCAAGCTGGGACCCGGCAAGACCGTGGTGGCCATCCTGCCCGACACCGCCGAGCGCTACTTCTCGACGCCATTGTTCGACGGAGAATAAGGGCGAAAACCTCTTGAACCTATAAGGGCTCCCGAGGAAACTCGGGGGCTCGTTTTATTTCAGGGCAGGTGTCGGGAGGACCGAGTCCCGGCCCCACCCGCTTCGCTCTGGGAAGGCCGTGCGCGACCCCCCCAGCAGCCTTGGG
>JAQXVU010000069.1 GCA_029225085.1 Eggerthellales bacterium | reverse complement strand
CCAACCGCGCTGGTGTACTTTCACCAACCTTTGTCAGGAAATATGCTCCTCCTGTTCGTTGATCCAGGAAGGAGCGCAAGGTTGGAAAGGAATGTGATGGGAGAGCTTGACATGTATCGCCAAGCGGGAACTACGCCGAATTTCTCCGACGTGGCAAGACGCTACGGGATGGACCGGCACACGGTTGCCAAGCTTTGGCGCAACGGGTCCGACGTTTCCGACGGGCGGTCCGAGAAGCCGAGCGGCTTCGATGAGTACCGGGAGGTCATCGCGCAGAAGGCAAGCCTTCCGGGCGTGACCAAGAAGGCGATCCACGAATACCTCGTTGACAGGTACGGCGAGTCGAAGGTGCCGAAGTACCCGACGTTGACCGAGTGCATGCGCAAGCACCAGATAGCTTGCGGCACGCCGCCTGACGGCCCGGTCCCGCATCCGCGATTCGAGACCCCGATGGGCGTCCAGCTCCAGTTCGACTGGAAGGAGGACATCAGGATGACCGACGTCAACGGCGAGATCTTCGAATTCAACGTGTTCTCCGCCATCCTCGGGGCCTCAAGGCTGAAGAGGTACCGCTACTCTAA
This sequence comes from Eggerthellales bacterium, assembly GCA_029225085.1. Taxonomy (GTDB): domain Bacteria; phylum Actinomycetota; class Coriobacteriia; order Coriobacteriales; family Eggerthellaceae; genus JAQXVU01. The sequence continues at coordinate 1,764 of JAQXVU010000069.1, read as the reverse complement.
GACCAAGACCGCCGACGACGTGCTCGCTTGCCTGCTCGACGTCGCCGTCGCCAACGGCGGATTCACAGAGACCTGCCTTACGGACAACATGTCGTCGCTGGTCTCGTTCAGCAAAGGCAGGCGCAAACGCAGCGAGCGCGCCGACAGGTTCGCCAAGGAGGCGGGGACCAGAATCGAGTACTGCGCACGCAGGTCGCCCGAGACCAAGGGCAAGGACGAGTCGGCAAACAGGTTCCTGAGCCGCCTGCGCGCATACGACTTCGACTTCGACGGCGAGGACGAGCTCATCGCGATCATCGCGAACATAGAAAGGCGCGCCAACCTGGAGCCCCACGAGGCGCTCGGCGTGCCGCCTGCCGTCGCCTTCCTCAAAGAGAAGGACTACCTGCGCCCGATCGGCAACCTGCGAGCCCTCCAGGAGATGGTCGGCGACGTGTCGGACCAGGTCGTGCCCAGCACCATGCTCGTCAGATGCAGGGGCCGGGAATGGTCGGTCCCGAGGAGATGCATCGGAAAGAGGGTGAGGCTGCTGGCCATGCCCGGGGGCCAGCTGCGCATAAGCATGGACGGCCGGCTGGTGGCGCTGCACGACATGTCCAAGGCGTCCGGAAGGATCAACTACGACCCGGCCCACTACGAGGAGGCCCTGTCCTCGAAGCGAAGGTATGCCGACGAGGACATCCAGGCGGCGGCCAGGGAGAACCTGCGAATCATAGGAGAGTCGGAAGACGCGTGGAGGTAACGATGGGCTCATTGGGGGAATCGAGCACGTATGTGCGGATGATGAACAGCTTGGAGGCCTTGGGGCTCGATGCGATGGCGTCGGCGCTGCCAGGCTACGAGGAGATGGTCTCCAACGGGGAGATGGGCTTCTGCACTGCCGTCATGGAGCTTGCCGCCATGGAGGTGGACAGGAAAAACGGCAAGGAGATGGAGCGGCGCGTGAAGTCGGCGGGCTTTCCCTACGTGAAGACCCTGGACGACTTCGACTTCGGGTTCCAGCCTAGCGTCCACAAGCCCACGGTGATCGGGCTGTCGTCCCTAGGCTTCCTGGAGCGGGCGGAAAACGTGCTGCTCGTGGGAAACCCGGGCGTGGGAAAGACCCACATCGCCATAGCGCTGGGCGTGGAGGCCGTCCGTGCCAGGAAGGAGGTCCGCTTCATAGATTGCGCAAGGCTCGTCGCCGACCTGAAGGACGCGGCGTCAAGGGGCCTGGTGGAAAAGAGGATCAAGTACTACGCCCACTGCACGCTGCTCATCATCGATGAGCTGGGCTACCTTGACATCGACGACGAGGGGGCCGACCTGCTGTTCAGGCTGGTGTCGGCGCGCTACGAGCATCGGTCGACGATCGTGACGACCAACGTGGGCATCGGGGCATGGGCCGACGTGTTCGGCGACGCCGTGACGGCCTCCGCCATCGCAGACAGGCTCGTGCATCACTGCACGCTGCTGAAGATAACGGGCCCCTCGTACCGAATGAAGGACCTTCCCAGGGATACGAAGAGGATCGGAGAGGAGGCCTAAACTGGTGAAATTACGCCAGCGCGAACGGTGTCGCCTCGCCAGCGCGATTGGTTCTGCCGGCCAGCAAAATTGGTGAAATTTATATTGACGTTAACACTCCATCAAGGGCAGCCGCTACGCGCTCGTGAAGAACCCCGAGGACCTCACCGACGGCCAGAGGGCGAGGCTCGAGGCGCTCAAGAAGAGGGCCGGCTCGCGGCTGGTCAGGGCCTGGGAGCTCAAGGAGGACCTGCGGGC
>JAQXVU010000068.1 GCA_029225085.1 Eggerthellales bacterium | reverse complement strand
CTCTCCGCGCGATTGGCGTCCTGCTCATCGCGGGCGATGATGTCCGCCAGAACCTCTTCGTAGTTCAGATTGCTGACACCGCGGCGCTTATTCTGACCCACGCGACGCTTCGCGCGAACCTCAGGGGAAGCCGTCATGAAGATCTTCAGCTCGGCCTCGGGGAATACCACCGTACCGATATCGCGGCCATCTACCACGTAATTTCCCTCGGAGCCGATGCGCTGCTGCTGGGCCACCAGAGCCTTGCGCACCTGAGGCACAGAGGAGACGCGGGACACGGACTGGTCGATCTGAGCCGTGCGGATGAGGGTGGTCACGTCCTCCCCATCTACATACACGTAGCGAGGGGCAGGGTCACCTGGCTCATGGCCGAAGGAGATCTTGCAGGTGCAGGCGATGCGACCCAAAGCCTCATCGTCGGACAGGTCGACGCCCTCCTGCAGGGCCTTCCAGGCAATGGAGCGATACATGGCTCCGGTATCGAGACATGAGAAGCCAAGGCGGGAGGCCACCGCCCGGGAAACCGAGGACTTGCCTGCGCCGCTTGGGCCATCGATAGCGATGATCATGAACTATTCACTCACCAATCGGTCGAACTGGGAAAGGAAACCAGGGAAGCTTACCGCCACGGATTCGAAGTTGTCAATGTGAACGGGCTTGTCTCCACACAGGCCCACCAAAGACCACGTCATAGCCAGACGATGGTCGCCCAGAGAATCGAATACCAGGTCATCGGGGGTCTGCAGATCGGGGTTGCCCTCGATGTACAGGTCGTCGCCCTCGGCCCAGGCGGAAACACCCAGCTTGCCCAGGCCATCGATGATGGCCTGCAGACGGTCAGACTCCTTCACGCGCAGCTCGCTGACGTTCCTGAACACGGTGATGCCCTTAGCGTGAGCAGCCACCAGGGACAGGACGGGAACCTCATCAATGAGGCCGGCGATCTTCTCGGCAGGAATCTCGCAGCCCCTGAGAGTGTCGGTGTAGGAAGCGCTGATGATGCCGTAGGGCTCCTTGCCGGAATGACCCTGAGTGGTCAGGGCAATGTCGGCGCCCATGCGCTCGAGGGTGCGGGTGAAGCCGATGCGGGCAACGTTCAGGCTCACGTTCTCTACCTGGATTCTCGAACCGGGGCGCAGCAGAGCAGCACAAACCAGGAACGCGGCGGAAGAGGGATCGCCAGGAACTACGACCTCGGAGGCCTGCAGGGTCACAGGGCCGGTGACGCTAGCCATGCCGCGAGCGGCAACGGTCTCGGCGCCGAACTGAGGCAGCATGAGCTCGGTATGGTTACGGGAGGGAGAGGGCTCGTGCACTTCGGTGGTTCCCTCGCAAGACAGACCGGCCAGCATGACCGCAGTCTTCAACTGAGCAGAGGAAACGGGCATGTCGTAGGTGATGGCATGCAGGTTGGGATTGCCCACCTCGGTGATGGGCAGGGTGTCCTGGCCCACAGGCTCGAAGCTGGCGCCCATCTTGGTGAGGGGCAAAGCGATGCGACGCATGGGACGCTTGCACAGGGAAGCGTCGCCGGTGAGGGTCACGCGAATATCCCAGGGAGCCAGAACACCCATGAGCAAACGAACCGTGGTACCGGAGTTGCCGCAATAGATGGGCTCGGTGGGCTGCTTGGGACCAGCGGCACCCCAGCCGGTCACGCCACCCTGCAGGCTGCCATCAGGCATCTTCTCAAGGTTCACCTCGGCACCCAGAGCGGTCACCGCCCCGATGGTAGAGCGCACGTCCTCAGAATCGAGAACGCCAGAAACACGGGAGGTTCCCTCTGCCATGGCAGAGAAGAGAATGGAACGATGAGAGATCGACTTGTCGCCGGGGACGTGAATAGAGCCGTCGAGAGGACGGGGCAAGGGATCAATGCGCGTAAGCTTAGAAGTCGACATGGACGTGCTCCTTCGGACTAAGGGGGGCGAACGATACGGTATAACCTGCGCTCAGCAGTTCAGTAGAGAGCTTGCCGATGTCTCCCTCGTCGGTGAGGACCAGGGAGAGGAATGCGGTGCTCTCGGTTACGTGATCGATGTCGATGGACTGAATGTTGCAGCCCACCTTGCTGGCGATAGTGGTGACCTCTGCCACCACACCAGAGCGGTTTTGCATGGGCACCCGTACCTCGAAGAGCTTCTCGGAGGAGGGAACCCAGGATGCGGGCAGGGCACGACGAGCCTCGGCAGCACGGGAAAGCAGCTCGGTGAGAGCCGCGCGGTCCTGCGACTCTATGGCAGCAAGGAAGGACCCGATGATGTCCTGCATCTCGTGAAGGTTGCTGGCGATGGCACCGGCGTTGTCGAGGACGATACCCGTCCAGAGCTTTGGCGAGCCCGCGGCGATGCGGGTGGAGTCCTTGAAGCCGCCAGCTGCCAGACGGAACAGGCTGCGCTGCTCGTCGACATGGTTGCAGGCAAGGGTGACCTGGCTCGATGCCATGATATGGGGCACATGGCTCACGATGGCCACCGCGTTGTCGTGATCTTCCCGGGGGATATTGATAACGCGAGAGCCCAGGGAGGTGAACAGCGTATGCAGACGAGAGTAGCTCTCCCCTAGCGTCAGGGAATCGGGGCAGAGGATCCAGTAGGCGCCGCTGAACATGGCGGGGTTAGCGCCCTCGATGCCGTTCTTCTCGGAGCCGCACATGGGATGACCGGGCAGGAACTGACCGGTCTTGCCCAGCACATCCTCGGCGATAGAGACGATGCGAGCCTTAGTGCTGGCCGTATCCGTGATCAGACCCTCGTAGCCCCAGTCCTTCAAGTTCTGGAAGTAAGGGCGAACCACATCTACCGGCACCGCCAGCAGAACAAGATCGCAGCCCTCTTCTATGAACTGACGAAGACCCTCTTCCTCAGGAAGGCATCCCTGGTTAACCCAGCCCTTATAGCAGGCCACGGAAACCGTGTCACGGGATGCATCGACACCGAAGATCTGGGCAGAGGGATGGGTCTGCCTGAGGGCCGCAGCAAAAGAGGACCCGATAAGGCCCAAGCCGATGACAGCAACCCTTTCTATACTTTCGCTCATAGGCGTACTTTCTACCTCACAGACGTATGCGCACTTGTTTTCCTGGCTATTCTAGCAGACTAAAGCGTAGACGCTCTCCCAGAGAGCTACTCCCCGCCCATATGGGTCCCAACCGCGCAGAAGAGGGTACAATGGGTGCGCTAACCACTACGAACAGAGGAATTCCATGGAACTTCTTGCCCCCGCCGGCGGACCAGACCAATTCGACGCAGCCATGAACTTCGGAGCCGACGCCGTATACCTGGGCGGCGGATCCTTCGGTTTGCGTGAGCGCGCCGACAAGTTCACCCTTACCCAGATTGGCGAGGCGATTGAAAAAGCCCACGCTCTGAACCGCAAGGTGTATGTCACGGTGAATGCCCTCATGCATCCTCGAGACACCGAGAGCCTTCGCAGCTACCTGGCATCCCTGCAGGAACTGGGAGCGGATGCCTTCATCATCTCGGATTTGGGCGCTTTGTCCATTGCCCGAGAAGTGGCCCCCGACGTTGCCCTGCACATCTCGACCCAGGCCTCCTGTACCAACGCCGAAGCCGCCAAGATGTGGCACTCCCTGGGCGCCAAGCGCATCGTGCTCGCCCGAGAGCTCACTCTCGACGAGATTCGCATCCTCCGCAGCCAGATCCCCGACGACTTAGAGCTTGAGGTCTTCGTACACGGCGCCATGTGCGTAGCCTATTCCGGCCGCTGCCTTATCAGCGACTACCTGGTGGGCCGAGACGCCAATCGCGGCAACTGCTCGCAGCCCTGCCGCTGGTCCTACAGCCTGCAAGAGGAGACCCGCGCCGGCCAGCACTTCCCCATCGAGGAGGATGGCAAGGCCACCTACATCATGAGCAGCACCGATATGTGCATGATCGAGCATCTGAAAGAGCTGGAAGAAGCCGGCATCGATTCCGTGAAGATCGAGGGCCGCATGAAGGGCGCCTACTACGTGGCCAGCGTCACCAACGCCTATCGCCGCGTCCTTAACGGCGAGCCCGCCTCCGCCTACCTGCCAGAGCTGGAAACCATCAGCCATCGCCCCTATTCCACCGGCTTCTTCTACGGAAAGCCCGGTCAGAACTACGACGGCGCAGAGTACAGCCAGACCTGCGACTACGTGGGCATGGTGATATCGAGCGAGCAAACGGACAAGGGCACGTGGCGCATCGGCGTCGACCTGCGCAACCGCTTCTTCTTCGAGGACACCCTCGAGGCCATCAGCGCCACGCATGGCATCGTCGCCGACATCCCCCTGCTGACCCTGAACCATGCCGACGGCTACCCCGTTGCGGCGGCGGACCGCACCAGGAACATCTACCTCTTCGAGACGGACCGCCCCCTAGAGGTCGGCGACTACCTTCGTCGCAGGCGAGAGACCAACGCAAAGAACGTTCCCCAGAAGGGACAAGCGTAGGGAAAACCGCTACAATCTATCCCATTGCTTATGTTTCCCAGGGAGGTGCAGTTCCATGTCAAGGAAAAAGAAGCAGAAAGTCACAGAGCAGAGCGAGAAAAGCGCCGACAAGCAGCTCGCTGAGGTTCAGAAGCGAAGCCGCGTCATCATCCACGATGATTCGGAAGCTGAGCCCGGAAGCATCACCATCGATGTGGGCGGCCTCATCGTCATCGGCGTAGGCATTCTCTGCATCATCATCTTCGGTCTGAAGGTTATGAGAGTCTGGTAAGGAAGCGGTCGCAAAGGCGGCCGCTTTTCTTATGCCCGCAGGCTAGTCGATACCCGCAATCTTGCGCAGAGCAGCGCACTCCTCCTCATTCAGCACGCGATGCTCCCCCAGCTTTAAGCCGCCCACTGACAGAGGGCCGAAGGCCAGACGATGCAGGGCGATAACGGGGAATCCCAGGGCATCGCACATACGGCGCACTTGGCGCTTCCTGCCTTCCTTAATGCGCAGATCTAAGAACTCCGTCTCGGGCAAACGGGGATCGAGAGAGGTCTGGGACGAGGAGAGTCCCAGGTCCTTCCAAGAGATGAGAGAAGCCTCGGCAGGGGCGGTCATGCCGTCGTTCAGCATGATGCCCTCCCGCAATGCCGTGAGCTCAGCTTCACCCATGCCCCGGGGAATCTGGGCGATGTAGCGCTTCTGCACGTGGAATTTAGGGTGCAGCATGCCGTGACCCAGCTGTCCGTCGGTAGAGAACAGCAACAGGCCCGTGGTGTTCCTATCTAGGCGGCCAATGGGAAAGAGACCGGGATAGCTATCGGTGGGCACGATCTGGGCCACACAGGGGCGTCCCTGGGGGTCGCTCATGGTGGTGACGCAGTTCAGGGGCTTGTTCAGCATGAGCACCACCGACTCGTTCACCAAGCGGACAAGGTCGCCATCTACCCTGACCTCATCGGTGAGAGGGCTCACCTTCACTCCCAGCTCTGAAGCGATCTCGCCGTTCACCTGCACCCTGCCAGCCAAAATGATCTCCTCGGCAGCGCGACGGCTGGCGACGCCAGCACGAGCCAGGAATTTCTGCAGGCGCATTGGCTCGGCCAGATTATCCGCCACCGAACCTGACAACGCGGAACCGGATTCACCGGAACGCTTGGGCGCAGCCTGCGAGCGACGCTCGCCGGAAGCGGCCACCTGACGAGCCAATTCCTTTGCGCGCTTCCTGCGAGCTGCCTGCTCCCTGACCTCGGCAGGGGCGTTTCCCTTGTAGTGAGGACGTTTCTGAGGACGATTACCCGCCATGGCTACTCCTCGAACTCGAGGCTGTCGAAGTCGATCTTCTCTACCAGCCCCGCAGACTTCGCCAGAGCCTCCCCCATCATGGCGCTGAAGAGATCGTTCATAGCAGAGCCGTTGCCTCCCTGCTCGGAAGAAGCGGAATCGTGGGATGCTGCGGCGCCATCCCGTGAAGCCGCAGCCTCCTTGCCCGAGGCTTCCCGAGGCTCGGCGGGGCCGTCAGATCCCTGAGCGCTGACCAGCTGCCCTGCAGCTTCTCCTTCAGGATCGAAGACGCCCGAGGCATAGGCATCTCCCTCCCCCTCGAACACATCGGGGAAGTCGTCCTGATCGAAGGCGTGGGCCGTCAGGCTCTGGCGCAGGAAGGAGGCCGTCTCGTCATCGGGAGCGAACTCTTCCAGAGGAGGGAGCTCCTTAGTAGAGGACAGGCCGAATTTCTCGAGGAACGTCCTGGTAGTGGCATAGAGCATGGGGTTACCAGGGGCGTCGGATGCGCCGGCCTCGCGGACCAGGCCCTTGTCGATAAGGGAGTTCAGGGAGCTGTCGGAGTTCACGCCGCGGATAGAGGAAACGCCGTTACGGGTGATGGGCTGCCCATAGGCCACGATGGCCAGGGTCTCTAACGCCGCCTGAGACAGCTTGCGGGTATCCCAGCTGAGAACGTAGCGTTCTAGCAGCTCATGGTATTCCGCAGCAGTGAACAGACGCCAACCGCTGGCGACCTCCTTCAGGCAGATACCGCCAGGGCCCGCCGCAAGATCCTCCTGCAGCTGCACCAGGGCCTCGGCCACCTGAGTAGGATCAACTTCCAGCATATCGGACAGGGTGATGACGCTCACCGGCTCGTCAGACACGAAGAGCAGAGCCTCGATGGCACCCTTCAGCTGATCCTCTCGCAATCCTTCGAACATGCTACTCCTCTGCAGATGTGATGCCGTCCTCATCGTCTAAGAACAGCTCGTTAGCGCCTTCAATATGGTCGATGACGATGTCGCCGAAGCATTCTTCTTGGGTCACCGTGATCATATTTCGCTTGTAGAGCTCTAGCACGGCCAGGAAGTTCACCACCACCAGGGGTGTGGGCGTATCGTCGGTCACCAACTGGGAGAACCGCAGATGCTTCTGGGTGCGAACCCGGTTGAACAGAGCGCGCACGTGCATCTCTACGGGAATGGGCTTCGCGGCGATATGCTCGCTTTCCAAGAGGAACTTCGAGCGGCGAGTATGGCAAGCCACACAGAGATTGGCCAGGGCATCGAGACTGACGCCTTCCAGAAAATCGGGATACAAGCTGCGCAGAGAGGCATCGGGGCCGAAGGAACGACCATGCATGCGCCCCGCCTGCACCTGCAGGTCCTGCAGGCCAGCCGCCGCGTTCTTGTACTGCTTGTAGGTAAGCAGGCGCTCGAGGAGCACCTGGGCCATCTCGGACTGGGAGAAGCCCTCGAGCTCCTCCTCTACCTCGACCTTTGCCTTGGGAAGAAGGCTCGCAGCCTTAATCTCTAGCAACGTAGAGGCCACCACCAGAAAATCGCTGGCCACATCGAGGTCGACAGCCTCGAGGGACTGCACCTCTGCCAGGTACTGGTCAGCAATCTGGGTGATGTTGATAGAGCCGATATCGACCCGCTGTTTGCTCACCAAGTACAGCAGCAGATCGAAGGGGCCCTCGAAGCTTCCCGCTCTTACCCTATAGGACACGTTGCGCCGCCGTTTCGTCCGTAGACTGCCTAGTCGACAGCCTGGTACTTCTCGGACTGAGCGGCAATGAGCTCAGCGTCGGAGAAGTAGTTGATGCGCATGGCGTCCTTCATCTTGCCCAGGGTATCGGCAGCCACGCTCTGAGCAACCGCGCTGCCCTGACGAAGGATCTCGTACACAGCGGGGATGTCCTGCTCGAGCTCGTGACGACGGGCGCGAATGGGCTCAAGGACCTCCTCGAGAACCTGGTTCAGGAACTTCTTACACTTTACGTCGCCCAGGCCACCGCGCATGTAGTGAGCCTTCAGTTCATCGAGGTTGGCGTAGTCTGGCCAGTACTTGGCGAAGTGCTCATCGGTGCAGAAGGCATCGAGATAGGTGAACACGCAGTTGCCCTCTACCTTGCCAGGATCGGAAACCTTCAGGTGATCGGGGTCGGTGTACATGCCCTTCACCTTCTTGGCAACCTCCTCAGGAGAATCGGAGAGGTAGATGCAGTTGCCCAGGCTCTTGCTCATCTTAGCCTTGCCGTCAGTGCCAGGCAGGCGCTTGGCTGCCTCGGTCTCGGGAATGAGGGCCTCGGGCTCTACCAGCACGGGACCGTACACCGCGTTGAACTTGCGGACGATCTCGCGGCACTGCTCGATCATGGGCAGCTGGTCCTCGCCCACAGGCACGGTGTTGGCCATAAAGGCGGTGATGTCGGCAGCCTGGGAGATGGGATAGCAGAAGAATCCCACAGGGATGTCGGCGTTGAAGCCGCGCATCTGAATCTCGCTCTTCACCGTAGGGTTGCGCTGCACGCGGGCCACGGTGACCAGGTTCATGTAGTAGGCGGTCATCTCATAGAGCTCAGGAACCTGAGACTGAATGAAGATGGTGCACTTCTCAGGGTCGAGGCCGCAGGACAGGTAGTCGAGAGCCACCTCGATGATGTTCTGGCGAACCTTCTCAGGGTTATCGGCGTTGTCGGTGAGGGCCTGAGCATCAGCGATCATGATAAAGATCTTGTCGAACTGGCCGCTATTCTGCAGCTCGACCCTTCGGCGCAGAGAGCCCACATAGTGGCCCAGATGCAGCTTTCCGGTGGGACGGTCGCCGGTCAGAATGATTTTTGGCTCGTTGTCAGACATAGGATCCTCGTTTCTCAGACGCTCACGTGCAGATTAGAACGGAAATAACAGATTACCAAAGGCACCAGCCGTTGCGTTCAAATAAAGGCTGATAGGGTTCACATTAAAGAGATATGGAATAAAGAACAGCAGCACCAGGAAAATGGGGAAGGAATACTGCTGAATCTTATAGTAGGTGGGCAGAGCCTTCATAGGCAGGAAGAAGGCGAAGATGCTGGAACCATCCAGCGGAGGGATGGGTAGCAAGTTGAAGAACATCAGGTACAGGTTGATCAGCACGAAGCTGGGCAAGAACCATAGGTAGAAGATGGAAAAAGCAGTGTTGGTCAGCAGCCCTCCCAACGCCACGGGCATGAGAAGGTGCATGAGGCCGGCAGCCAGCAGGGCCAGCACCAGATTCGCCGCAGGGCCGGCAAGTCCTACGATGAGGTCGCCTTTTCGCGGATCCTTAAAGTAGGAGGGGTTGTAGGGCACCGGCTTGGCATAGCCGAAGACAGGGCCTCCCATCAGGGCCAACATCGCAGGAAGAGCCACCGTGCCAAACCAATCTATATGGGCAAGAGGGTTTAAGGTGAGCCTGCCCGCCTGCTTGGCCGTGGGGTCGCCCAGCTTATAGGCCGCAAAGCCATGGGCAACCTCATGGCAGATGATGGCCGGAATGAAGCACAGGGCCGATATGACTATGTAGAGAATCTGATCGCTCATAACCGAGAAGTATACCCCAGCCTCTCTCGCCGTATAGCTACACCAAGCCCCCGAAACCTTGCTGACGCAAAGCCTCGTAGGCAGCGATGCTTACCGCGTTAGAAAGATTCAGGCTCCTCAGCCCCTCTCGCATGGGAATGCGCACCCAGGAATCCGGATAGGCGTCGAGAACCTCGTCATCGATGCCGCGACTCTCCCGCCCGAAGACCAAGTACGCGTCCTCATCATAGGAAACCTGGTCGTAGTGGGTAGCGCCCCTGCCGGTGAACAGGTGCAGCTGCTTGTCAGCGTGAGCTTCCAGAAACTCTCGGGTGCAACCATAACGGCAGATCTGCAGCTTGTCCCAGTAATCGAGGCCCGCACGCTTAATGTTGCGCTCGGTCAGGCGAAAGCCCATGGGCTCTACCAGATGCAACGTGGCCCCAACGCAAGCGCAGGTACGGGCGATGTTGCCGGTGTTCTGGGGAATCTCAGGCTGCAGCAGCACGATGTTCAGAGCCATACCCTACGCCTCGCTCCCCTGCTTCTTCATCTCTTCCTCGATCTCCTCGTTCAGGAGGAACCACTCCTCTTCAAGCTCGGCAATGCGCTTCTTCAGAGTGGCGTGCTCGGAGATGATGTCCGTTGGCGACGTATCGGAGGTGTAGAAAGAGGGGTCTGCCAGGATGGCCAGCACCTCTTCCATACGCTTATTGTCTCGCTCGAGCTGCTCGTCTACCTCGGACAGGCGCTTCCTGGTGTGCTTCAGAGCCGCATAGGCGCGGTTGCGGGCCTCGGCCTCACGGCGCTTCTGCTCCTTGCTCTTAGGGGCACTGCCCTTAGGAGCCGTCAGATTTCCTGCAGCACCACCCTGGGAAGACGAAGCCTGATCGGCTCCGGCCCCCGGTGCAGCAGCCTGACCGGAAGCAGCCGCAACCTCGCCAGCCGCCTCACGTTCCAGAAGCTCCTGCTTGTACAGGTAGTAATCGTAGTCGCCGGGATAGGTGGTTACCTTGCCGGGCTTCACCTCGATGATGAGGTTGGCCACGCTCTTGATGAGGTGGCGGTCATGGGAGATCAGCACCACGGTACCCTCGAAGGCCTGCAGGGCCTGTTCCAGAACATCGGCGCTGGGAATATCCAGATGGTTGGTGGGCTCATCGAGGCACAGCAGGGGGTCAGGAGCCACCAGCATCTTGGCCAGGGCAAGACGGCACTTCTCGCCGCCGGAGAGCACCGACACCTTCTTGTCGACATCATCGCCCTTGAAGAGGAAGGCGCCTAACAGGGACCTGACCTGGGAGATGCTCCATGCAGGGGCAACGCTATCTAGCTCCTGGAACACGGTGTTGCTCATGTTCAGCTCCTCGAGCTGGTGCTGAGCGAAGTAGGACTTGGTCACATGGGCACCGTACTCGATGGTGCCGGCGTCAGGCTCAAGGGCACCGGCGATCATCTTCAGCAACGTCGACTTGCCTGCACCGTTAGGGCCAACCAGGGCGATCTTCTGCCCGCGATACAAGGTAAGGTCGAAGTTGTCGTAGACGTGCTTGTCGCCGAAGTGCTTGGTGATGCCAGAGAGGTTGCACACCATGTCGCCGGTGCGAGGAGGCTGCTTAAAGTTGAAGTGCACCGCCTTCTGCTCCTCGGGGATCTCGATGCGCTCCATCTTCTCGATCTTCTTCACGCGATCCTGTACCTGCTTGGCCTTGGTGGCCTTGTAGCGGAAGCGCTTGATGAAGGCTTCCATATGCTCGATCTCGGCGTCCTGCTTCTCCTTGGCCTGACGCAGCTCTTCCATATGCTGCTCGCGAAGGGTTAGGTAGGAGGAGTAGTTGCCGGTATACAGGGTGACCTTGCCTAGCGCCAGCTCAGCCACGCGATTCACCATGTGGTCCATGAACTCGCGGTCGTGGCTCACCACGATCACCGTGCCGGAATAGGAGCGCAGGAAGCCTTCCAGCCACTTCACGCTCTCAAGGTCGAGGTGGTTGGTGGGCTCGTCGAGGAGCAGCACTTCAGGGTTGCGGATGAGGAGCTTGGCAAGGGCAATGCGCATCTGCCAACCGCCGGAGAACTCCTGCACGGAGCGATTCATGTCCTCCTCTTTGAAGCCCAGGCCAAAGAGGACGGAGCGCACAGAGGACTCGAAGGAATAGCCGCCCATGTTCTCGTAGGCATCCCGCGCACGGCCAACTGCCGCGATCTGGGCCTCCGTGGAATCATCGGTGAGGGAGCGCTCCAGGCTATGCAGACGCTCGCCAGCCTCCATAAGCTCGAGGTGGCTGCGCATGACCTCAGAGAGAACGGGGCTGTCCCCCATCTCGATGGCCTCCTGCTCAAGGTAACCCACTCGAGCGCCCTTGGCGAACAGCACGTTACCGGCGTCGGGCGAATCCTCACCGGAGATGATGTTCAGCATGGTGGTCTTGCCGGCGCCGTTAGCGCCAACCAGGGCAAGGCGATCGTGCTCTTCCAAGCGAAGGCATACATCGGAAAACAGGGTGCGGGACCCGAAGGACTTCTCTATATGATCAAGCTGCAAAATCATGAAAACGCGATTCCTTAATAAGCGGCGAACTGATAGATTCGTTGTTGCATAAGAAGGTATATTACCAACTCTTGGCCGGAAAGGAGCCGCCACATGGCCCAAGCGGAAAAGACCTACTACGTAGACCCAGAAATCATCGCGAAAGTAGAGCGGGAAAAGCCCGACATCGCCTATCGCGGCTCTGCGGTGATCCCCGATTCCTGCTATCTCTCCCCTGATTGCCAGATCTGCGGCGAAGCTATTCTCGGCGAAGAGGTCATCGTCTTCTACGGGTCGGTCATTCGCGCCGACTCCGAGGCCATGCACATCGGCAGCCAAACCAACATTCAGGAGCACTGCATGCTGCACGCTAACAGCGGCAACCCCCTGACCATCGGCGAGCACTGCACCGTTGGCCACGGAGCCATCCTGCACGGCTGCACCATCGGCGACAACACCATGGTGGGCATGAATGCGGTGGTTCTCGACGGCGCCAAGATCGGCAACAACTGCGCCGTGGCAGCAGGCGCCGTGGTCTCTAGCTCGATGGATGCCCCTGATGGCTCCTTGCTCATCGGCGTCCCTGCCCGCATTGCAAAGACCATGAGCGACGAGCAGATCGTGAACACCTGCACCGAGGTGGCCGAGCTGAACATTATGGAAGCGAAGCGCATGCTGGCAGAGAACCTCATGAGCCACCCTACCCCCGAGCTTCTGGAAAAGATCGGCGCCCGCTAGGACGCACCTACCGCCGCGAAAGGGCTCCATGCCCCAAACCCGATGGTTGCATCGCTGAAAGAGCAACCCTGCTAGGAACATGGAGAATTCACCCCACCAGCGAAAAAGTGCGTTAGAATAGGTGACTCACGGGCCTGTAGCTCAACGGTGGAGCAGGGGACTCATAATCCTTTGGTTCTCGGTTCGAATCCGGGCGGGCCCACCAGTTCGCACCTTTAAGCCTGGGAGGTTCGCTTCCCAGGCTTTTTTCTTTGCGCCCCGCTACGGCAAATCCTGAAGCACAAAGGCCCTCACAGCGCTAAGCCCCAAAGCGCCAGCACCCTGCACCTCGAAGCGCTCACCTCCCTCCCTTCCAAAAGAACTCCGCAAACATC
>JAQXVU010000067.1 GCA_029225085.1 Eggerthellales bacterium | reverse complement strand
ACGTCGCCCTCCATGTCGGGGGCCAGGCCGAAGACTTCCAGCATGCCAGCCTTGGTCTTCTCCATGTCGGTGGTGATGATGCCGATCTGCACGATCTGGCGGAACTCGTCGGTCATGGTGAGGTCTGCGATCTTGCCCATGAATGAACTCTCCTCTCGGTGAAGCTAATCACCCGTTAATTTCACGCTCCAGCCTATTGTAGAGCTATCGAAAGCAAGCATAGACAAAACAGCAAAACCGATGCATTTTTCGATAGGTTTCTGGAATGAATCGGAAATGCTCGCGACTCCCCCACCTCCGCGTTGCGGTTTCCAGACCACAGCCAGCCCGCGCGCCAGTCGCCTCTGCGTCCGCGGCTAGTCCCCGCACCGCGACCCCCACCCGACCGCAAACGAAAAAGCGGCACCACCTCATCATCGGTGATGCCGCCATCGCGTAGCTCTAGAAATCTCTTCGAGAGCGTTGTTCATCGGAGCCCAGCGTCGCTACTTGCCGGGGCTCGCGCGCTGCTTGCTGGGGCTCGCGCGCTACTTGCCGGAGCTCGCGCTATCTGCCGGAACCCGACCGCGCTATCTGCCGAAACGCAGCGTCGCTACTTGTCGGAGCCCAGCGTTACCTCGAAGGACTTGGTGTCGTTGCCACGGGCAACTTCCACCGTGATCTTGTCACCAGGCTTGTGAGAGCGGACCGCCACGATAACGCTCGAGCCGCTTTCCATATCCTTGCCGTCGATCTTGGTGATAATGTCGCCCTCCTGAATGCCGGCCTCGTCAGCGCCGCTGCCAGCAACCACAGAGTTCACGTAGGCACCGTACTCGACGCTAAAGCCGTACTGCTGAGCCATCGATGCGTTCACGCTCACCAGGGAAACGCCCAGCTGAGCATGGGAAGGAGACTCGCCGGACATGATCTGCTGCGCGATCTCGTAGGCGTAGTCGACAGGGATAGCGAAGCCAACGCCGGCGCTCGACTCGGAATTAGAGGCGATCATGGTGTTAATGCCGATGAGCTTGCCGTTCTTATCTACCAGAGCGCCACCGGAGTTGCCGGGGTTAATGGCGGCGTCGGTCTGAATCATGTTGGTATAGACCGCGCTAGAGCCATCTACCTGCAGCGACTCAGAGGAGCGGCTGAGAGCGGAGATGATGCCGGTAGAAACGGACTGCTCCATACCGTAGGGGGAACCCAGAGCCATGACCCACTCGCCCACGGCCAGATCAGAGGAGGAGCCGATCTCGATAGGGGTCAGACCGGACTTGTCGACCTTCAGAACGGCCAGGTCAGAGGTCTCGTCAGTGCCAACAACCTTCGCATCGCAGGTCTCGCCGGAACCGAAGGACACGCTGAAGGAAGAGCCGCCCTCGATCACGTGGTAGTTGGTGAGGATGTAACCATCATTGGTGAGAATAACGCCGGAACCCAGCGAAGTCACCTGGGAGGTCTCCGAGGAAGGGGTGAAGCCCCAATTGCCGCTGACGCTGGAGCTCACGTAGATGCACACCACGGAGGGCAGGTCCTTTGCGGCCACGGCCTCGGCCAAGGTAGTGTCCTCACCCTGCACGTTGAAGGTGGTGTTGGTAGAGGCACCCGAGGAGATAGTGCTGGTAGGAGCAATGAGGTTGGCGCCCACCAAAATGATGATGGTTGCCAACGCTGCACCGGCAAAGCCGGCCAGGAAGGTCTTCAGGTTGGGCCCAATCTTATGCTTGCGCTCCTTCTTGGGAGCAGGAGGAATGGGCGCCTGCTGGGCCTGATACTGCTGGTAGTTGGAAGAGCCCGCTTGTGGCTGCTGATAGCTCGCGGTCTGCTGCTGGGCTTGACGAGCCTGGTACTGCTGGTAGTTGGTTGCCTGGGCCTGCTGAGCTTGAGCCTGCTGAGCAGTGTAGGCAGCGGTCTGGCCTACGAATGACTGGCCAGAAGCAGCGGGCTGCTGAGGCTGGGCCGCGGCCTGGGATGCGGGCTGAGCGGGCTGCTGAGGCTGGGCTGCGGGCTGCGACTGCGTTACGGGTTGGGACTGGCCCGCCTGCTGGGCAGGAACCTCATAGGTTGCCTGAGACTCCTGGGACACGGTCTGCCAGTTAGGAACATAGTCGGTATGCTTGTTTTCCCGAGAAGGCTGCTGGGGCTGGTCGTAAGCATCGGCCGGTTGAGGCTCACGGTAGGAATTGCCCTGTTGGTTCGTGTCGTTCTCACTCATGGTGATCACTTTCTCTTATCGTTTCTTGCTTGTCTAAAAGCTATCACCAGCAGCTTAAACGTTCCTTAACCTGCGGCATGACCACAAATCCTTTACACAACCACGTTGCAGGTACACTACAATAGCGAATCACAAACCTATAATTTCACTGGCGAAAGGATCTCCCATGGATACCCTGCAGACCATTAAAGACATCCTCGAAGAGCAGCTGGACATCGAGTCCGAGAACGTGAACGAGGACTCCACCTTCGATTCCCTGGGCATCGACTCCCTCGACTCCGTAGAGGTTTTCGTCGAACTGGAAGATCGCCTGGACATCTCCTTGGGCAACCCTGAGGGCCTTGAGACCATCGGCGACCTGATCGAGTACATCGAGAATCTGTAAGTCGTCGGCAAGGCGATCGCGCACGTCAACAGTCTGCAGAGCACTGGCGAGCCGATCTCGTACATCGACAATCTTTAAGCTTTGGAAGGCCGGCTTCGCCGGCCTTCTTCATTGCAGCGCAGCGCGAAGCGCGAAGCATTGAAATACGTGAAGACGCCCAGCTCCACGAGTGGCTAGAAACCTGCTAAATGGCAGAGCGCAGGCCGAAGCCCCAGCCACTCCCCCTCAAACGCAAAAGTGCCCCCGATTGCTCGGGGGCACTTGTCGTTTCAAGGACGGCTTAGCGAACATGCTTTTATCCGCCAAACCTCGAAAGCTCCAACCTCAAAAGTTCCACGCGATGCGCAAACTTACAGGGTGCGCAGGTTTACTTCCTTCAGCTGACGAGAGGTAACCTCGTTAGGAGCACCAGTCATAGGATCAGATGCGCTAGAAGTCTTGGGGAAGGCGATGACGTCGCGGATGGAGTCCTTACCTGCCAGCAGCATGATCAGACGGTCGAGGCCCAGAGCGATGCCGCCGTGAGGAGGAGCGCCCAGTTCCAGAGCGTGAATGAGGTGACCGAACTTCAGCTCCAGGTCCTCCTCGGAAACGCCGCACTGACGCAGAACGCGCTTCTGCTCCTCAGCATTGTGGATACGGATAGAACCGCCGCCCAGCTCGAAGCCATCCATAACGATATCGTAGGAGTAGGAGCCGCATGCCAGAGGATCGCTCTCGATCTTGTCCATGTCCTCATCGAGCACGTGGGTGAAGGGGTGATGCTCAGCAGCGTACTTACCCTCTTCTTCCACATAGCGGAACATGGGGAAGTTCACGACCCACAGCAGAGCGTGGCCGTTGCGCTCGATGCCCAGGCGGTCAGCCATGGTCAGACGCAGAGCGGACAGAACAGCGGAAGCAACCTCGTAGGTGTCGGCAGCGAAGAGCAGCAGGTCGCCAGGCTCAGCACCAGCGGCCTCCTTCAGCTTGGCGTACACGTCCTCCTCGAAGAACTTGATGATGGGGCTCTTCTCCTTGCCGTCAGAGGTGAAGGCGATCCAGGCCATGCCCTTTGCGCCGTTCTCAGCGGCAACCTCGGCCAGCTTCTCGATGTCGCCACGAGACCAGTCGCCAGCGCCCTTGCAGTTGATGCACTTCACAACGCCGCCGTTGTCGATGGCCTTGGCGAATACGCCGAAGCCGCAGCCGCGAACGATGTCGGTGAGGTCGATGAGCTCCATGCCGAAGCGGATGTCAGGACGGTCGCAACCGAAGCGATCCATAGCCTCGGAGTACTCCATGCGCTGCAGGGGGAACTCGTGCTGAATGCCAGCGGCCTCGAGGACCTTCTGCATGACGTCTTCCATCATCTCGATGACGTCGTCCTGGCGAACGAAGCTCATCTCGATGTCTACCTGGGTAAACTCAGGCTGACGGTCAGCGCGCAGGTCCTCGTCGCGGAAGCAGCGGGCGATCTGGTAATAACGCTCGATGCCACCGCACATGAGCATCTGTTTAAACTGCTGAGGGCTCTGAGGCAGAGCGTAGAACTTGCCGGGGTTAGGACGGGAAGGAACGATGTAGTCGCGTGCACCCTCAGGGGTGGAGTTAGCCAGAATAGGGGTCTCGACCTCGATGAAGCCGCGCTCGTTCAGAGCAGCGCGGATGGTCTGGGCAACCACGTGGCGAAGCTTCAGGCTGGCGTACATCTCAGGACGGCGAATGTCCATGTAGCGCCACTTCATACGGGTGGTCTCGTCGGTCTCGATGCCGTCCTCGATAGAGAAAGGAGGAGTGACGGAGGTGTTCAGCACCTTCACGGAAGTAGCCAGAACCTCGATCTCGCCAGTAGCCATGTTGGGGTTCACAGCACCCTCACCGCGAGCGCGAACCTTGCCCACGACCTCGAGCACGTACTCGCGGCCGAGATGCTCGGCAGCGGCGAACTCGTCAGCGGAAACGCAGTCGGGGTCGACGACGATCTGGGTATAGCCCTCACGATCGCGCAGGTCGACGAAGATAAGACCGCCGTGATCGCGGTTGTGCCATGCCCAACCGGTCAGGGTGACCTCGGTGCCTACATCCTCCTTGCGGAGCTGACCGCAAGTGTGGGAATGCATGCTGTACTTGTTCAGGAAGTCAGTCATCGTATTCCTTTGCTCCTCTTATACACACGCCAGGAGATCCCGGCTCTCTATACGCGTCTTCATCGTTCAGAGCACAGCCTCGCGCCAAGCACTTCGCAAGCAAACGCCGCGTCTGCCGAGGGACTTACAGGACATGCACTCTAAACTTTGCCATTATACGCCCGACGTAGGCGCAAACCATGCAAAAAGCGGGAAACGTCGATACCGCGCAGCTAATGCCGCCCATTCCAATTAGTAAGCCGTGGAATTTACCCCACCGTGGTCCAAGTCGAATCCTGGAATTTACCCCACCGTGGTCTGAGACAGACCCTGAATGGCGGTGACCACCCAATCGTGCTCTTCGAGGGTGATGATGCTGTCGCAATACGGGCACTTGGCGGTCTTGTTAATCTGAACCACGCCGAAGCAGTTGGGGCACTTCACCGTCTGCAGGGAGCCCTTCTTCTCGGTGCTCAGATCGGATGAGCGCGAGAGGATCCAGCGATAGCTCATGAACTTCTCGGCATAGGGGCTGCCCTTCACGACCTCACCGGTAGCGTCATCGACGGTGTAGTCCGTGATGCGGCAAGAGAGCTTCAGGGCGATGCAGTCCTGATCGTCATCCTGATACCAGCCTTCGAAGACCACGCCGAGAACAGCGATGCCTTCCACCTTATTCGTAATATGGCCGTCACGATAGCGGTCGAGCTGGCGGTCGAACTGAGAATACAAGCCGTCGCTGAAGAAGGGGCGCATGGGCGAAAGGTCCTTGTCCGTCCAGGCGTTTTGCAGCTGCACGTACAGGTTAGATACCTGCTCGCGCATGTCCTCCTGCTTGAAGGAGGGGTCCTTAGCCTGGAAGCTCGACATGTCGCGGAGCTTGCCGGTGTCGAAGGTGTCCTCGACCACCACCCGCTCATGATCGCCGGCGCCCTTAGGGGGCTTGTCGCCCCGGAGTTTGTTGATAAGCCATACCACGGCAATGATTATAACAATGGCCAGCACGATAACCCAGCCGTAAGGCACGTACAGGAAGATATACAGAAAAACGTAGAACAGATCGCCTAAGGTCGAAGCGTCTTCGCCGCCGGAGACGGATCCGCCGCCGTAGTCGTAGGTTCCCACGAAGTCGCCGGCATCGGCAAGGGCGAACCCCGCGCAAGAGAGCATCAGGGCCACTGCGCATGCAAGGGCCAGCAGAACGGAAAGCGTTGGTCTTCTCTTATGCACGTGGGCTCCCTGAGTCGTGTTACAAGACCCTTCCAGAATATCAGAGCCGAAGGCGACTGTGTAAACAACAGCAGTTAGACACCTCTAAAAGGGGTACACTGCAACCAAGATAATTCCCGTTGCAAGAAAGGATGCATCATGGACGAGAAAGTTTACGAGCTTCTGAACGCGCAGATCAACGCCGAGCTGTACAGCGCCTACCTGTACATGTCCTTCGCAGACTACTACGAGGAGGAGGGCCTGGACGGCTACGCCAATTGGTACATGATTCAGGCTGCCGAGGAGCGCGATCATGCCCTGATCTTCCGCAACTACCTGCATGACAACGGCCAGCACGTTTCCCTTGGCGCTATCGCCCAGCCAGACAAAACCTTCGAGAACCACCTCGATCCCCTTCTGGCTGGCCTCGAGCACGAGAAGCTGGTGACCTCCCTGATCAACGCTATCTACGGCGCTGCTTCCGAGGCCAACGACTACCGCACCATGAAGTTCCTCGATTGGTTCATCGATGAGCAGCTGGAAGAGGAGAAGAACGCCGAGGACATGATCACCAAGATGAAGCTCTTCGGTTCCGACGCTCGCTCCTTGTACGAGCTGAACCAGGAGTACGCTTCCCGCGTATACAACACCCCTTCCCCACTGGCCAACGCCTAAGCGGAAAGCGATATCTGGTCGCGATTGGCTAGCATCTATGTGGAAGCCGTCACTCAGCAACAGCTAACCAGCGCCCGCGTGGAAGCTGCCACCCGGCAACAGCTAACCAGCGCCCGCGTGGAAGGCGAAACTGGTCGCGATTGGCTGGAAGCTTAATAGACCCAATTAGAAGCTCCTCCCCCTGCTCTGCAAGGGAGGAGCTTTTTGTTTCATGGTTCCGATTTTTATCCCATAGCTCCGATTATTTTGGTCATCAACCAAAAGAAATCTGGGTATGCAGAATCGGCGCCTCAGTGCAGAACTAATTCCAAAAAAATCAGTCATTTTGCAGAACGGACCGCTCAGTGCAGAAGCTTCGCTCTCCCATGAAGGCTCAGAGGGGCCCGCTCCGCGCAATCGACTGACCAGCGAGCTTCACTATCGAAACAGAGTCTCGATTAAGACCCCTATTATCCGGGCAATGCCCGTCATTGCGCAGAGCGAAATCTCGAACGCCGCCTCTTTTGAGATTCTGTCTCGTTACCAACTTCTGCACTGAGGGGCCGTTTCTGTTTTTGAGGCCGAAATTTCTGCTAGAAGCAAACCTACCTGAGCATGAAGTCCGCCCAAGTTCCCCGATAATCACCCAGGTGCTCACCCCAATACAGAAGCCTCTCGATGTATTCCTGATAACGCTGCTCTACCGCATCCCTACAGTCTTCGACCCCATGCCGGTACACAATCGCGGAAAGCTCGTAGAGCGGATAGCCCATAGCATGGCCTGCGGTATGCACCACCGAGCACGCCTGCCCCACCGCATGGCAAAGCGCGCTGTCCTCCTTGCTCTCAAGCTCCTTAGCGAGCCCATGGCAGTCGAGGATCTTTCGCTGCGCCAGCCGCATTTTGACCTTCCCCGCCGCCCAATCGCGGGCAGCCTGCAGCGCTTCGCGCGGACGAACCTCCCCTGGGTACTTCTCCTCGAGCCTCACAACAGATTCCTCCGCCAAATCGAGAGCCCAGAGCACCATGACCTGATGGTTTTGCTCCTCGAACAGAGTGGCCAAATCCTGCAGGAACTCGGAGTCTTTGGAAAACAAGATTTGGTTGCGCCGCTTCAATTTGGCAGATACTTCATCGAGCCAATCCATGTCGCTCCTCCCATTCGAACCGGCTCACGGCGATCCCTCAAACCGGGCCAGCCCCGCTGGGCCTCCAGATCGAAGCAGCCCCTGCCGTCCTCCAAACACAAAGGTGGCTGCGAAATCGCAGCCACCTTCCATAGCTAATCATTGCTCGGCGTGAGTCGGAACCCAGCCAGCGCGGGTCGGAGCCTGGGCAACACGTCGTCGGTCGACGCGACCGGAATACGAAGCCCAGCCGACGCAAGTCGAAACCCATCGGGCACCACCGGCCAGCGCGGGTCGAAACCCATCGGGCACCACTGGCCGGCACGGGTCAGAATCCGGCCAGCGCGAGCGGAAGCCTAGTCGGCGTAGACCTTCACGAAATCGGTGAAGCCCTCGGCCTCCAGCGCGTTGATCTGGCGCTTGGCGTTCTTCTTCATGGGCTGCACCGACACGGTCTTGCCCTGGTCACGCAGCTCCTTGGCCTCGGCCAGGACCTGCAGCTTCTTCTGGGTAGGCACCTTCTTGTCGATGAGGTACACCGTTGCGCCCTCAGCAGCCAGAGGAGCCTGAACACCGAAGTCCTTCAGAATGGTGATGATGCGCTCGAAGCCGATGCTAAAGCCCACAGCGCACACGTCCTCGCCGCTGAACTTACCGATCATCTCGTCGTAGCGACCGCCACCTGCGATGCTGAAGCCGTAGCCGTCCACCGTCACCTCGAAGATGGGGCCGGTGTAGTAGCCCATGCCGCGAACCAGCGTGGGGTCGAAGGCAATGGTCATGCCCTCGCTCACCATGGTACGGGAGCATTCCACGATTTCGTCCATAGAAGCGGACACGGAAGCATCCAGGTACTCATCGGAGATGGCCTGGCAGAACTCCTGGCAGCTGATGCCCGCGGAATCGCGATACATAGCCAGGTAGCGCTGAACCACCTCGGGGTCGAAGCCGTTAGCCAGCAGCTCCTTTTCAACACCGTCGAAGCCGATCTTGTCGAGCTTGTCGAGGGTGATCAGCACGCCGCCGATGGCCTCCTCGGCAAAGCCAGCCTGCAGAGCCGCGCCGCGCAGGATCTTGCGATCGTTCACGTGCACGGTGAGGCCGGTGATGTCGGTGTCAGCCAGGATCTTCTGTAGCATGGCGCTGGTTGCGCTGATGAGCTCGATCTCGGCCAGGTTGCTGTCGTCGCCCAGAATGTCGATGTCGCACTGAGTGAACTGGCGGAAGCGGCCCTTCTGAGGATTGTCGGCGCGCCACACGTTGCCAACCTGCAGGCTCTTGAAGGGGGCGGGCAGCTCCTCCTTGTTGTTGGCATAGTAGCGAGCCAGAGGCAGAGTCAGGTCATAGCGCAGACCGTTGTCGGCGTACTCGTGATTGCCGGCCTCGATGGCGCGGGTCAGCTCGCGACCGCGCTTCATGACCTGGAAGATCAGCTTCTCGTTATCGCCGCCCTGGTTGCTCTGCAGGTTCTCGAGGTGCTCCATGACGGGAGTCTCGATCTGCATGAAGCCGCACTTGGAATACGAGTCCTTGATCATGGCGATGATGCTCTCCCGCAGACGCATGTCGGCGGGGAGGAAGTCCTGCATGCCCTTTACGGGCTTCTTCACGAATGCCATTACAGATTCTCCACCACAAGGTCGCCCATAGCCACAGTGCCCACAACCATGTTCTCAGGAGTGGAAGCGTCCTTGATGTCGCCGGTGCGATAGCCAGCATCGAGGACCTTGGTGATAGCAGCCATGATGTCGTTGGCGGCGTCTACCATGTCGAAGCTGTACTGCAGCATCATGGCAACGCTCATGATCTGAGCCAGTGGGTTTGCGATGCCCTTACCAGCAATGTCAGGAGCGGAGCCGTGGGAAGGCTCGTACAGGGCAACGCCGTCGCCCAGGGATGCGGATGCCAGCATGCCCAGGGAACCGGTGATCTGAGCAGCCTCGTCGGAGAGGATGTCGCCGAACATGTTCTCGGTAACAACCACGTCGAACTGACGAGGATCGTTGATGAGCTGCATGGCGGTGTTGTCTACCAGCATGTCGACGAGCTCGACGTCAGGATACTCGGTCTCGCCGATGCGATGCACGACCTCGCGCCACATGCGGGAAGTATCCAGCACGTTGGCCTTGTCGATGGAATGCACGCGACCGCGACGCTTGCGAGCAGCTTCGAAAGCCTGGCGAGCGATGCGTTCTACCTCATACTCACGGTACTCGAGGGTGTCAACCGCACGCTGACCCTTGACGCCGTCAGTGCCAGCGCCCTCCTCGTCGTAGTAGCGATGGCGCTCGCCGAAGTACAGGCCGCCGGTGAGCTCGCGAACGATGACCATGTCGACGCCCTCGATGACCTCAGGCTTCAGGGTAGAAGCTGCGGACAGAGCGCTGAAGATGGTGACGGGACGCAGGTTGGTGTACAGGCCCAATGCCTTGCGGATGCCCAGCAGGCCCTGCTCAGGACGGGGCTTCGAGGAATCGGTGGTGTCCCACTTAGGACCGCCAACAGCAGCCAGCAGAACAGCGTCAGATGCATTGGCGACATCCAGAGTCTCCTGTGGAAGAGGATTGCCCGTGGCGTCGATAGCGCAACCGCCGATGAGGGCCTCGGTGTACTCGAAAGTAGTATCGTACTTTGCGCCCACAGCGTTCAGCACCTTTACGCCCTCTGCGATGATCTCAGGGCCGATGCCGTCGCCTGGCAGCAAGCAAATCTTGTAATTTGGCATAGCTAAAACCTTTCATTCACGATTGCCCCCCATATTAGCAGTTGCGCGCATTGGCGGCATAAGTTACTTGCCAGCGACGCATATAATAGACGGCGAACAATGACTGGAAGGCATCGAACCCTTCCACCCCACCGCAAGGAGGAACCATGAGCGAGACCCCTTCCACTAAGTTTAAGACCGCCGCAACGACCGCCGAGACCGCCGCAACCGAAGCCGCTGCTACAGGCGTCCCTTCCACCGCAGCCGAAGCCGCTGCCGCAGGCGTCCCCTCCACCGCTGCCGCAGGCTCCCCTTCCACCGCAACCGAAACCGCAGCCGCCGCCGATCCCATGCCCGCGATCCGCGCCAACATCGACGCCACGGACCTGCTCATCCGCGACCTGCTCATCCGCCGCATGGGCTACGCTCACCAAGTGGCCGAGGCCAAGCTGGCCGCCGGAAGCACCACGGTATATCGCGAGGACCGCGAGGTGTCGATCCTCGAGAACCTGGGCGCCGACGTAGACGAGGACATCCGCATAGAGTACCTGGCCGTCGTCCGCAAGATCCTCGAGGCCAGCCGCATGTACCAGTACGGCCTGCTGTACGACTGGAACGACTCCGTCTTCGAGGACATCAAGGGTCACGAGCTGGCCGAGACGCCCGGCAATCATCTGGTGGTGCGCCTCACCCGCAAGGACGTCCCCAACTCTATGAGCGCCATTCTGGCCATGATCGGCGACTACGGCTACAACATGGAATGGATGGAGCTGGTGGAAGTGAACGCCGAGACCAAGACCGTCACCTTCGACCTGACCATCGCTGGCGATCTGAGCGACACCAACATGAAGAAGCTGGTGTTTCAGCTGTCGAAGGAGACCCTGGCCTTCGAAATCCTCGAGAACCGCGCGTAAAAGCCGCCCGCTCTACGGAGGGCGCATCCGGCCGCGGCGTTGCGAACACGATGGGCATCTGGCCGCTCTGCGGGAGTCGCCCGCGAGGGCTCTCGCGCGCCCACCTGCAGACATCCACACCCCCACACAAAAAGAACGACCCAGCACCGCTGGGTCGTTTTCTATCTTGAAAAAACAGCTGTAAGACAGCACCCTACTTGGTGCCCAGCTTCTTCTGCCAGCGAGCAACCAGGCCGCCGTCAGTGATGATCTCCTGCAGGAAAGGAGGGAAAGGCTGAGCCTGGAAGGTTGCGCCAGTGGTCTCGTCAGTGATGATGCCGTTGTCGGCGTCAACGGAAACCACGTCGCCATTGCTGATTGCGTCAACGGCCTCGGGGCACTCGATGATGGCCAGACCGATGTTGATGCAGTTGCGATAGAAGATGCGAGCGAAACTCTTGGCGATTACCACGTCGATGCCGGCAGCCTTAATGGCGATAGGGGCATGCTCGCGGGAAGAGCCGCAGCCGAAGTT
Organism: Eggerthellales bacterium; assembly: GCA_029225085.1. Taxonomy (GTDB): domain Bacteria; phylum Actinomycetota; class Coriobacteriia; order Coriobacteriales; family Eggerthellaceae; genus JAQXVU01. The sequence goes on along the minus strand of JAQXVU010000067.1, from coordinate 5,316 downwards.
CTCGTCAGCAACGATGATGTCGCCCTGAGAGACCTTGCTGGTGAACTCGGTGTCAAGATCCTCCATGCAGTGCTTGGCCAGCTCAGCAGGATCGGAGGTGGTGAGGTAACGTGCGGGGATGATGACGTCGGTGTCAATGTCGCGACCGCAGCGGTAAACAGTACCCTTGAATTGCATTGCTTATGCTCCCTTCCTAGTCGATGTCCTCAGGCAGGCCAATGTGACCGAGCACAGCAGAAGCGGCGGCCACGGCTGGGCTTGCCAGGTACACCTCGGACTCGGGGTGGCCCATACGACCTACGAAGTTACGGTTGGTAGTTGCGATTGCGCGCTCGCCCTTAGCGAGAATGCCCATGTGGCCACCCAGGCAGGGGCCGCAGGTAGGAGCGGAGATGGCGCAGTTAGCGTCCAGGAAGATATCCATGAGACCCTCGTGGATGCAGTCGCGATACACCTGCTGGGTTGCAGGGATGATGATGCAGCGTACGTCAGGGTGAACCTTGTGGCCCTTCAGTACGGCAGCGGCAGCGCGCATGTCGTCGAGACGACCATTGGTGCAGGAACCGATGATGGCCTGGTCGATCTTCACCTCGCGAGACTCAGCAACAGGCTTAGTGTTGGAAGGCAGGTGAGGCCATGCCACGGTAGGCTCAATGTCAGCGGCGTCGATCTCGATGACCTGGCTGTACTCAGCCTCAGGATCAGAGTGATATTCCACATAAGGACGCTCGGAACGACCGTCGAGGTATGCGCGAGTCACGTCGTCGACAGGAATCAGACCGGCCTTGCCGCCAGCCTCGATCGCCATGTTTGAAATGGTGAGGCGCTCGTCCATAGGAAGCTTGGCGATGGTGGACCCAGTGAACTCCATGGCCTTGTACAGGGCGCCGTCAACGCCGATCATGCCGATGATGTGCAGGATGATGTCCTTGCCGGTAACGCCGGGCTTCAGGTCGCCGTCGATCTTGAACAGGATGCTCTCGGGAACTTTGAACCAGGCCTTGCCAGTTGCGAAGCCCACGCCAGCGTCGGTAGAGCCAACGCCGGTAGAGAAAGCGCCCAGAGCGCCATAGGTGCAGGTGTGAGAGTCAGCGCCGATGATCAGGTCGCCAGCGGTCACCACGCCCTGCTCTGGCAGAAGGGCATGCTCGACGCCGACACAGCCCACCTCCCAGTAGTGGGTGATGCCCTGTGCCTTAGCGAAGTCGCGGCAGATCTTAGCCTGCTCAGCAGCGGCGATGTCCTTGTTAGGGGTGTAGTGATCGGGGACGATGAGGACGCGCGTTGGGTCGAAAACCTTGTCTACGCCAATCTCCGCCACCTTCTTAATGGCGATTGGAGCCGTAACGTCGTTAGCCAAGACTAGGTCGAGATCGCACTCCACCAGCTGACCAGGTACTACTTCGTCGAGCCCTGCATGGGCGGCCAAGATCTTCTCGGCCATGGTCATTGGGCGTGCCATGTACATTCCTCCTCCGAATACTATGCGAATAACTTGCTCATTGTAGCACTGAGAATGCCTGGCACTGCAGCGCGCTCGAGCGGTGGGCAATAAAGCTGTGGAAGGTGGGCGAGGTTTTGCGCCTTTGAAAGCTGGCGGGAGGACGAGTCGCGCCCGCACCCGCTTCGCTCTGCGAAGGGCGCTCTCGCCCTCCCGCCAGCTTGAAGCCGCATTTCCATCGCAGAAGCTCGAAGATACGGAAGGCTTCGCGACACATCGCGAAGCCACACTAAAAAGCGCCTGCGCCGAAATGGCGCAGGCGCTCTCACGCAGGATTTCCAACTCTATGCAGACCGCACGAATGCACACATCGCGCGATTCGCGCACTCGTTTATGCGAAGATGCGGCGAATAATAATATAATCGCCAGTTTTTACTGTACTAGAGATAGAGCGATAGGCAGCGGGCTCACCAGGCACCCTCGCCTCATACACGTAGTAGGTGCTGCCAACCTTGCCCGCATACAGGGCCACGTGGTTACTCTTGCCGTTTTTGAAATTCGAGAACACCAGGTCACCGGGCTTCGCGTTGGCGAAGGCGCGCTTGTAGCTGGTCACCACGCCCTTGTACACATGAGCGCCCTCCTTCTGCTGCGTGTAGGAGGAGCGGGACAGGGTCACCTTCGCGGCGGCGTAAGAGTAGTACACCAAGCCCGAGCAGTCAGTGCCGCGACCATTCTTCAAGTCGCCAGCGTAGGTGTAGGGCGTCTTGTTATCCACCAGTTTCTGAGCAAAGGCCAGGACCTTGGCCACGCCAGCTTCGCGATCTTCCACACCATGAGAATCGATCCAGGCGTAGGTACCGTCATCGTTGGCGATAGCGGTATTGGTCTTCTTCACGCCGGACTTCTTGTCGAAGTAGTAGGTCTCCCCGTCGATCGTCTTGAAGCCGGTGACCATAGCGCCCTTCTTGGCAGGGTTGAAGTAATAGGTGTACTTGCCCACCTGCGCCCAGCCAGTCACCACTTTGCCCTTGTAGACGAAGGTATACTTGCCGTTCTTCACGCCCAGGCCCTTCGTAGTGGTCGCGCCAGAAGAGTCCGTGAAGGCGTACTTGCCGCTAGAGAGCTTCACCAACGTCGACTTCTTCAGCTTTCCCGTAGAGGAAGCCACGTAGGTCTTGTCCCCCACCGTGAACACGCCGGTCTTTGCAGCTCCGGTTTTGGAATCGAAGCGATAGCGAGCGGAGCCAACGGTCTTCCACCCGGTCTTCATGAGGCCAGCGCTATCGAAGTAGTAGGTCTTGCCGGAAATGGTCCGCAAGCCCGTTAGGCGATAGCCCTTCGAGGACATGCGATAGGTCTTCGACCCAGTCTGCAGCCAGGTAGAGGTGGCGTACTTGCCGTTATGGCTGTACTTGTAGCGATAGCCCTTGCTGGTCTTCACCCACTTGCCAGGCAGAGCGATGCGATTGCCCGCACTTCGCACGATCTTGAAGGTGGCCTTCTGCGTTCCGGAAAACAGGCCGATGCCCCGAACGGTCACCGTGGCGGTACCGGGAATGAGGTTGTTCTTGTACTCCACAACCTCGTAGTGCACGCCCTCTTCGAGGGTCAGGCCCGCAAAGGTCACCACGGGCTTGGGTTTTTGGTTCTTGCCGGTGTACTCCTTGTTGGCCACGGAGATCTCGGCCAGGGAGAATGGCGCGGTTTCAGCCTCGTTGGCTGCGGCTTCGGCAGCCTGAGCGATGGCATCCTGCAGCTCGTCGGAAGAGGTTGCACCAGCGGCAGAAGAAGCGGAAGCTACCCCAGCGCCAGAAGCACCGGGTACCTGTGCGGACTCGTCGTTGTTCCCCGTCTGAGCAAAAGCTGCGGAAGGGACCATGCCCACTACCAGAACAGCGGACAGAAAGAGAGCGAGAAAGCTCTGAGAGGGCGAACAGGTCTTCGTCATGAAAGGGCTTGCCTCCATCGGTTGGGCGCAGGTCGAGTGTTTGTTGCATCAGATACAGGCGCGGTCATCGGCTGGCTGTTTGCAGAAGCCAAGAGCCGGCGACGACACGCCTAAACAGAGAAATGGTACCCCCAACCCACAGACCTTTGCAAACGTCCAGCTAGATAGCCCCTCCGATGAAGGGCCGTGTGCGTTCCGCATGTCGCTTATCGCCGATTCTGCACTGAGGGGCCGTTTCTGCACCTGAATGCAGAATCGGGGCCTCAGTGCAGAACAAATTGCAAAAAATCCCGGTCGTTTTGCAGAATGGGCAGCTCAGTGCAGAAGATCGGAGCGCTTTAGTTGGTGCAGCAATGCTCGCATTGTGGAATCAGGCGCACGGCCAATAAAAATGCTAGGACAGAATCCCAATTCAAACCCACATTGCGCAACTGCTGACCACCATCGTATGCGACGGGTTTTCAGGCGTCAGTCTATTTGAGATTCTGTCCTAGCACCAACCTCTGCACTGAGGGGCCGTGTCTGTTTTTGAGGCCCAAAAACCTGCACGAAGCACTTTTTCGCTTTCGTCATCGGCGGCCCCGAGAATCGAGCTCGCGATCCGCCGCCAAAGCAAGGCCGCAATAATGCAAAAGACGCACGAGAAACATGAGAAGTATAAAAACAGGGGATCGCACGCTGCTTCGCATCGTGCGATCCCCGTCTTCAATTACAGCGCGCTGTCCTTGCAGACCGCTTCGGCGATGCGCAGGCCGTCTACCGCGGCACTCATGATGCCGCCGGCATAGCCCGGGCCCTCGCCGCAAGGATAGATGCCAGTGCCACCAGCGGCCTCAGGATCATCCCAAGGCGCAGCAGAAGCAACGGCAGCCTCCGAGTCGCAGACGGAAACACTGGAATCCCCAGCATCGCAAACTGGCACGGCAGCGCCAGCTTCCACAAAGGCTTGAAGGTCAGCACCTCGCAGAATGCGCACGGGAGAAGAAGAGCGGGTCTCAGGCGCAGTCATCACGGCTGCAGGGTCGTTGAAGCCGGCGAGCTTACCATCTAGCAGCGGGATGGCCTCGGCCAGGGCATCGCATACGAAGTCGGGGAGCACCTGGCGCAGGTCCGTCAGCACCACGCCGGGGCCATAGGTAGGCTTCACCCAACCAAGCTCGTTGTCCTCCTGATCGCCGGAGAGGAAGGAGGCCACGGTCTGCGCGGGAGCCTGGAAGGGAGCTCCACCAGCCTGCAGAGCCACCTGATAGGCCGCCTGCTCTACCTGACGCTGCAGGGCCACGCCAGCCAGCACATCGTTGTCGTCGCCGCCGAAGTCCTCGGGCTGCACGTCTACCAGCAGAGCCGCGTTGGCGTTCTTGCCGTTACGGGCGAAGTAGCTCATGCCGTTGGTGACTACGCCGCCCTCTTCGCTGGCGGAGGCCATCACCACACCGCCGGGGCACATGCAGAAGCTGTACACGTTGCGTCCACCGGGAAGATGCTGCACCAGCTTGTACTCGGCAGCTCCCAGCGCCTTGTGGCTAGAGGCCTTGCCCCACTGAGCCTGGTTCACCGCGCTCTGGCGATGCTCGATGCGCACGCCCATGCTGAAGGGCTTGCGCTGCATATGAAGGCCCAGGTCACGAGCCATGACAAAGGTGTCGCGAGCGGAATGACCGCATGCCAGCACCAGCTGCTGACAGGAAACCTGGTAGGCCTCCCCCTCCTCGGGCTTCAGGGTCACAGAACTGACCTTGCCCTCGGAGAGCTGCACCTCCTGCAAGCAGGTATTGAAGCGCACCTCACCTCCCAGGTCCTCGATCTTCTGACGAAGACGACGCACCACGCCGGGCAGCTTGTCGCTGCCGATGTGGGGATGGGCCTGCCAGAGGATCTCCTTGGGAGCGCCGGCCTCCACAAACCAATGCAGCACATGGGCGAT
>JAQXVU010000066.1 GCA_029225085.1 Eggerthellales bacterium | reverse complement strand
GGCGTGTGGCAGGTGGTGCGCCAGCAGGTAGAGCCCGTGGATGATCGCTGGGTGCGTCTGACCCCTGCGGCCGCCGAGTTCGCGCCCCGCGCCAATGCCGTGAAGCAAGTGTCGGTGCTGCAGGCCCTCAGCCGCGGCGAGGTGCGCATGGCCGAGCTCACCCTCGAGCTGGGCAGCGTGTCGGGGGTGGTGAAGGCCCTGCAGGACAAGGGCGTGGTAGAGACCTTCACCCGTCGCCGTTTTCGCGGACAGGAAGACCAGGAGCCCGTTGTTGTTTCCCAGCCTCAGGTGACTCTCACCCCAGGTCAGCGTGAAGCTCTGGAAGTCATCGCTGATGCTCAGACTCGTGGCGGGGAAGTGGTGCTGGTAGACGGCGTTACCGGTTCCGGTAAGACCGAGGTGTACCTGCAGGCCATTGCCCAGGTGCTGCAGGAAGGTCGCAACGCCCTGGTGCTGGTGCCGGAGATTTCCCTGACCCCTCAGACCGTGGGTCGCTTCCGCAGCCGCTTCGGCAATTCCGTGGCGGTCATGCACTCCCGTATGAGCCAGGGGGAGCGCTACGACCAGTGGGATTTCGTGCGCAGCGGCCAGGCCCGTGTGGTGGTTGGTGCCAGGAGTGCTCTGTTCACGCCTCTTTCCAACATCGGCATGATCGTCATCGACGAGGAACATGAGAGCTCCTACAAGCAGGAGTCCGCCCCTCGCTACGTGTCTCGGGATGTGGCCCTGTGGTTGGCGAAGGCCCATGGCGCCACCTTGGTGCTGGGTTCGGCCACTCCTTCCATAGAATCATTGCACGCGTGCCAGACCGACCCTTCGTGGCACCATGTGGTGCTGTCCGAGCGGGCCAACAAGCAGCCCCTGCCGGAGATCGAAGTGGTAGACATGGCCGCCGAGTTCGGGGCCAGCCATCGGTCGATGTTCTCCCGACGGCTCACCTCCGAGCTGAACAACGTGCTTTTGGCTGGTCAAAAGGCCATTTTGCTGCTGAACCAGCGAGGCTTTGCGAAGTTTCTGCTGTGCCGCGACTGCGGCTTCGTGCCCGAGTGCCCCTCGTGCAACACCAGCCTGACCTTCCACGAGGACGGGAACCTGCTCATGTGCCATCACTGCGGCTATGCGGTGAAGGCGCCGGCTCGCTGCCCCAAGTGCGGCAGCCCCTATCTGAAGCGGTTCGGCGCTGGCACCCAGCGGGTCGAGGACGAGCTGCGGGCTCTCATCAGCTCTTTCAGCGATGTGGAAGCCAAGGTTATCCGCATGGATGCGGACACCACCAAGACTAAGGGCGCTCATCGCAAGCTGCTAGAGGAGTTCATGGTGCCGGGTCCCGGGGTGCTTTTGGGAACTCAGATGATCGCTAAGGGCCTCGACTTTCAGGATGTGACCCTGGTTGGCGTCATCAACGCTGACACCATGCTGAAGGTGCCGGACTTCCGCAGTGCCGAGCGCACCTTCGATCTGATCGAGCAGGTGGCGGGTCGTGCTGGCCGTGCTCACCTGAAAGGTCGGGTCATCGTGCAGACCTACTGGGCCGACGCGATGGCCATCCGCGCTGCCGCGGTCTATGACCGGGATGCGTTCTTAGAAGATGAGTTGGCCAAGCGTCGCATGCTGAAGTACCCGCCCTTCGTGAACCTGGCCAACATTCTGATCTGGGGCAAGAATCGCGACCAGGTAGAGGAGGAATGTCGTCAGGTGTTCGCCGGCGTCTGCGAGGCCATTGGTCCGGATCGCTTGGGGAAGTGGCTGCCCTTGGCACCTACTCCCAGCTATCCCGAGCGGCTGCAGGGGTCCTATCGGTGGCATATGGTGGTGAAGGCGCCAGCTGACGAGGATATGTCGGCGGTGCTAGGCGCCTACTTCAAGAAGCGCGTGCCAGTGGAAGGTGTGCATGTGGCGGCGGACATCGATCCCGCCAGCATGATGTAAGGAGTGAGAGCGGTGGCCGAAGAGGAGAAGCCCGAGGAGATTATTGAGTCCGTCGAGAATGTCGATGCCGAGGCTGGCAAGCCTAGCGAGAGTATCGATGCCGAGGCTGCCGAGCCTAGCGAGAATGTCGAGGCCGACGAGCCCGAACCCGACGAGAAGCCCGTGCTGAAGGTGAACAGCAAGGTGGGCGTCAGCGTGCCCGACCTGTTAGATGGCGGCATGATGGCGCGCAACGAGGCCATTGGCTCGGTGATTAACAAGGCCCTGAAGAAGGTCTTCGGTGACAAGGGCAAGAAGAAGGAAAAGGACTAGGGGGCGAGGAGGGACCGGCTTCCCTGTTTCGCAACCCGGCAACTTCCAAATCCCATCCCTTATGGTTTCCGCCCCGCCTCTCTGCGTGCTCCGCCTTGATAGACCCTGAAATTCCCAACCTACTCCTATGGATACCTTTAGGAGATTCTTCCGTAGGAAGCCCTTGGGGTAGAATAGCAAGATTACAAAGGCATGAACGCGGGCCGGTATCGCTGGTTCGCTGCGAAAAACGGATGCGGGCTGGTGTGCCTGCCCGTTGCAAGAGATAGGAGCGTCGATGGCTGACGAGTGCACCTGCGATGAGCAGAAAGAGACCCACGAGCCCGAAGAGTATCTGGCGGTTGCCCATCGCTTTGTGGCGGAAGACGAGTACGGTGAGCCCACCTGCTTCATCTTCTTCGACGGCGACGAGCGCATTGCGCCTTTCCCCAACATGGTGCAGCCTGAGGAGGAGGGCGAGGTAGAGCATCTCCTGGTAGAGGAGCTGGCTCCCTGGGTGAACGAGCAGGGCGTAGACCACGTCGTTCTCACTGGCGGCGAGCCCATGAAGCAGGGCATGTGCTGCTCCCTCATCGCCAACCTGTCCCTGTGCCCTGGTCGCACCATCGAGGTAGAGACCAACGGCATCTCTCAGATCGACCCTATCGCTCAGCTTCGTCAGAGCCTGGCTATCATGTCCGCTTTCAGCGCCACCACCGCCGATGACCTGGCAAAGGTGCTCATCACCATGGATCACTGGCTGCCTGGCACCGAGCCCCTGGCCCCTATGTGCGACACCAATTACGTGCTTCTGGGCGAGGGCGACACGGTGCGCTTCATCGCCGCCACTGAAGAGGATCTTCAGGAGATGGAAAAGGTCATTGCCGACAATGACCTGGAGTCTCGCTGCGACCTCTGCCTGATTCAGGTGGGCTTTGGCGACGAGGACTGCGACTGCGAGGATGACGGGTGCTGCGGCGGCCATCATCACGACGAGGACCGCGAGTGCTGCGGCGGCCATCACCACGACGAGGACCACGAGTGCTGCGGCGGCCACGGACACGGCCGCGGCCACGGACACGGCAAGTGCTGCGAGGAGTAAGAATGTACGGACTGCGAACTGAGAGCTGCTTCGATGCAGCTCATTTCCTGACTGATTATCACGGCAAGTGCGAGAACCTGCATGGTCATAGGTGGCGCGTCGTCGCCTATCTGCGCCAGAAGGAGCTGCAGAAGGAGGGCACCTGCAAGGACATGGTGGTCGACTTCGGCGGCTTCAAGAAGGCCTTGCGTGACCTTACGGAAGAGCTCGACCACAGCTTTGTAGTAGAGGAGGGCTCCCTGTCTGATAAGACTCTGGCCTGCCTGCACGAGGAGGGCTTCACCCTTTCCATCATGCCTTTCCGTACCACCGCCGAGAACCTGGCTCGCTACTTCTGCCAGCGGTTGGAAGAGCAGGGCTTCAACGTCTCTCATGTAGAGGTGTACGAGACCCCCAACAACTGCGCTATCTACTACAACGACGAGGCATAGGGCGAGTCGCAGGGCGAGCCTCGTCTCAGATGAAAGAGTAGGCGTTGGGGTTGCGCTGGCATCCGGACGAAAGAGCGGGCGTTGGGGTTGTGCCGACGTCCGAACGAAAGAGTAGGCGTCGGGGTTGTGCCGACGTCTCAGGAAAGGAAGCGGTGATTAGTGGCTGAGAAGGGTAGGGCCAACGAGGGCAGACAGGATCTGATTCCCGTTGCCGAGCGATTCATCAGCATCAACGGTGAGGGACAGTACGCTGGCAAGCTGGCGGCGTTCATTCGGGTGGCTGGCTGCAACCTGAACTGCTCTTACTGCGACACCCAGTGGGCCAATGAGCCGGATTGCGCGGTGGAATGGTGCAGTTTGGAAGAGCTGGCTGGTTGGGCTTCCACCGTTCCTGCCGAGCACATCACCCTCACCGGCGGCGAGCCCTTGCTGCAGCCTCTGGCCACTGAGCTCATTTCCGCCCTTATGCAAACCGGGCGCAAGGTGGAGGTAGAGACCAATGGTTCGGTGGGCCTGCTCATGCCAGCGCTGCTTCGCCAGGGCCTTCCCGAGCAGCAGGCCAGGAACCTGAGCTTCACCGTCGACTACAAGCTTCCCGATTCCGGTATGGAAGCCGACATGCTCACCGGCAACTTCGAGATGCTTCAGCCTCAGGACGTGGTGAAGTTCGTGGCGGGCAGCCATGACGACCTGTTCAAGATGCAGCAGGTAGTGTTGCTGAACGGCCTGTGCGACAAGTGCCAGGTTTTCGTGAGCCCGGTGTTCGGCAAGCTCGATCCTGCGGACATCGTGCAGTTCCTGCAGGAGATGGGCCTGATAAAGGTACGGGCTCAGCTGCAGCTGCACAAGATCATCTGGCCCAATACGGAAAAGGGCGTATAGGGCCTTGGTTGGCGCTCCCGGTAGGGAGTCCCACTTCCACTACTAGTTCACGTTTCGCAGAGAGAGGCGATTGTATGGCGAACGCAGAGTCCGCTAAGGCGGAAGCCGCCAAGTCGGAGCCTGCCAAGGTAGAAGCCGCCAAGTCGGAGCCCGCCAAGGTAGAAGCCGCCAAGTCGGAGCCCGCTAAGGCGCTGGTTCTTTGCAGCGGCGGTGTCGATTCCACCACGTTGCTGGCCATGGCGGTGCGGAAGTACGGGGCAGACAACGTGTATGCCCTGAGCATTTCCTATGGTCAGAAGCATGAGCGCGAAATTCAGGCCGCGAGGGCGGTGGCCCAGCATTACGGAGTCACCCAGCGCTTCCTGAATCTGGCGGCCATCTTCGCCGACAGCAACTGCTCCTTGCTGGCCCATTCCACCGAAGCGGTGCCTCAGGAGAGCTATGCCGAGCAGCTGCAGGAAACTGACGGCACTCCGGTGAGCACCTACGTGCCCTTCCGCAACGGACTGTTCCTGTCCTCAGCGGCATCGATGGCGCTGTCTTTGGGCTGTGAGGTGTTGTACTACGGCGCCCACCACGACGATTGGGCGGGCAATGCCTACCCCGATTGCTCCGAGGCCTTCGTGAACGCCATGAACCAGGCCATTGCTGAGGGCACGGGCGGCGAGCTTCATATGGAAGCTCCCTTTGTGAATTGGAACAAGGCCGACATCGTGGCCAAGGGTTTGGAATTGCAGGTTCCCTATGAGCTCACCTGGAGCTGCTACGAGGGCGGGGAAGAGCCCTGCGGCGTTTGCGGTACCTGCATCGATCGTCAGCGCGCATTCGAGGTAAACGGGGTGAAGGACCCCTTAGTTAAGGAGGACTAATGGCGGCAGGACGTACGGACAACGAGACCCAGGGCATCAGCCTGCTGGGCAATCAGAAGGTGAACTATCCCACGGACTACGATCCCACCGTGCTCGAAACCTTCGTGAACAAGCATCCTGACAACGACTACTTCGTGAAGTTCAACTGCCCTGAGTTCACCAGCCTGTGTCCTATCACCGGTCAGCCCGACTTCGCCACGGTCTACATCTCCTATGTTCCCGGTGAGCGCATGGTCGAGAGCAAGAGCCTGAAGCTGTACCTGTTCAGCTTCCGCAATCACGGCGACTTCCACGAGGACTGCATGAACGTGATCATGAAGGACCTCATTGCCCTCATGGACCCAAAGTACATCGAGGTTTGGGGCAAGTTCACCCCTCGCGGTGGCATCAGCATCGACCCCTATTGCAACTACGGCAAGCCCGGTACCAAGTGGGAAGAGGTCGCCTGGAATCGCCTGGCAAACCACGATCTGTACCCCGAGAAGGTTGATAATCGATGAGCAATCAGATGAAAGAGGGCCAGGAGCTCTTCGGCTTCACGGTAGCCTCCGCTCAGGAGCTGCCTGAGCTCGACGGTCGGGCCTACATCCTGCGTCACGAGCGCTCTGGCGCCAAGCTGCTGTACCTGGCAAACGATGACGTGAACAAGGCCTTTTCCATCGCCTTTAAGACGCCTCCTGCAGATAGCACCGGCGTCTTCCACATCCTTGAGCACTCGGTGCTCTGCGGCTCTGAGAAGTTCCCGGTGAAGGAGCCCTTCGTGAACCTGCTGAAGGGCAGCATGCAGACCTTCCTGAACGCCATGACCTTCCCGGACAAGACCATGTACCCTGTGGCCAGTACCAACGAGCAGGACCTGCTGAACCTCATGGATGTGTACATGGACGCCGTGCTGCACCCCAACATCTACAGCAAGCCCACCATCTTTGCCCAGGAGGGCTGGCACTATGAGGTCGATGATCAGGGCCAGCTGTCCTATAACGGTGTGGTGCTGAACGAGATGAAGGGCGCCCTGTCCGATTCTGACAGCGTCCTGTACGACCAGGTGTGCGCCGCTCTGTTCCCTGACACTGCCTATCGCTTCGAGAGCGGTGGCGACCCTGAGGCCATCGTCGACCTGACCTACGAGCAGTTCCTCGATACCCATAGCCGCCATTATCGCCTGGATAACAGCATGCTCATGCTGTACGGCGACATGCAGGTAGAGAAGTTCCTGCAGTTCCTTGATGAGCGCTATCTGACCCCTGATGCAGGCCTGCACAAGGAGGCCGGCGCCCCTAACGAGCTGGCGGTGCAGGAACCCGTTTGCAACCTGGGCGTGCGCTACGAGATGGCTACGGCGCCGGAGAACTCTACTTGTGCGGTGGCCTACGTGGTGGGCAAGAGCACTGACGATGTGCGCATTATGGCGGCTGACATCCTGCTAGACGCGTTGGCGGGCAGCAACGAGGCCCCTCTGAAGCGGGCCCTTATCGATGCCGACCTGGCCGACGACGTGAGCTCCTGCCTCGCCGACGGCATGCTGCAGCCCTTCGTCATGTTGCAGCTGCGCGGCCTGAAAGAGGGGGCCGCCGATCGCTTCGAGGACGTGGTGCGCGACTGCGTGCAGGACATCCTTGCTAAGGGACTCGACCATGAGCTCATCGAGGCCGCTCTGTCTCACGCCGAGTTCGTCATGCGCGAGCGCAACTTCGGCATCGCCGATGGCGTGGCCTTCGCCATGAGCAGTGCGGCGGGCTGGCTGTACGATGAGGACGGCGCTCTGACCTATCTGCGCTACGAGGATACCTACGCCTTCCTGCGCCAGGCTCTGCAGGGCACCTATTTCGAGGACCTGACCAGGTCATTGTTCCTTGAGAACGACCATCGGGCTTCGGTGGAAGTTGTGCCTGTCGTCAGCGATGGCGACAGCAAGGAGGCTGCGCGTCTGCAGCAGGTGGCTGCCGGTTTGTCCGAAGATGACCTGCAGGACCTGCGGGATCAGGTGGTGGCACTCAGGGAGGCTCAGGAGCGCCCCGATACTCCCGAGGAGCTGGCAACCTTGCCTCACCTGGGAGTTTCCGACATTGGCCCAGCGCCTCAGCTTCCATCTTACGAGGTAGACGAGTCCGGTGCCTTCCCTGTGATTCGCCATGGGGTTTCGACCCACGGCATTGTGTACGTGTACCGCTACTACGGGCTTGAATCGGTGGCCTTCGATGAGCTGCCCTACGTATCTATCCTTGCGGGCGTTCTGGGCAAGCTGGATACCGCTCAGCATACGGCGGCAGAGATCGACACCCTGTGTCAGGCCAACCTAGGCAACCTGTCCTGCTTCACGGAGGTGCACGCGCGCCTTGATTCGGCGGATTTGCTGCCTAAGCTGGTGTTGGGTGGCTCAGCACTTCCGCCCCATATCGACGCGCTGGCAAGCATTCCTGCTGAGGTGGCTCTGCAGACCCGCTTCCTCACCGAGGAGGGCACGGCGGATCCCGGCGCTGCATCGAAGGTGCGGGACCTGCTGACCCAACGGAAGGTAGCGCTAGAGCAGAACTTCGCCAACAACGGCCATTCCGCAGCTATCGCGCGGGTTTCTACCTACTACTCCCGAGCAGCGGTGCTACGAGGAGCCATGGGCGGCGTGAACATGTATCGCTTCCTGAAGGGCCTGCTGGCTGACTTCGACGCAGTGGCTGACTCCCTTATGGCGAAGCTGCAGGAGCTGGCGGAGCGCATCTTCCGCCCTGACAACTGCACCATGTCCTTCGCCGGACCCCAGGAGTGCCTGGGCCGTTACCAGGAGCTGTGCGCCTCTACGATAGACGCTGAGCCTTTCGGACCTCGTCCTGCTGCAATGTTGGAAGTGCCCGATCCCGTTCCCGCCTCCGAGGCCTTCGTGGTGCCTACGGACGTGACCTTCAGCGCCTTGGGCTTCGACCGCAAGCGCTTGGGCAGCGAGTACGGCGGTGCGTGGCTGCTGGCCTCGCGGGTGCTTTCCTATGACTACCTCTGGAACGAGGTTCGCGTGAAGGGCGGCGCCTACGGTACGGGCTTCCAGGTGATTCGCAACGGTGACCTGCGGTTCTATTCCTATCGCGACCCGCATCTAGATGAGACCTACGAGCGCTTTGCTCAGGCCGGTGCCTGGTTGGGAGCGTTCGCGCCTACCGATGATGAGTTGGAAGGCTACATTGTCTCTGCGGTGAGCTCGCTGGACGCTCCCGTGAAGCCTCGGTCGGCTGCTAGGCGTCAGGATGGCTGGTACTTCGCCGGCTACGATGTCTCCGAGCGAGAGGCCATCCGCCGTCAGCTCATAGAGACCACGGCAGATGATCTGCGAGGCTTGGGCGATGTGGTGAGCGCCGTTTCCGATCAGGGCTATCGCTGCGTCTTCGGCAACAGGGAGGCTATCGAGTCGTCGAGCCTTTCCTGGGAGGTCATCGACCTGCTGGGGGAGTAGGGCGTTTCTTCCACAGTGCAGGCGTATAATGTTGCAAGTTTTGCTTTGGTGCGGACTGCTTGTCCGCGCGGCTTGAGGCTTTCGTGGGTTTGTGCCTGCGGGGCTCACACTCGTGCGAAGTGACGTTCGCGCGGTTATTTTGTTCATTCGAGTTATAGGGGGCTTTTCTCTATGCAGACTAGTGCGTGCCCAGGGGATGGGGTTCGCCTTTCCGGCAAGGTGGCAGTGCTCATTCCCTGCTACAACGAGGCCGTCACTATTGGCAAGGTGGTAGATGACTTCCGTCGGGTACTGCCCGAGGCAGACATCTACGTGTACGACAACAATTCTTCGGACGACACTGCCCGCATCGCCGCCGAGCACGGTGCCATCGTGCGTCATGAGCCCAGGCAGGGCAAGGGCAACGTGGTGCGTCAGATGTTCCGGGACATCGAGGCTGACTACTTCATCATGGTAGACGGCGACGATACCTATCCTGCTGAGGCTGCCCCTGACCTGCTGCTTCCCCTTATGCGTGACGAAGC
>JAQXVU010000065.1 GCA_029225085.1 Eggerthellales bacterium | reverse complement strand
ACGTCGCCCTCCATGTCGGGGGCCAGGCCGAAGACTTCCAGCATGCCAGCCTTGGTCTTCTCCATGTCGGTGGTGATGATGCCGATCTGCACGATCTGGCGGAACTCGTCGGTCATGGTGAGGTCTGCGATCTTGCCCATGTTCATGTCCTTTCAATCGAGTTTTTAGGAGCGGGTTAGGACTGCGGGAATTTTGGGGATGCCTATTCCGATCGCATACAATAGTCCGCTCTCCATATGGGAGGCGGGGCCCCGGAGGACCCCGCCAGGGGGAAAGTGCGCTTCTCAAAGAGTGATGATTGTTCCTAGTCGAACACTCCGTCGTTGATCTCTTCAAGGGTCTTGCCCTTGGTCTCAACGCCGAGGACGCCGACCAGGATAGCTGCGAAGATGGCGGTTACGGCAGATACGCCGAAGATGCCCATGGCAGCGGTCTCAACAGGCCAGTTGCCCAGGAACCAGGTTACCCACATGGGGTTTAGGATTGCGCCGATGCGGCCGAATGCGTTGGCGATGCCAGCGCCGCGAACCTTGACCTCGGTGGGGAAGGGCTCGGACAGGTACACGGAGGAGACGATCAGGGACCAGAAGTACACCAGTGCTGCCATGATGAAGCCGACGGCCATGATGGCGATGGTCTGGTCAGCTGGGATGGAGGACCAGCCGAAGCAGGCGATTGCGCTGATGACCAGAGTGGAGCACAGCAGGGTCTTGCGGTTGAACCTGTCGATGACCAGGGACATGAGGGCTACGCCGACGGGGATGCCCAGGTTGATGACGACGGACATGGCCACGGACATGGTCACATCGAAGCCTCGGGTCACGAAGATGGTCGGGGTCCAGGATACGATGGTGTACACGCAGACGAAGTTGGTCCAGCAGAGAACGCAGGCGACGATCAGACGCTTCAGCAGAGTCTTGTTCTTGAACAGGACGGAGGTAGGCAGCTGCTTGACCTCGCGCTTAGCCATCTCGGCCTTGATGAGTTCATCGGGGACGTCCTCGATGGTGTGGCCAGCTGCAACGGCGGCAGCTTCCCACTTCTTAACCAGGGCGTCAGCCTCAGCGGCGCGGCCCTTCATGGCCAGCCAGCGTGGGGACTCGTCCATGAACTTCACCAGCAGCACGACGACGATGGCGCCGGCGATGCCGCAGAAGACGAAGATGGAGCGCCAACCCAGCAGGGGCAGCAGAACCAGGGACACGAAGGATGCGAACGGCGTGCCGCAGTTCGCGATTAGGCCGACCCAAGCCTGGTACTGACCGCGCTTCTGAGGGGGCGTGTACTCGGTCAGGGCCGAATATCCGGCTGGGTACGCTGCGCCCAAGCCCCAACCCATGAGGAACCTCATCGCGATGAGGAAGTACATGTCGGGGGACAGGGCGGCTGCGAAGCAGCCCAGGGAGAAGATAACGGTGTTCACGATGCAGGACTTCACGCGACCGAAGTAGTCGGAGACCATGCCCGCCATCAGACCACCGCAGAGATAACCGAACGCGGTCATCGATACGAAGAGCGAGTTAAGGCCAGCGTCGGACCATCCCGATGCGAGGAGCTGAGCGATGATGGGGCCGCCTACGTTCATGTCCAGGCAGTCGCAGAAGCAAACGCCGCCGATCAGCCACATCGCCTTGCGCTGGAAGCTGCCGGATGGCAGGCGATCCAGACGTGCTGCGACACCGTGGAACGATGTTTGGATCTCGTCATGGCTCAGATTCTCTACTCGAGCGTTGATTTCAGCAGAGCTCATTTTCGTCTCTCCTTTCTTGAAAACTCATTGAGTCCCTTTGATGCAATGCACCTTTCCCATTCGGCCGCTCTATAGATTCAGCGGCCTATGAATCGGATTAAATCATCAATGGCAGCCATATTCCACGTAATCCCAGTTCAGAGCTTTGCTATTTTTGAAGAGGTGAAACTGATTCGGTTTTGCTCAACTTTTGGGCGTCGCTTCGGCTGACTCCCCCTTTGGTTGGGCGGTAGAGTTTACGCGGAGTGTTAGCGCTTCAACCTAAATGTCCGAAAACGTGAGCAGTGAGGTGCCTATGTCTTCGCAAAACGATGCAGCAACCGTGAAGGTCGCCCAGAAGAGCCAGAAGAAAAAGCGCGCCAAGGCGGCCCGGGAATCAGCCCGTGCGGCCGAGGCCAAGAAGCGTCAGATTGTCCTGCGCTACGCAGAGGATGGAACCCGCATCGGCGATGATGGGTATCCCATGACCAAAGCCAGGAAGCGACTGCACTACACGTACAACGCCCTCTTCTTTCTCATGTGTGGCTTCTTCGTGATAGCGGCCATCTGCATGATCAACTCGTACTTCCAGAATCAGACCATCACCGAATGGGAGCTGAAATGGGTCGGGGGAAACATGTTCAACGGATTCAGCGTTGGCACGCTGCTGCGCATTGAGTCGCTGTTCCTACTGTTCATGACCGCTGTGTTCCTGTTCGCCAATCAGAAGGGCATGGCCTGGATGTACGACCGCAAGCCTAAGAAGCCCGTGAAGGTGACGATTATGCTCATGGTCATCCCCTCCGCACTGTACTTCATCGGCTGCGCCGTGTTGGTGAACGTAATCGAACCCGTTTCCCTGGTGACCTTCATCCTGGGCATGCTGTTGATTAAGTTCGTGGCCGATGTCGAGAGGGAGAAGGGGTCGCTGAAGAAGGTTCCCGTTGCTCGCGTTGTCGTGAAGAAGTGACGGAGTGCAACATATGCATGGTTTATTCGCTGGATTAGTACCGGCAAGGAGGGGGTTCTAGGTGAATCTCTCCCAGCTGTACTATTTCAAGAGCCTTGTGCAAGAGGGGAGCTATTCGGCTGCCGCCGATAAGCTCTTCGTGGCCCAATCAACTTTGTCCCTGTCGGTTTCGAACCTCGAGAAGGAGCTCGGAGTTCGGCTCCTGTGCAAGAAGCGCAACGGCATCGAATTGACCGAGGAGGGCAAGGAGTTCTATGTTGCCTCTATGACGGCAACTAACGCCCTGGACAGTTGCGTCGCATCCATCAAGGAAGATGGCTCTCTGGAGAACTCGACTATTCGCATCGGTGCAGTGTACTCCGTTCAGAGTGAGGCCTGGTCGAATATGCTTCGGGCGTACAGGCGCAAGACCGGTGGCAAGGTACACCTTGAGATCGTGCAGGGAACGACTGAGAGCTTGCTCTCCAGTCTCAAGGCGGGGGAGATTGATCTCGCCTTCATGGGAATGTTGGCGAAGCCCGATCCCGCCATCTCGGCCATGCCGTGCTTCACCCAATCCGTCGCGCTGGTGGTGAACAAGGAGAACCCTCTCTCCGCCAGGAGAAGTGTCTCTCTCGATGAGCTGATATCTCGGAAGGTGATCTCCTACCGTCGGGACAGCGGACCCTTCGAGAGCGAGCTGGGGAATTTGCTGGCGAAGAGCCCTAAGGTCACCATCGCCGGAGAGTACTCCGATGAGATATCCCTGTGCTCCATGGTCGTCGCCGATCCCGAGACCGTGGCAATCGCCTGTCATTCCTGGCTGGTTGATTCCTTCGCCGGCCTCAATACCCTGCGCATTAGAGAGGCGCCTGAGGATTTCCACCAGTTCTATCTGTGCCACCGAAAGCATGGACGGCAAAGGCTGTGCGTGGAGTCGTTCCTTACTCTTGCGCGGAGCATCGAATTCGCAAACGTCACACCGGTAAAGGTCGATTTGGAAGAATTGGAGCTGTCCGAGGCGTTGCTTTTGAACTGATTGCTTTGATGAGAGGCCCTTCCGCAGTCTCCTGCGGAAGGGCCTTCTTGCGTTTAGTCTCGCGATGCACCCTGCGTACAGCCAGTTTCCAGCCAACCGACTGTACTGCGTGAGGTGCTGGCCCCCATATTGCGCTCTGCTGGAAACAATCAGGGGGCCTATGGAAAGGATAGACCGTTATTGTCCCAGGTCAGTCTTATTTCTGGCCGAAGTCGTTCGATGTTTTTGAGCGAATCGCTTCCCTTCATTTCTTCCAATCTACGAGAGCGCCAAGCGCTCCTTTCGCGTTCTACGATGAAGAAACAGAGTGCAGGCCTGCACGGTTTAGGAGGATATGGCCCTTTGCGAAGCTGGGCGGGCCCTGAGATAGCAGGGCTATCCTGCGGAAATGGGGATCATATGGGACGATTTAACCTGGCAGTACTGGGCCTCAATCAGGGGGCGAAAGCGGCGAGGGATGCGATTCAAAGCGAGGACTTCGTCCTCGCAGCCGTGGCCGGTTTCGGAGCGCAAGCGGAGTCTGTTGCCGATGAGCTTGGAGTTCCGTTGTACGCCGACTACGTTGATCTGTTACAGAAGGTTGACCTCGACGCCGTGGTAATCGCACTTCCGAACAACTTGCATTGGCCTGCGGTTCGCGCGGCACTCGATGCCGGCATTAGGAATATCCTTCTCGAGAAGCCCATCGCCGATACGGTGGAGGATGCTCGAAAGATCATCGATGCCTGTGAGGAGGAGGGTGCTAAGCTTCTCATCGGCCATCAGAGGCGGTCGTCTGCCACTATGCTCTTCCTGAAGAAGTTCATCCAGGATGGCAATTTGGGAGACATCGTGGGCCTGCAAGTCTCGGCGACCTATGCCAAGCCCGACAGCTACTACGACGTTGCATGGCACACTACCACGGGCCCCTTGCTGATAAACGCCATCCATGATGTGGACGATATTCATTACGTTACCGGCATGCACGTGAAGAGGGTGTACGCTGCGTCTAGGAACTCCATCCGTCACGGAAAGATCGAGGACTCCTGTTCCGTCCTTTTCGAGTTCGAGGAGGGTCCGACCTGCTCCTACTTCCTCTCTGATGGGACTCCCGCTCCCTGGGGCTATGATTTGGCTGCTCAGGAGATGCACTTCATCAACTGCCGTCCCGGTGAGAACAGCATGAGGGTCTTTGGAACAAAAGGCTCCTTCGGCCTGCCGAACATGGACTTCTACTATTACGACGAGGACCATTACGGTTGGACTGAGCCCATGCAGAAGAAGCACTTCGAGGTGGGTCGTCCTGATCCAGCTACTGCGACTTTGGCTCACTTCGCGGACCTCTGCGCAGGGCGCGAGACCGTTCCCCGTTGCACGGGTGAGGAGGGCCTTGCTACGCTGAAGGTGGTTCAGGCCATCCTTGAGTCTGCAGCCAAGGAGGAGATCGTGACGCTGGTCTAACTAGTTTTGCGGATATGAAATAGATGCGCCGCCAATAGAATGGCGGCGCATTTTGATTCAAACGATTGTCTTGGTGCTGGGACTGTTTGAGTACTTTCTGGTTCGAATCGAAGTATCATCATGAAGTGCGGAGCACTTGTTTTGAGATTTGCGGTTTTTCGCTTCGTGATGAGGGGTTGAAGACTTAATTGCAAGGTTTGCTGTTCGAGAATGGAGAGCATATGAGTGCGGAGGACAACGGGAAAAAAGCACGAGCAGGGGTTAACGCAGAAAAGCTGATGCAGCAGACGGTCGTCTCCCTCGAGGAGATCGGAGCAATCACTCAAAGCGAAATTAGGCCTCGTTACGGTTACGAAGACTATGATCCCGAGCAGTTTTCTGCTCATGAGCGAGTAGTTTTTGCAGACGATGAACAGGCGATTGCTGCATCGCAGGATCTCGATTGAGCGTCTGCACGCTTTTATTCGACCCCATTTGGTAATTCTACTGCGTAATAGTCTTTCGTTATCTTTAAATGGCGGGTGCTTGCTAGTGGGCTTTCTTTCTCGGCCAGACGTTGAGCTACTTTTCATCGCTGCGATCTGGTTCGAGGCGGGCGCAAGCCCGCCTTCCACATATTAATGACCGCGGTGCTTTTGCTTGCGCTTCTCGGCGCGTTGCTGAAACTTGCGCTCGGTCTCGGCTTCCTTCTGCTCCTTGCTCTTGGCCCTCTTCTCTAGCTTATGGGCTTCCCGCTGCTCGGCCAGGGCTTGTTGGGCCTTGGTGCCACGAACGGCGTTAGCGGCGATTTCCTTCTCGATGATGCGGCGCATGCGCTTGGGGTTAATGCGCTTGCCGCCCTTCTTCTCTACCTGCAGGGCGTCGGTGAAGTGCAGGGTGCGCCAGTTGTCGTGGATGAACTCCTCTATCTGGGGATCCGTGGGCTCGGGGCCAAAGACGTGGCGGGCCACGCGATACTGGCCGTTCTCCTCGGTCTCTACCAGGGCGACCCAGAAGGGGTCGTCGAAGTAAATGGTGAGCTTGCACGTATCTGCCATGAGGACCCTCCGTTCGTTGTAAAATCAGGGGCGCAATTACCAAGTACTAATGTAGCAGCGAGGTTTGGCACATGGCTCAGCAACAGCAGGATTTGTTCTCGTCTTTGGGTTCGGAGCAGGAGGCGACTGGTCAGGGTGACCTGGGCCAGGAGGCTCAGGTCACCGCTGGCCAGGCTGCCGAAGGCGGGCAGGCCTACAGCGGCGAAACGGCACCGGCGGTCGAAGGCCAGGCGACCGAGGCACAGCCCTTCCAAGAGGCCTTTGCCTTTAACGAGGCCGGGGACGTGCAGCCAACCGACGAGGCGGCGCGCATCGCGGCGCTGCGCTCAGAGATCGAGCATCACACCTACCTGTACTATGCCAAGGATGCGCCGGAAATCACGGACTACGCCTTCGATTCCCTCATGCGCGAGCTCCGCGAGCTCGAGGCCAAGCATCCGGAGCTCTACGACCCCAATTCGCCCACTCAGCGCGTAGGCGGCTATGTGGGCACCCAGTTTGCCCCGGTGCGCCACGAGCAGCGTATGTATTCCCTCGACAACGCCATGGATCTGGAAGAGCTCTCCGCCTGGATGTCCCGGGTAGAGGAGCACTTCGGCCGTTTCGTGCCCCTGTGCTGCGAGCTGAAGATAGACGGTTCTTCCATCGCGCTTACCTATGAGGACGGCCAGCTCATGCGGGCTGCCACCCGTGGTGACGGCACCACCGGCGAGGACGTGACCGTGAACATGCGCACTGTCCGCGATGTGCCCCTGCGTCTGCGCGCTCAGGGCATGCCTGGCATCGCCGCAGGTCGTGACAGCGTCGAGCTTCGTGGCGAGGTGTATATGCCCCGCAGCAGCTTCGAGGCTCTGAACGCCGCCGCCGAGGCCGAGGGCAAGAGCGGTTTCGCCAACCCCCGCAACGCCGCTGCCGGCAGCCTGCGCCAGAAGGACGCCCGCATCACCGAGCATCGCGACCTTTCCACCTTCATGTACGCCGTGGCTGACCAG
>JAQXVU010000064.1 GCA_029225085.1 Eggerthellales bacterium | reverse complement strand
GCCCATGCCCAGAACGATGCAGCACAGCATGGTGAGGATCAGACCGATGATGATCATGTCGCCAGCAGCCATAACGATGACGTTAATCAGGGTAGAGGCCAGGCCGGTAACGGTGATGCAGCCAGCGATCATACCTGCCATGGCGCAGGCAACCGCTACGGAGATGGAGTTCTTAGCGCCAGCGGCGAAAGCGTCGCAGGCAGTCCAGAGAGCGGTCTTGCAGGAATCGAGAAGTACATGGCCGAAGGTCTGGCCCTCAGTGCGGGTCTCCCAGTTGGTCTGCACGAAATGAATGAAGCCAATGAGGAAGGCGGCGAAGATGGAAATGGCAGCAGCCATGGCCATGGTGAACACGCCAACGGAAACCAGGTACACCAGCAAAACCAGCGGAATGATCAGGTAGCAGTTCTTAGCCAGATACTTCCAGGTGGGGAGCTCATTTAGGGGGATGCCCTTCAGGCCCAGCTTCTTAGCTTCGAGATGAACGGCACAGAAGATACCGGTGAAGTACAGGAGGGCCGGGATGATAGCCATAGCGGCAACCTGAATGTAGGGGATGCCCATGTACTCAGCCATGAGGAAGGCGGCGGCGCCCATGATAGGGGGCATGATCTGACCACCAGTAGAAGAAGCTGCCTCTACTGCGCCTGCAAACTCAGGCTTATAACCAGTCTTCTTCATCATGGGGATGGTCACCGAACCGGTGGTCACGGTGTTGCCAACGGAGGAGCCAGATACCATACCGCAGAGAGCGGAGGAGATAACGGACACCTTTGCAGCGCCACCAGAGGACCAACCAGCGATGCGGTTAGCGAAGCTGATGAAGAAGTTGGCGATGCCGGTGCGCTCCAAGAAGGCACCGAAGATGATGAACAAAATGATGTAGGTATAGCAAACATTAGTAGGCGTACCGATGATGCCACTGGTGGTATAGAAGAGCTTCTGCACCACGTTGGTGAGGGACTGGCCCAAATTGCCGTTGTGGCCCATCTGCCAGTAGAAGGCGTACAAGATCAGACAGCCCACCACGATGATGATGGGGATGCCCACACAGCGCCTGCACAGCTCGATGATAGAGCCTATGCCGATGATGCCCAGAACCACCAGCAGAGGGCTGATGCGAGAGCCAGCCATGAGGATGTCCGTGGCATTGAAGGCGAAGTACATGAAGGAACCAGCGCCTGCCACCATAATGATAATGTCGATCACGGGCATATGGTTAGGCTTGTGGTTCTTCTTATTGGCGGGATACATGAGATAGCCGATGATCACCACAAAGGCCAGGAAGCGGGCAAGGCGAGCCTCGGCCTGCTCCGTGGAAAGCAGCGTCATAAGCAGACAGTACACGGAGAACGCAATCATGACCAAGGTGATGGCAACCTTAGGGACGCCCTCCCAAATGCGGGTGTTCGACTCCTTGTCATACTTGCGCATGACCTCCTCAGCGTCTACCTCGCCTTCCACCACAGTGGCGCGGGGCTCCGGCTCGGAGGCTTTCTTCTTCTTAAACAGTTCCAACAGACACCTCTCTTCTTAGTTCGAACGGCTTCTTCTGGTTCGCATTAACCTATTCCGTCTGCAAAATGGGCTGATGCGCATCAGAAGCTAGATAGCACTCAGGGCTGCGACGAGAAAATCCTCGCCGCAGCCCCGAAAAGCAACAGATGGGGAACGCTTGCTTAATTAAGCAAGGACCTCATGCAAAGGCTGTTACTTGGTTGCAACCTCGATGCCCTGCTCGCTGTAGTACTTTGCAGCACCTGCGTGATAAGGAACATTGGTGATGGAGGTAGCAGTCTCAAGGTTCAGCTCAGCATACTTGGCGTGAGCGTCAGCCTGGGTCTCAGCACCGTCGAACATGGAGGAAGTGAAGTTGTAGATAGCATCCTCGGAGACGTTGTCGTTAGCGAGAACAACAGCGAGTACGGAAACGGTCTGAGTGTCGGAGTCGAGGCCGTATACGTCCTTAGCGATGGTTGCCTCCTTGTAGTAAGGATTCTCCTCGCAGAGCTTGGCAACGTGATCAGCGTCGAGACCAACCAGGTATACGTCCTTAGAAGTGGTCAGGTCGGTGATAGCGGTGGTAGGAGCACCAGCAACGATGAAGGCAGCGTCGATCTTGCCGTTCTTCAGGGAGTCAGCGGAATCAGCGAAGGACTGATATACAGGGCTGATGTCGTCGAGGGTGATGTCCTACGCACCCAGGATGTCGTTAGGGTTGAAGTAAACGCCGGAGTTAGCAGCGCCAACGGAAACGGTCTTGCCGGCCAGGTCTGCAACAGACTTGATGTCTGGGTTGCAGGTAACGATCTGAACCTGCTCGCCATAGAGAGCGCCAACGATGGAGAAGCCGTTGTAGCCGCCATCCTCCTCGAAGATGTTGGTTCCCTCATAAGCATAGGACAGAACGTCAGACTGGCAGAATGCCAGGCTTGCATTGCCGTCCTGCAGTGCGTAGATGTTAGCAGCGGAGCCCTCGGAGGAAACAGCGCTTACCTGAGTGTCGGTGGAGTTAGATGCATAGTTAGCAAGAACGGTACCGAATGCATAGTAGGTGCCGGACTCGCCGCCAGTGGTGAACACCAGATCGTTCTCGACGGTGTCGGAGCTGCCAGAGTCGCTGTTGTCGCCGCAGCCAACCAGAGCGAAGGCCAGGCAGCAAGCAAAGGCAGCGGTCAGTACGGAAAGAAGCTTCTTTTTCATCGCGTACATCCCTTTCTTCTCTTGACTTGTGCGCACCTATGGTCCTTTCCATAGATGAACGCATTTTTTCCTTGCATGATTCTATAGGCAAACGTTTGCCTTTTACACAAAAATTTTCCGTAATGTAACAAAAAGAGTTTGAGTGGCTATATCGTTAGCAAAAAGGTCTATAGTGCATACCGCACAAACCGAGCGATAAGAGAAAGAGGGGCGCACCGTGTCCTTGGACAGTTGGAAATGGTTCACCAGGCTCGCCGAAATGGGCAGCTTTACCAAGGCCGCTGACAGCCTGGAGATTTCCCAGCAAACCCTCAGCGCCCGCCTTGCCGCCCTCGAGAAGGACCTCGACGCCAAGCTCATCGTCAGAAGCACTCCCCTGTCCCTGACCCCCGCCGGCATGGCCTTCCTGGTCTACGCCCGCGATCAGCAGCAAGCCCAACGCGACATGCTGCGCCAGATCGGCGAGGTCACCGGCGGCGGTGCCGGCATTCTGAAGGTGGGCATCTCCCACATGCGCGGTCGCACCCTCATGCCCTACGTGGTGAAGCGCCTGCATCAGGCCCTTCCCGACGTCACCGTTCAGCTGGTGGAAGGAACCAATCGCGAGCTCACCCGCAAAGCGGAGCGCGGCGAGATCGATGCCGCTGTAGCTCGCTTCCCCAAGAGCCAGCCCGGCGTGAACGTGACTCCCCTGTACCAAGAGGAAGTGGTTCTGGCCATCACCAAGGACCTGCTGCAGGAAACCTGCCAGCTTCCCTGGGAAGAGGCCCTTGAAAAGGTGGAATCCGAGGGACTGGGCCTCTTGAAGGACTGCCCCTTCGTCCTGAGCAGCGTCGACGATATCTCCGGCCGCATCGCCTACTCAGAGCTGCGCAACGCCGGCATCAGTAAGCCCCGTACCGTTGCGGTCTCGGGAAACCTCAGCACCATCATGGTCATGTGCGCCGAGGGCATCGGCGCCGGCTTCTGCCCCATGAACATCCTCGACCTCTCCGACAACGTCACCCACGACTTGCTGCGCATACACCTTTCCAGCCAGGCCAGCTATATGATCAGCCTGGGAACCCCCATGAACGCCGAACCTTGGAAGGTGATGGACGTCTTTAAAGAGTCCCTGGTAGACCTCTGCACTTCTAAAGAGAGTCGCTGAGAACTACGGCCTCGGCAACCTCCTTCAGGGGCTTACGGCTATCCATGGCCACCTTCCACATCGCCATGACGGCCCGCAAGGCCGCCTTCCACATCGCATAGCGGCGCCTCTCGCATCGCCATAACGGCCCGCAAAAGCCTCGTCGACACAAGCAGGCGCGACGCCCCTTACGGAACAACTTCGCCGCATTTCACCAACTGGCTCCTTCGGGGGCCAGTTGCGTTAGAATGGCTGGTTGCAACAACAAGCGGGCAACAGCAACGCAAAACCGTGACGAAGCACGGAGCCTGCGACAACGCAAAGCCGCGATGATACGAGAAACCACGGCCAGCAGAATCGATGCAAGCCCGCACCAACCCGCGAGACCCGTGAAGGAGGAAAGAATATGCGCGAGTTCAAGAAATCTTCCAAACTCGACAACGTACTATATGACGTTCGTGGACCGGTGGTGGAAGAGGCCGCCCGCATGGAAGCAGCCGGCACTCACATTCTGAAGCTGAACATCGGCAACCCCGCCCCCTTCGGTTTCCGCACCCCCGATGAGGTTGTCTACGATATGTCCCGCCAGCTCACCGCTTGCGAGGGCTACTCCGATTCGAAGGGCCTGTACTCTGCCCGAAAGGCCATCATGCAGTACGCCCAGAACAAGAACATCCCCAACGTGCACATCGAGAACATCTACACTGGTAACGGCGTATCCGAGCTCATCAACCTGTGCATGTCGGCACTGCTCGACAACGACGACGAGATCCTCATCCCCTCCCCCGACTACCCACTCTGGACAGCCTGCGCCACCCTGGCAGGCGGCCATCCCGTACACTACATCTGCGACGAGCAGGCCGAGTGGTACCCCGACATGGACGACATCCGCTCCAAGATCACCCCGCGGACCAAGGCCATCGTCATCATCAACCCCAACAACCCCACCGGCGCTCTGTACCCCCGCGAGGTGCTGCAGGAGATCGTGGACATCGCCCGTGAGCACGAGCTCATGATCTTCTCCGATGAGATCTACGACCGTCTGGTCATGGACGGCCTCGAGCACATCTCCATCGCTTCCATGGCCCCCGACCTGTTCTGCGTCACCTTCTCCGGCCTCTCTAAGAGCCACATGATCGCCGGCTACCGCATCGGCTGGATGATCCTCTCCGGCAACCTGCACTGCGGCAAGGACTTCATCGAGGGCATCAACATGCTCTCGAACATGCGCCTTTGCTCGAACGTGCCTGCTCAGAGCATCGTTCAGACCGCCCTGGGCGGCCATCAGAGCGTGAAGGGCTACGTTGCTCCCGGCGGACGCATCTACGAGCAGCGCAACTACGTGTACGAGGCCCTGAACTCCATCCCCGGCATCACCGCGGTGAAGCCCAAGGCGGCCTTCTACATCTTCCCCAAGATCGACACCGCCAAGTTCAACATCGTCGACGACGAGCGCTTCGCCCTCGATCTGTTGCGCGAGAAGAAGATCCTCCTGGTCTCTGGCACCGGCTTCAACTGGCATGAGCCCGACCACTTCCGCGTGGTGTACCTGCCTCGCATCGAGGTTCTTAAGAGCGCTATGGAAGAACTGGCTGACTTCCTGACCTTCTACCATCAGTAAGCTGCGACTTAGCAGGGCCAGGCGTCGTCTGCGCGCCCCGCATTGCAGAACACGCGACGTCGCCTCTTGCACGCCCCACAGGAAAGACAAGCCCCCAGAACTCGCGGTTTGCCCCTTCAGCCACATAGCTTCTGCACATTTGGAAGACCCGCCCGCCTAACGGTGAGTGGGTCTTTCTTAGTTGTGGACGGAATGTGAATTTCCCCGCTTTTCCATTCATCTTTGAAATACGACAGCTTGCGTTCCTCTGAGGAGAAAAAACCCTCGTTGCCCGTAGCATTTGGATACATTGTTCCATCGACGAGGAAGGGAATCATGCTTGAACTAGCCCCCAACTTCATCCTGGCTATCCTGCCAATCCTCTGGCTGCTCATCGCCCTTGCGGCGCTGAAGATGGCCGCTCACAAGGCCATGGCCATCACCTTCGCCATCGCCTTTGTCGAGGCAGTTGTCTACTGGCAGCTCCCCGCAATCTGCGCACTGACCGCAAGCGTCGAAGGCGTGCTGAACGCCCTGTGGCCCATCTGCTTGGTCATCATCGCGGCCTTGTTCATCTATAACGTCACCGTTCGTACTGGCGCTATGGAGACCATCAAGAGCATCCTGGTCAGCGTTTCCTCTGACCAGCGCATTCTGGCTCTGCTGAT
>JAQXVU010000063.1 GCA_029225085.1 Eggerthellales bacterium | reverse complement strand
GAGGACTGAGAACCTGGTGTTCTCCTACGCAACGTCCCAGAGCGCTGTTCCTTGCATTGGCCCTACGAGCTGGGAGATTCCTGCGGGGTCCTTTGCGCTGCTCATGGGCGAGACCGGAAGCGGCAAGACCACGCTCCTTCGCCAGCTGAAGCCCGAGCTCACTCCCACGGGGACGCGTCACGGGGAGGTGCAGGTTTTCGGCAGTGACCCATCCCAGTGGACGGTTGCTGAGTCTGCCCAGCTGGTGGGCTACGTGGCTCAGAACCCCGAGAATCAGGCGGTGTGCAGCAGCGTGTGGCATGAGCTGGCCTTCGGCCTCGAGAATCTTGGCATGCCCCAGGACGCCATGCACAGGCGAGTGGCCGAGGTGGCCCATTTCTTCGGTATCGAGCCTTGGCTGAACAAGGCGACCGACCAGCTCTCCGGCGGACAGAAGCAGACCTTGAACCTGGCCAGCGTCTTGGTGGCCCGGCCCAAGCTCTTGCTCCTTGATGAGCCGACCTCTCAGCTAGACCCTGTTGCCGAGCGCAATTTCCTGCATGCTCTGTTCCGCGTGAACAGGGAGACGGGTATCACCGTGGTGGTGGCAACCCATCGTCCTGAAGCCATGGCCCACTACGCGACCTGCGGTTTCCGTATGGAAGAAGGTCGTGTTGTGCCCGCTTCTCTGGAAGAATTCCGGTGCCTTGGGGGCGACGAAACCGCTCCCGTGGTGCGAGGCCGCGCTGGTGGCGGTGCTCTTGGGGGAGCAGCCGGTTTCGAGGCGACGGACGGTTCCCGCGGCGATGCGTCTTGCGCGGCGGCTGAGGTAGCGACAGAAATCGTTGTGAGTTTGAAGGATGCCTACGTGGGCTATCAGGGCGGTAAGGACTTCGTGTTGCGCGGCGCTGACCTGCGGATAGCGCGAGGGAACATCCATGCTTTGGTGGGCGGCAACGGCTGCGGTAAGACCACGTTGCTGAAGACCTTGGCGGGCATCCTGAAGCCCCGTCGCGGCAAGATGCGCAACGGGCTTTCTGACAATCAGGCCTTTCTTCCACAGGATCCCAAGGCGCTGTTCGTGCGCGATACGGTGGCCGAGGAAATGGGGGAGTGGTGCCCCGATGAGGCAGCTGCCGCAGATTGGCTGAGCTATTTTGGCCTGCAGGATAAGCAGGCGAGTCACCCCTATGACCTGTCCGGAGGCCAGCAGCAGCTGTTGGCCTTAGCGAAGATCCTCGCCTGCGAGCCGGCGCTGTTGCTGCTCGACGAGCCTACCAAGGGCCTTGATCCTGCTACGAAGATGAAGGTTGCCCGCGCTCTGGTCAGGGCTGCTGATAGGGGTTGCACCTTAGTGATGGCGACTCACGATCTGTCCTTCTCCCTACGGGTGGCTGACGAAGTGTCCATGCTCTTCGATGGCCAGGTGGTGTGCACGGAGGATCCCGTTTCCTTCTTTGCGGAGAACCTGTTCTATCGGCCCTTGCCTGATGGCTTCGGCAAGCTGTGGGATCAGGAGAACCAGGCGGAGCATGCCTGCGTTGCTGCGAACAGCGGTACGTTCAGCGAGGCTGCCTGCGACGACGCCGTTGTCGCGGAGGGCGAGTAGCTTATGATGACGAAGGTTCTGCATAGCCTCGAGGTCCCCGTGCTGGTGGCAGTGCCCCTGGTCATGGGCCTGTGCGCGTACTTCCAGATAGAACAGGGTGCGCTGCTGACGCTGTTGGTGGTCTTTGCGGCCCTGTCCCTCATGTTCGTGGGCTGGGAGAAGTCGAAGCCTGCCCTGCGACAGATTATGCCCACGGTGGTGCTGGGCTCCCTGGCGGCGGCCGGGCGCATTCTCTTTGCGCCTTTCCCCAGCTTTAAGCCGGTGCTGGCCATCTGCATCATCGCCGGCGTGATCTTCGGCAAGCGCAGCGGCTTCATGGTGGGCGCTTTGGCGGCGCTGGTGTCGAACATGTTCTTCGGCCAAGGCCCCTGGACGCCCTGGCAAATGTACTCTTGGGGACTGATAGGCTACCTGGCTGGCGTCGCTGCCGACTTCGGGTGGTTCGGCCGGGAGGACGAGGCGGCAACGCTGCGCAAGGCGGCGCCCATTCTGGTGTTCGGTTTCCTGTCTGCCCTGTTCAGCGGTTTCATTCTGAACAGCTGGTACGTGGTGGGCTTCGTGGTTCCCCTGACCCTGCCCGGTGCTTTGGCTGCCTACGCTGCGGGCTTGCCCCTCGATTTGGTGCATGGCACGGCGACGGTGGTGTTC
>JAQXVU010000062.1 GCA_029225085.1 Eggerthellales bacterium | reverse complement strand
GCTCGTCGAAGACCAGCACGTTGCGGTTTCCCAGGAAGGCGCGGGCCAGGGCGATGCGCTGAGCTTGGCCTCCGGAAACTTGGCGGCCTCCCTGACCGGGCGTGGTGCCGATGCCCTGGGGCAGGTCAGCAATCAGGCTTGAGAGGCCCATGGCGCAGGCGGCTTGGCGAATCTCGTCTTCGGTGGCGTCGGGACGATAGAAGGCGACATTGGCGGCCAAGGTGTCGTTGAAGAGGTGGGGGCTTTGGGGCAGGTAGCTCACGTGGTGGCGCCAGGCGTCTCCGGTGAGGGTGGGAACCTGCAGGGTCTGACTCGCGGCATCGCTAGCTTGCTGGTTGGCGGTGTCGCCTGGCTGACCTGCGGCAGCGTAGGCTAGCTGGTTGGCGGTGTCGCCTGGCTGACCTGCGGCAGCGTAGGCTAGCTGGCTGGTGTCGTCCGAAGGCACATCGAACATGATGGCGCCCTCGGTGGGGGTGTAGAAGCCCGCGATGATTTGGGCCAAGGTGCTCTTACCACTTCCGCTGACACCGACGATGCCCACTTTGGAACCCTTGGGAATGGTGAGGCTGACCTGGTGCAGGACCTCGGGGGCCGCAGAGGCGTCTTCGGCTGTGACGGAGGATGCGTCGGATGCGAAGGTGCTAGCAGCCTTAGCATCGGGCGCGTTTGCCGCTGGGTAGGCGAAGCTGATGTTGCGCAGGGTCAGAGCGCTTTCGGGGGCGTTCCAGAGGGCTTCCAACTTTGCGGCATCTGCTTCGGCGATCTGAGCGGGGAGGGGCTCCTTCAGGTAGCCCATGATGCTGGCCAGGTGGTTTTTGCCTTCCAGAGAAGCATGGAAATCCGTGGAGTAACGGCGGATGGCGGCGAAGAAATCCGGCACCAAGATGAGCACGGTTAAGGCGCTGAACAGGGGAATGTCGCCTGCCATGAGGCGGAAGCCCAGCATGATGGCGATGGCGGCAAGGGCGAAGGTTCGGAACAGGTCGAGGATCAGGCTCGAGAGGGTCGCTGTCTTCAGGGTGCCCACGGTGGCCTCGCGGAATTCCTCGCTGACCTGGTACACCTCCTTCTCGTAGCCCTTGCTGCGTCCTAGGAGCTGCAAGGTGGCAAGACCTCGCAGCGTGTCGATGAAGTGGTTGGACATGACCTGAAACTTACCGTGCTGCTTGCGAGCCGCTTCTTTGGCGTTGGCGCCGAGTATGCGCATGTACAGCACGATGAAGGGGAGCATGACCAGAGCGATGATGCCGCTGATGGGGTCGATGATCAGCATGCCCACAGCGAGCACGGCGGGGATGGCCATGAGGTCGGTGAGCTTGGGGAGGATGATCCCCAGGTACTCCTCTACTCGAGTGATGCCCTCTATAAATAACGTAGCGGTAGAGCCGGAACCCTTGGCGTGGGCTACGTCGGCACCTGCGTCATAGGCGTGGCCGGCGAGCTGGTGCAGCAAATGGCTTGCGGTGTCGGAAGCGTAGCGCGTGGTGAAGGCGGTGCGTCCCCAGGCAAGGGCCTGGCGTGCCAGGAAGAAGGCGGCGAAGGCCCCGACGAAGGGAAGGGCGCTGACAAGGGGCTGCAGATTCCACAGTAGGGTGAGCGCATAGGCCAGCGTCCCCGCCTGACCGATGGTGAGCAGGGCGTCTGCAACCGAGAGGACAACGAGGATGCCCATGGTGCGAGATGCGTGGGGGAGCTGTCTGAGGTTCTCGTCCATAATCTGGGATTATATGCCCTTGCCAGCGGTGCTAGACAGGGGACAACACTGCGTTTACCTCCCGTTTCGTGGATTTTGGGACTGTATGGCCTTATTGAGAGGTTGTATCATCTATACAGATTCTACACAAACCGCCCGCATGGGCA
Organism: Eggerthellales bacterium; assembly: GCA_029225085.1. Lineage (GTDB taxonomy): Bacteria > Actinomycetota > Coriobacteriia > Coriobacteriales > Eggerthellaceae > JAQXVU01. The sequence continues at coordinate 29,927 of JAQXVU010000062.1, read as the reverse complement.
CGATGGAAGGAGGGAGCGTGTATGGAAGCTTTGCTTGATGCAACGTTCTTGGCGCGTATCCAGTTCGCAGCGACCTGTATCTTCCACTACATGTTCGTTCCGCTCTCGGTGGGCTTCGGCATGGTTCTGGCCATCCTGTTCACCAAGGCGTATCGAAGCAAGGACCCCAAGGATGAGTCCTTGGCGAAGTTCTGGTTGAAGCTGTTTACGGGCACCTTTGCCGTAGGCGTTGCTTCTGGTATCACCATGGAATTCCAGTTTGGCACCAACTGGGCAGACTATGCGCGCTTCGTAGGCGACATCTTCGGCGCACCTCTTGCTGCCGAGGCTCTGCTGGCATTCTTCCTGGAGTCCGTGTTCCTGGGCGTGCTGCTCTTCGGCGCGAAGAAGGTCAGCCCTAAGTTCTACCTGGCCAGTGCATGGCTGGTATGGCTGGGCTCCTGCCTGTCCGCTCTGTGGATCATCATCGCTAACTCCTGGATGCAGACCCCTGCAGGCTACGAGGTGGTTGCCACTGCTGCCGGCACCAAGGCTGTCCTGACGGACTTCTTCGCTGCAGCCCTTAACTACACCACCCTGCCTCGCTACTTCCACACCATCGTGGCGCTGCTGCTCATGGGCGCTCTGGTGGCTATCGCCATCGGCGCTTACTACAAGCTGAAGAAGCGGGACGTTCATGCTGGTGACAGCCTGCTGCGCATCGGTCTGGTTACCGGCGTCGTTCTGGCTGTTGTCATGCTCCCCGCTGCTCACGCCCAGGCCGTTGCCGTGTGTGAGAACCAGCCCTCTAAGCTGGCAGCTATGGAAGGACAGTGGGAAGACGGACCATCGGATCTGTCCCTCTTCGGTTGGGTAGATGACGAGAATGGCGTCACCTACTCCCTGGGCATCCCTGGCGGCACCTCTTTCCTGGCCACCTTCGACTTCTCTGCTGAGTATCAGGGTCTGAACAGCATCCCCGATGAGGATCAACCTGATTCCATCAACCTGATCTTCCAGACCTACCATCTCATGGTTATCTGCTACGGCCTGATCTGGCTGGTTCTGCTCCTTGGCTTCCTGGTGTATCGCGGCAAGCTGGACACCAAGAAGTGGGCGCTGAAGTTCCTGCAGTTCGGTTGGCTGTGGCCTATCCTGGCCATTCAGGTTGGTTGGATGACCGCCGAGTTCGGTCGTCAGCCCTGGATCGTCTGGGGCGAGCTGCGTACGGTAGACGCCGCTTCTGCTGCGGTTGACCCCGTGTCCTTGATCATCACGCTGGCGCTCTTCGCCGTGGTGTACACCACCATCTACGTCATCTGGGCAAAGAGCCTGTTGAAGGACGTTAAGAAGGGTCCCGAGGCTCTGGCTCCCGTAGCCGACGACAAGAATGAGGAAGAGGAGGTGCGTGCATAATGACCACCCTGAGCATTCTCTGGTTCGTTCTCATCTTCGTGCTGATCATCGGTTACTTCGCCCTTGATGGCTTTGATCTGGGAACGGGCGTGCTGTACCCCTTCTTGGGCAAGAACGAGCGCTCTAAGAAGATCATGATGAGGGCCATCGGTCCTGTGTGGGACGGCAACGAGGTGTGGCTGCTGACTGCAGGCGGCGCCCTGTTCGCAGCCTTCGCTCCAGCCTACGCTACTAGCTTCTCCGGTTTCTACCTGGCTATCATGCTGGTGCTCATGGGCCTCATCGTTCGTGCCGTGGCCATTGGCTTCGGCGGTCATGGTGAGAGCTCTCGCCTGTGCGATGGCGCCTTCTTCGTGGGCAGCCTGCTGCCCGCCCTGCTCTTCGGCGTAGCCGTGGGCAACGTCATCGCTGGTGTTCCCCTGAACGCCAACGGCGACTACATCGGCACCTTCTTCGCACTGCTGACCCCCTTCGCCCTGGCATGCGGTGTCTTGGGCCTGGTGCATATGATGTTGCAGGGCGCTTGCTGGCTGGCCGCTAAGGCCCCCGAGGGCGACCCCCTGCAGGTTCAGGCTAAGAACCTCAGGAAGCCTCTGGCGCTGATCTCCCTGGTCATGTTCCTCATCTGCACGGTTCTCTTCAAGATGACCGTGGTTCCCAACTCCTCTGTTGGCATGGACATGACCATCCCCGCCATCATCGCCGCAGTGGCCTACCTGGCATCCCTGCTGTACATCGCCTTCGTTTCCGGTGGCAAGGACTTCCTGTTCCCCGTCATCGCAGGCATCGGCTGTGCGGCTCTCTGCATCGTTTGGGCTGCCACTAGCTTCCCCTACTTCATCCCCGCTTCCAATGACCCAACCCTCTCTATCACCATTGCAAGTGCTGCGGGAAGCGATCTGACCCTGACGGTCATGACCATTATCGCCGCTATCGGTGTGCCTCTGGTGCTGCTGTACCACGTGCTGGTATACCGTGCCTTCGCTGGTCGCGTCACCGACGAAGATCTGCACGAGGGCTACTAAGGCGTACTGAGGTTCTAGGCCTCGTGACCGCTTGCTAGCTTTTAGGCGACAGCAACAAGAAAACCCCGGCTTTGCCGGGGTTTTCTTTATTGGTTGAACCTTTGCGAGGAGGTTTGCCAGTCTGCGCTTACAGGCCGTGAATCTCCTGCAGGGAGCGAACCTCGGGCTCCTCGATAGACTGCTCTACCTGAATGCCCAGAGCGGTTGCCTTGGCGGCTGCCATGGTGGTCATGTAGGGGACATGGGCCTTAATGGCTGCCTTGCGGATGTAGGAGTCGTCGTGAGCGGACTCGGTAGAGGAGCTTGGGGTGTTCACCACCAGATCTACCTGGCCGTTCAGGATCATGTCTACCATGTTGGGACGACCCTCATGCAGCTTCAGGACGGGCTCGGAGGCAATGCCTGCCTCTGCCAGGAACTTGCCGGTGCCTTCGGTGGCCAGGATGGTCATGCCTGCCTTCACGAACTCCTGAGCGGTCTCTACCAGGTCGCGCTTGTCGCGGTCGGAGACGCTGATGAGTACGGTGCCGCCCAAAGGCAGAACGGTCTGGGTTGCCTCCTGAGCCTTGAAGAAGGCCTCGCCGAAGGTGGAAGCCAGGCCCAGAACCTCGCCAGTAGAGCGCATCTCGGGGCCCAGAACAGGGTCAACCTCGGGGAACATGTTGAAGGGGAATACCGCCTCCTTCACGCCGTAGTGGTTGTAGGTGGCTTCCTTCAGGGCAGGAACAGGGGACTCGGCGCCGGTGAGGGGCATGGTGATGACCTGAGTTGCCAGAGGAACCATCTCGGTGCCGCAAACCTTCGATACCAGAGGAACGGTACGGCTGGCGCGAGGGTTGGCTTCGAGAACGAAGACCGTCTCGCCCTCGATGGCGTACTGAATGTTCATGAGGCCGCGAACGTGCAGGCTCTCGGCGATCTTGCGGGTGTAGTCCTTGATGGTGGCCAGCTGCTCATCGGTGATGTTGATGGAAGGCAGGATGCAGGCGGAGTCGCCGGAGTGAATGCCTGCCAGCTCGATGTGCTCCATGACGGCTGGGACGAAGGCGTGCTCGCCGTCGCAGATGGCGTCAGCCTCGCATTCCAGAGCGTGATTCAGGAAGCGGTCGATGAGGATGGGGCGATCAGGGGTGACGCCAATGGCAGCTGCCATGTAGGCGCGCAGGTTCTCGTCGTCATACACGACTTCCATGCCGCGGCCGCCCAGAACGTAGCTGGGGCGCACCATGACGGGGTAGCCGATGCGATGGGCGGTTTCCAGAGCCTCGTCTACCGTGACGGCCATGCCTGCCTCGGGCATGGGGATGCCCAGGGAATCCATGACGGCGCGGAAGCGGTCGCGGTCCTCGGCCAGGTCGATGATCTCAGGGGAGGTGCCCAGGATGTTCACACCGGCCTTCTCGAGCTGGCTGGCCAGGTTCAGTGGGGTCTGACCGCCGAACTGGGCGATGACGCCCAGAGGTTTCTCCTTCTCGTAGATGGCCAGAACGTCCTCAGCGGTGAGGGGCTCGAAGTACAGCTTGTCGGAGGTGTCGTAGTCCGTAGACACGGTCTCGGGGTTGCAGTTCACGATGATGGTCTCGAAGCCCAGCTTCTTGCAGGTGAGGGCTGCGTGCACGGAGCAGTAGTCGAACTCGATGCCCTGACCGATGCGGTTGGGGCCGCCACCCAAGATCATGATCTTGTTGTTGCTGGTAGCGGTAGAGGTATCAGGAGCGTTGTAGGTGCTGTAGTAGTATGCGCTGTCCTGGGTGCTGGAGACGTGTACGCCCTCCCAGCCCTCGCGGACGCCCAGAGCCAGGCGCTGCTCGCGGAGCTCGTCCTCGTCCTGGTTCAGCAGCTGTGCCAGGTAACGATCGGCGAAGCCGTCCTTCTTGGCCTGGGTCAGCATGTCGTCGGGGAGCTTGGCGCCAGGGTTAGCCTTGGCGTATGCCAGGATGGCCTCTTCTTCCTCTACCAGCTCCTTCATCTCCTGAATGAACTCGCACTTAATGCTGGTGAGCTTATACAGCTGTTCGACGGTTGCACCCTTGCGCAGAGCCTCATACATGATGAACTGGCGCTCGGAGGTGGCGTAGGTCAGCATGCCCAGGAGCTCGTCGAGGCTCTTCTCGTTGAAGTCCTTGGCGAATCCCAGACCGTAGCGGCCGGTCTCGAGGGAGCGGATAGCCTTCTGGAAGGCCTCCTTGTAGGTCTTGCCGATGCTCATGACCTCGCCCACGGCGCGCATCTGGGTGCCCAGCTTGTCCTCGACGCCCTTGAACTTCTCGAAGGCCCAACGGGCGAACTTCAGAACGATGTAGTCGCCGCCAGGAACGTACTTGTCGAGCGTGCCGTGCTTGCCGTCGGGGATCTCGTCGAGGGTCAGGCCGGAAGCCAGCATGGCGGAAACCAGGGCGATGGGGAAGCCGGTGGCCTTAGAGGCCAGAGCAGAAGAGCGGGAGGTACGAGGGTTGATCTCGATGATGACGTCGCGATCGTTCACAGGGTCGTGGGCCCACTGCACGTTGCAGCCGCCGATGACCTGCACCTTGTCGACGATGCGATAGGACTTCTCCTGCAGACGGTCGATGGTCTCCTGGGCGATGGTCTGCATGGGAGCGGCGCAGAAGGAGTCGCCGGTGTGCACGCCCATGGGGTCGATGTTCTCGATGGTGCAGACGGTGATCATCTGACCCTTGGCATCGCGAACGACCTCGAACTCGAGCTCTTCCCAGCCCAGAACGGATTCCTCTACCAGAACCTCGGTGACAGGGGAGGCTGCCAGGCCGCGGGCAACCACGGTCTTCAGCTCTTCGACGTTGTATACCAGACCGCCGCCGGTGCCGCCCATGGTGTAGGCGGGGCGCAGCACGCAGGGATAGCCCAGGCGAGAGGCGATTTCTACCGCTTCTTCTACCGTATGGGAAACCTCGGAGCGGGCCATGTCGATGCCCAGCTCGGCCATGGTGTCCTTGAAGGCCTGGCGGTCCTCGCCGCGCTCGATGGCGTCTACCTGTACGCCGATGACCTTCACGTTGTACTTGTCGAGGATGCCCTTCTCGGCCATCTCGGCGCACAGATTCAGTGCGGACTGGCCGCCCAGGTTGGGCAGGAGGGCGTCGGGACGCTCCTTGGCGATGATGCGCTCGATGCGATCGCAGTTCAGGGGCTCGATGTAGGTGACGTCTGCCGTGGCAGGGTCGGTCATGATGGTGGCAGGGTTGCTGTTCACCAGCACGATCTCATAACCAAGGGAACGCAGCGCTTTGCACGCCTGAGTTCCCGAATAGTCGAACTCGCAGGCCTGGCCGATGATGATGGGGCCAGAGCCAATAATAAGAACCTTATGGATGTCTTCACGCTTTCCCATTAGTGAAACCTCGGATTCCTCGTATGCTGTTTTCACGCCAGCCCTTTCGCTGGCTTCGTCTGCGCGGTCTTGGCTCCTCTCGGTAAAGAGCCGTTAGACCATCTGTTTCATTTTATAGGTACATGCTGCTGGCATGCTATAGTTTTCGCCGACAAACATAGGACAGGGGCGAGTCCTTGCGGGCTCTTTCGGGAGAAGGAACGGTGAACCATGGCTAGACAGCGTAAGCCCACTAATCTGTGGAAGACCCTTGAGCGGTATCAGGACGCCATCGTGGCCGAGCCAGAGGCCTGCAAGGGGAAGTGGGCCGAGACCTTCCTTCTCGGAGCCCGTGAGGTGCGCCTCGATCTGGGCTGTGGAAAGGGCGCGTTTTTGGCCAAGGCCGCAGCCGCTAACCCCGATGTGCTTTTCGTGGGCATAGACGTATCCGACACCTGTGTGGCTCATGCTGCCGAAAAAGCTGTTGAGCAGGGGCTTCCCAACGTGCAGACCGTCATTGCCGACGCGGACCGTATCGCGGAGTTCTTCACACCCGGCGAGCTGTCCTGCATCTACCTGAACTTCAACTCGCCCTTTCCCAAGGCCAAGCATGCCTGGCGCCGGCTTGCCTATGCCGATCGCCTCATGACCTATCGCGAGCTGGTGGGACCGGAGGGCACCGTAGACCTGCGCACCGACAACAGCGTGTACTGGGCCTATGCCCTCACGCAGTTCCGCATCGCCGGCTATGAGATTCTGGGTCAGACCGAGGACCTGCACAACCATCCTTTCCCGGGCTACGAGCTGCATCGCAGCGAGTATGACGAGAAACTGGTGGCTAAGGGCGCTCAGGTGTACGCGCTGCGGGCTCGTCCCGGCAAGGCTCCTAGTGAGGCTCCCTCTCAGGAGGGGATTGCCCAGAGCTTGGTCGACTACCTTCCCGAGGATCTGGAATCCCTCGATCACATTCCCTACGGCATGGAAGACACGGTAGAGAACTTCTTGAACCGCAAGCGCAACGCCGAGAAGAAGGCCCGCCGTCAGGCTCAGGGCGAGCCCGCCATTCGCTCGGTGGCCGTCATGGGCGCCGGTGCCGTGGGCTCCTACTTCCTGTGGGGTCTGGCTGACACCTTGGGGGACAAGCTGTACACCGTGGCTACGGGGGCCCGTGCCGATCGCTTGCGTGAGCAGGGCATCTTCGTGAACGGTGAGCGTCTCTCCCTGCAGGTGGTGAGCCCTGAGGAGGCTCACAACGTCGATTTGCTGATTGTTGCCACCAAGTTCGGCGCTTTGGAAGAGTCCCTGCCCGACATCAAAGCGGTGGTGGGCCCTAACACCCTGGTACTCTCCGTGCTGAACGGCGTGTCCTCCGAGGACATCATCGCTCGCGCAGTGGGCCGCAAGCACGTGATGCCCGCCTTCATAAAGATCGCCTCGGAGCGAGACGGCAACGGCATTCGCTTCGTGCCGGAGCGCACGCCAGGCATCTTCTACGGTGAGGTCTCGGGCAAGATGCGCACTGCCCGCATGTGGGCCTTAAAGCAACTCTTCGGTCACAGCAAGGTGGGCTTTAATCCCTGCAAGGACATCATGGTGCAGCAGTGGACGAAGTACGCCCTGAACGTTTCCCATAATCTGCCCCAGGCGATTCTGGGCGTGGGCGTGGGCGCTTATGAGGACAGCGCGCATATGAAGGCGCTGCAGCAGGCTCTGGCTCAGGAGGTGGTGGCTGTTGCCGCAGCCAAGGGCATCGACATCGCCGATCCGGTAGCCCATCTGTACACGGCGGCAGCTACGAAGGCCGCTCGGTTCTCGACGTTGCAGGACCTGGATGCCGGCCGTCATACCGAGGTAGACCTTTTTGCCGGTGACATGGTGAAGATGGGCGCTGAGCTGGGAGTTCCCGTTCCCTTCTGCGAGTTCTGCCTGCATGCCATTCACGTTCTGGAAGAGAAGAACGACGGCCTGTTCAACTACGAATAAGGCCTGCTTGCCAGCATGGAGGCCCTAGGTATCGTGGGCATTGCGAGAAGCTCGGAGCGTCGAGCTCGGAGAGATAGAAGACGATGGAAGCGCCCAGAGGGCGCTTCCACTTCATTTAGAGGTAATACACCGCTACCCATAGGGGCATGGTGACGATGCACATGAGGGTGCTTACCACGTTAATGGCACTGGCGTGGTCGGCGTCCTTGTCGTAGAGCACCGCCAGTTGCACGGTGTTAGAAGCTGAGGGCGTGATGATGGCCAGTAGGGTCACCAGGAAGATGCTCTGGCCGTTGGGGATGAGGGTGGCCAGAGGGCAGAACTTCAGGGCCAGAGTTGCCAGCGCGGGGATGAAGATGAGGCGGATGAAGGTCACCAGCCAGACGCGCTTGTTGGCGAAGACGCCCTTCAGGCTCATGCCGCCAACGATCATGCCGGCGGTGAGCATGCAGGCGGGTCCCAAGAAGGAGCCTAGGTCCGTGGCCAACACGGCAAGGGGGCCCACCAAGCGGATGTTCAGGACGAACATGACAAATCCCAGCACGATGGCGATGAGGTTCAGGTTGGTGATGATGCTGCGGAAGTCCCATTCCCGCTGCTCTTTGATGAGGGACTTGCCGTGAGTCCAGATCATAGCGGTCATAACGCTCATGTAGGCCAGGGAGTAGATGACCCATTCATCGCCGAGACAGAATCCCACCAGGGGGATGATGAGGTTGCCGCAGTTAGAGTAGATGCTGCAAGCACGCTCGAGGCTGGTGAGGTGCAGGGGGATGGCGATGAGCTTAGTGATGAGCACCTGGCCTATCATGAGCAGCACGCTGACTCCCATTGCGGTGAAGAACCCGATGATCACGTCCTGGGTGAGCTCTACCTGGTAGGCGGAGAGGATGGCGCAAGGGGCGATGGCATACACCGTCAGCACTGAGATGGGCTTGGTGTCGGTGCTCTTCAGCAGCTTAGCGCGCACCAGGGCAAAGCCGATGGCCATGATCAGGAACAGGGACGAGATCTTCTGTATGAGGAGGAGCGTGATTTCCATCAGTGGTTAGCCTTCGAAGGGAACGACGTGTTCCACACCCTGAGCTGGGGTGATGACGACGTCATCGTTATCGGTGTCGATGAGCTGATAACGGTCGTTGCCCATGTGCAGCTCCTTCATGTAGGTGAGCTGGCGCAGACCATGGCGGGTTTCCATACGCTCTACCAGGTCATGGTTGTCCTCGTCGCGCATGGCGTACACCAGGTCGACGCAGGCCTGGTCGATGGCCAGAAGATCTGTGGAAGCCAGGATGCCTACGTTAGGGGTGACCACGGGCTGGGCCTTCAGGCCCTCGCAGTCGCAGGAGACGGACATGTTGCGCATGACGTTCACGTAAACCACCTTGTCGCCGAAGTGGTCGACCACGGACTTGGTAGATTCCACGATGCGCTCCATGAACTCTTCCTCCTTGATGCCCCATCGGTCGGTGCTGCCAGTGCGGGTGTGGATCCAGATCTTGCCAAGGCGGCCATCAGCGCAGCCGATGCCGATGTTCTTGTTGGATCCGCCGAAACCGCCCGCTACGTGGCCCTTGAAGTGGGTGAGGGCTACCAGGGAGTCGTAGTTCAGCAGGTTGGCGCCAACGGACATGCAGTCGAACCACTTGCCGCCTTCAACGGGGAGGAAGGCATTGGCCTCGGCGTCGAGGATGTCGACGGGAGCGAATGTCCAGCCGTTGTGAGCGACGGTCTCGAGATGCTGGGCGGTGGTGAAGCGGTCGCCTTCGTAGGCGGTGTTGGTCTCGACGATGGTGGCATCGGGAAGCTGTTTGGCGAAGAGGTCGGCAACCCATTCGCGGGGGATGATGTTGGGGCCGTCCTTCTCGCCGGTGTGAACCTTTACGGCGATCTTGCCGGACACCCTGTCTGCCACGTGGGCGAAGACCTTGTTCAGGCCCTCAGCAGAGAGGTCGCGGGTGAAGAAGACGGTAGACTCCTCGCCGGTGCGCTGGTCATAGGGTACGTAGGTGTCGCCGCCGTTTCCGGGGATGGGATTAGCTTGCATGATGCCTCCTTGGGGTTGGGGATAGGCTCATGCCATTGTATCCCAAGGTGAGAATCCCAGTGTGCAAGCGCTGTTCAGCTTTTGCGCTTAGGGAGAAGCTGCAGTAATGGTTTGGCGGCGCGGGCAGATGTAAGAAGCCTCGGACGATGCCGAGGCTTCTTGGAATATCTATTTCGCAGGGACGCTCGCGGGGCTGTCCTTCGTAAAGGGGCTTTACAGCAGGATGTTGGTGGCTACGACGGCGGCTACCAACACGGCCATGATGGCCATGGCCACGAAGTCGCGAGCCTGCACCTTCGGGGTGTTCAGGCGGGTGCGTCCTGGGCCACCGTGGTAGCAACGGGCATCCATGGCGCCGGCGAGGGTCTCCGCATGGCGGAACACGCTGGTGAACAGGGGGATGATCAGGGCCTTTAGGGCTGCCACCCGCTCCTTAAGGGAGCCTTCCGACAAGCGAGCTCCGCGGCTGGTCTGGGCATTGCGAGTGTAGGCCAGCTCCTCGGCGAACTGGGGCAGGAAGCGCAGGGCGATGCCCATGATCATAGAGAGCTCGTGAGCGGGGACGCCGATGCGGGTGAAGGGCTTCAGCATGGTCTCGAAGGCATCGGTGATGTCGAGGGTGGTGGTGGTCAGGGTCAGCAGGCATGCGGCGAACAGCAAGATGGTCAGGCGGATTCCCATGAACACGGCCAGGTAGCAGCCTCGCTCGGTGATGGTGATGAAGGCCCAGTGGAAGTACACGGCGCCTTGCTGCACGAAGAACAGGTTGGCGAATGCCGTGAGCAGTACGATGAGCAGCAGGGGGGCCACCGAGGACAGGGCGGTGCGCACAGGGATGCGGGCGAAGATGTAGAAGGCCACCGTGAAGGCGATGAGGATGACGAGGCCCTCAGGGGTTTGGGTGAAGATGGCTGCGGCGATGAACACCAGCAGGAGGGTGAGCTTCACGCGGGCATCCATGCGGTGCACGGGGCTGTCGGCGGCGTAGTAGCGACCGAAGATCATGTTGGTATCCATTAGCGAGCGCCCCCTTCCACTTCTTCATGTTTGGCGGCATACAGGGTGGCGATGTCTTGCGCCAGCTCGGTGGAGGTGGCGTACAGCTCCTTGGGCAGGGCAACGCCTTGGGCTTTCAGGGCATTGGCCACGCGCTGGGCGGCGGGAATGTCGAGGCCGATCTTCTTCAGCTCCGCGGGGTGGCTGAAGACCTCGGCGGGGGTGCCCTGGTAGATGGTGCGGCCCTTGTTCAGCACCAGCAGGCGATCGCAGAGGCGGGCCAGGTCATCCATGCTGTGGGAGACCATGACCACGGTGAGGCCCGAGGCGTGCAAGTCGGCGATGAGGTTCAGGAAGTTGGCGCGGGACGCTGGGTCGAGGCCTGCGGCGGGCTCGTCGAGAACAAGGATTTCAGGCTTCATGGCCAGGACGCCGGCAAAGGCCACGCGGCGCTGCTGGCCACCAGAGAGCTCGAAGGGGCTGGCGTCGGTGTTGAAGGTTTCGGGGTCTAGGCCCACCTGAGCCAGGGATTCCTTCACCCGCTGGTTCACCTCGTCGTCGGTGAGGCCCATGTTGCGGGGGCCGAAGGCCACGTCGTCATAGACGGTGGGAGCGAAGAGCTGGTGTTCGGGGTACTGAAAGACCACGCCCACCTTGCGGCAGTATTCCTGGGAGCCCTTTTCAGCCAGGTTGTGACCGTCGAGGAGCACGGCGCCCTTGGTGGGGTGCAGCAGACCGTTCATGTGCTGAATGAGGGTGCTCTTGCCGCTGCCGGTGTGGCCGCAGATGCCCAGGAACTCACCCTTGTTCAGGGTGAAGTTTGCACCGCGCAGGGCCCACATCTGGTCGGGGTTGTTGCCCCAGGCCGCTACCTCAGTCTCGTTCTGAGCCTCCTTGGCCTTGCGGCGGCTCTTGGCTGCCTTGGCCTGATTACGATTTACGTAGGAGTAGCTCACATTGCTGAAAACAAGTTGCATAGCTCCTCCTGAAGGTCGGTTTCGGATAGGTTGGAAGTGACGGGCACGCCGGCGTTTTGCAGATCGGCGGCCAGTTGGGTGGTGAAGGGGACTTCAAGGTTCATGCTGGTCATGAGCTGGGCGTTCGTGAGGATGTCCGCAGGCTCGCCATCTGCCACGATGTGGCCCTCCTTCATGAGGATGACGCGGTCGGCCAGGGCGGCTTCTTCCATGAAGTGGGTGACCATGATGATGGTGAGGCCCGCTTCATGCAACTCCTTCACCACGCGGATGAGACCGGCGCGACCACGGGGGTCGATCATGGCCGATGCCTCGTCGAGGATGAGGATCTGAGGGCGCATGGCAAGAACGCCGGCGATGGCGACGCGCTGCTTCTGGCCGCCGGACAAGGCGTTAGTCTCACGGGCCTCGTAGCCCTGCAGGCCCACAGTGGCCAGAGCCTCGGTCACGCGCTTTCTGAGCTCGTCAGCGGGTAGGCCCAGGTTCTCGGGGCCGAAGGCCACGTCGTTCTCTACGATGGTGGCAACCAGCTGATCGTCAGGGTTCTGAAAGACCATGCCGGCGTTAGACCTGACCAGGAACAGAGCCTCGGGGTTAGAGGTGTCGTTGCCCATGACGGAGACGGTGCCCCTGTCGGGGGTGAGCAGGGCGTTTATGTGCTTTGCCAGCGTGCTCTTGCCGCTGCCGTTGCTGCCGAGGATGCACAGAAACTGACCTTTGGGAACGCTGAGGGTGACGTCGTCTAGGACGAAATGGCTTCCGTCGTAGGTGAAGCCTGCCTCGTTGAATTCGATCATGTTCCTGCCTCCTTTCCTGGTCTTAAATGTGGAAAAAGCGCCCTCATGAGAGGACGCTTTCACTATTTATGTGGGTGCGTTATTAGCGGCCCTTCACCTGCTTCTTCTTGGGAGTGATCAGGTTAGAGATGGCCTTGTATACCGCCAGGGTGAATACGGAGTTCAGAACGGTCTTAATAACATTGAAGGGGATGAGGATGGGCACGATCATGGTGATCACGGCCTCGACTGGCATGCCAGCATAGATTGGGGTGATCAGCAGGTTGCCGACGATGGCCAGCGCGATGGCGCACAGGGAGGAGATAACCAGGCCGATGATGGCGGTCTTCATGGTGCGGTTGCGCTTGTACATGATGGCGGCAGGCAGTACGAAGGCGGTGATGACTAGCAGGTTCATGGTTGCGCCCCAGAAGTCGCCAGCCATGAGGCCGTGCAGTGCGACGGATACGAAGCCGATTGCCATACCAGGGCCAGCGCCGTATGCGAAGGCCACTACCATGACGGGTACGAAGGATGCATCGTACTTAAGCCAGGGAGCGGCGGGCCAGATGGGGAACTCCACGAAGGAGAGCAGCACGGAGATGGCGCACATGAGGGCCATGACCACCAGCTGACGGGTATCCCATTTGTTAGTGTTCTTGATTGCTGCGGGGGACTGGGCATTGTTGTCCTGCATAAAGAAATCCTTTCTCTTTCTTTCATCCGGACTGTAACCGTTGGCTCTGGATTCGCACCAGATCGGCCCGAAGCATCGGGTTCGCGGGCTTTGCTCCTTCCGAAACGTGAGCGTTCCTACTGTTGAACGTCTTTGCGCCGAGCGCACTTGCTGTTGAACGTCCTTAAACGTCTATCGTTTCGAAGAGGCTTACCGCCAGTGAGGAATTCCACCTCGCCCTGAAACAGAAACAGGCATGATTGTATGCATGGTTCGATGGGGTTTCAATACATTTCTTTCAAGTGGCTGAATAATGTCGCCTCTGGGGGATTCAGCTTTCGGAGAACGTCTACTTCTGAGGGGATTCCGCTTTCGGAGAACGGTCGCCTCTGAGGAGATCCCACTTTCGGAGAACGGTCGCCTCTGCGGGGCACAGACGTCTTTTCCATTTCTTTACCTGGGCTTTGCCCGTTAGTGGCGAGGTTGTGCCATCTGCTGGAAAAAACCATGCATTGTTTCCTATTTGTTTCATTGATAGTCGTATAATTCGTGGACACATGCCCCTTGTGGCGTGTGAGTACAGAACATGGGTTGTAGTCCTGGTCTTCCAGGGCGGAAAGTAAGGAAGATTCACTGTGAATATGTACGGAATCGAAAAGCTCGGCATTACCTCTCCTGCCGAGGTTTATCGCAATCTTGAGCCAGCAGTGCTCACCGAGCATGCTCTTCGCCGTGGCGAGGGCACTCTCAGCCGCACTGGCGCTCTGGTTGTGAAGACCGGTAAGTACACCGGTCGTTCCGCAAACGACAAGTTCATCGTCGACACTCCTAGCGTTCACGAGGACATTCATTGGGGCGATGTGAACCGTCCTATCAGCCAGGAGGCTTTCAACGCCTTGTGGGATAGGGCCGCTGAGTACATGAACGGCAAGGACGTGTACATCTTCGACGGTTTTGCAGGCGCTGACGAGAAGTACTCTCAGAACTTCCGCGTCATCAATGAGCTGGCTTCTCAGAACCTCTTCATTCATCAGCTGATTCGTCGCTTTGACGATGAGGCTGCGCTCGATTCCTTCCAGGCCGACTACACCATTTTGTGCGCTCCTGGCTTCAAGTGCGATCCTGAGCGCGACGGCGTGCATTCCGAGGCCGCCATCATTCTCGATTACGAGCAGCATCGCGCACTGATCGTGGGCACCCAGTATGCCGGCGAGATTAAGAAGACCGTGTTCAGCATCATGAACTACATCCTGCCCTTCCAGGGCGTGCTGCCTATGCACTGCTCCGCCAACGTGGGCGAGGACGGTGTCTCCGCCGTGTTCTTCGGTCTGTCCGGCACCGGCAAGACCACCCTGTCCGCCTCTCCTGACCGCCAGCTCATCGGCGATGACGAGCACGGCTGGACTGAGGACGGCGTCTTCAACTTCGAGGGCGGCTGCTATGCAAAGTGCATCGATCTCGATCCTGAGCGTGAGCCAGACATCTACAACGCCATTAAGTTCGGCGCCCTGGTAGAGAACGTGGTTATGGATCCCGAGACCCGCGAGTTCGACTTCTGCGACGACTCCCTGGCCGTGAACAGCCGCGTTGGTTATCCGCTGTCTCACATCAACAACATTCAGCCTGAGAGCAAGGGCGGCATCCCCAGCACCGTTATCTTCCTTACTGCTGACGCTTTCGGCGTTATGCCCCCTATCTCTAAGCTCGATCGCAACCAGACCATGTACTACTTCCTGTCCGGCTTCACCTCTAAGGTTGCCGGCACTGAGATCGGCATCAAGGAGCCCGTTCCTACCTTCAGCACCTGCTTCGGTGAACCCTTCCTGCCACTCGATCCTGCCCGTTACGCCTCTATGCTGGCTGACCGCGTAGAGAAGTCCGGCGCTCGCGTGTTCCTGGTGAACACCGGTTGGAACGGCTCTGGTGAGCGCACCAAGCTGAAATACACCCGCGCTATGGTGAACGCTGCCCTTGATGGCTCCATCGATGACGCAGAGTTCGTCACCGACCCTATCTTCGGTGTACAGGTTCCCACCACCTGCGCTGGTTGCCCTGATGAGCTCATGATCCCCGTGAAGATGTGGGAGGATGAGAACGCTTATCACGAGGCTGCTCACAAGCTGGCCGAGATGTTCCATGAGAACTTCGAGAAGAAGTACGGCTATGTGGACGAGGCCGTGAAGAACGCAGGTCCTAAGGCCTAAGGCTTGCGGTCAGAGGCGCGAGGATCGCGATCTGAGGTTTAAGCTTGCGATCTAGCGCACGAGGCTTGAGGTTTAAGCTTGCGACCTAGCGCGTGATGCTTGCGGCCTGAAGCGCAAGGATCACGACCTGGGATTTTGCATATTGCCTGACGAGAGGCGTTGGCGTTTGCCGGCGCCTCTCTTTGCGTTTTGCCGGGAAGGCGTTTCCGGCGTTTGCCAGTGCCGGTCAGTGCTAGTCAGCTCCGCTTTTGCGTTTTGCCGAAGGATGGTGGGGTCGGAGGGTGGCTGGAAACTTGCTAAATGACAGCGGCTGGCTAGGAACCCGCTAAATGGCAATCTGACGAGCTGTTTTGCGTCTTATTTGGCGAGTTTTCCGCTAAATGGCAGAGTGGAGGAGGTTCGAGCAGGTTCATGGTTCGAACTCGGTGGTGTCCGAGAGCTTTTCTTCCAAAGTAAATCTACACTTGTGTAAAAACGTAGATTATCTTTAAGATTTTGGTTGGATGCTCGAAGGAGCTGATCCCCTCGCATTCCATCTGATTGCCATTTAGCGGATTAGTCGCCACTCGAGCTTGTATTTCGGGTTTGGAATGTACATTTAGCGTGATTCTAGCCATTGGGGTTCTGGGTTGACTTGTATGAATGTCGGATTGGCGCGTGTGGATGCCAGGCTGGCCCACTTGGAAGCCAGACTGACTCGCGTGGGCGTCGGATTGGCTCACATGAATCTCAGACCGACTCGCATGAATGCCAGACAGGCTCGTGCGGGGTGCCAGACAATTCGCCTAGGCTCTAGATTGCCTTGTCGCTGTAAAGCTCATGAAATAGTGAGGGGCTCGGATCCGCGAGTTGCAGATCCGAGCCCCAACTTATGAATGCTTGCGTGCTCCGAACGTTGTTCGGGAACGGGTGCACAGGGAATGTGCGTCACTTAGGACCAGATGAGGCGCTGATCCCTTAGGACCAGATGAGGCGCTGATCCCCTAGAACCGAGCGCGGCGCTGAGCCTGGGCGGCACGGTGGGAGCGACCAGGGCGCATGTCCTTGCCGGAGGACTTGCGAGCGCGCTTTGCCTCGCCATCCTGGTTCATCTTGCCGATGGCCTCCTTGCGCTTTTCGGACTTAACAGCCCATTGGGCCTTTTGCTTGCCCTGCTGGTTGGCACCTTTTTGGTTTCCGCCCTTCTTGCCCTTGGAGGAAGCCCTGCCGTTTGCGGAACCAGGTTTCTTGCTGGGGGATGCAGATGCTGCCGACTTCTTGCCAGAGTTGTTCGCTGCGCCCTTCTTGCCAGCTGCGTTCTTGTTAGCCGCAGCGCCATTCTTCTTGCCGGAACCGGGCTTGCTCTCTGCATCGGCGCTCTTTGCAGCGCTGGCGGGCACCATGACCTTCTTGTTGGAAGAAGCCTTCTTGCCGCCCTGCTTCTTTCCGGAGCCGTTCTTCTGACCGCCCTCTTCGCGCTCGGCCTGGGCTTTTGCCTGCTTCTTGCGCTCTTTGCGCTTCTTGTCGGTGAGCTCTTTCACCACAGCTTCTACCTCAGGATCCTTGGAGCGACGAGCCTGAAGCTGCATGCTGCGAGCCTCGGCCTCGGCTTCGGCGGCCTCGCGGTCGAGGGAGAAGAGCTCCATGGTGGGAAGCTCCTTGCCGATGAGCTTCTGAATCTCGGCCAGGTTCTCCTCGGTCTCGGGGCTCACCAGGGAGACGGCGAAACCGCGAGCGCCTGCGCGGCCGGTGCGGCCAATGCGGTGCACGTAGTCCTCGGGCTGCATGGGCAGGTCGTAGTTCACCACGTAATCTACTTGGTCGATGTCGATGCCGCGAGCCAGGACGTCGGTGGCCACGATGACGTTCAGCTTGCCCTTGTCGAAGTCGGACAGGGTGCGACGGCGCTGGTTTTGGGAGCGATCGGAATGAATTGCTTCGGCGCGGTAGCCCATCTTCTTAATGCGGCGGGCGCAGGCGTCAGCGCGATGGCGGGTGCGGGCGAAGACGATGACGCGCTGAGCGCCGTTTTCGGTGAGGACGGCCTTCAGAGCGGAGGGCTTGGCGGCGTGGGAAATGCGCACGATGTACTGGTCGACAGTCTCAGCGGTCTCGCCGCGACGGGCGATTTCCACGCGAGCGGGATCGGTCTGCATAGCTGCGGCGAACTTCTGCACTGCCTTGTCGATGGTGGCAGAGAACAGCAGGGTCTGGTGAGATGCGGTGCATGCCTTGGCGATGCGGTTCACGGCAGGGGAGAAGCCCATGTCGAGCATGCGGTCCGCCTCGTCGATGACCAGGGCCTGAACCTGATCGAGGCTGACAGCCTCTTGGCCCATGAGGTCTTCCAGACGACCGGGAGTGGCGATGAGCACGTCGGTGCCGGCCTTAAGGGTCTGGGTCTGACCGTTGTAGGAGACGCCGCCCACAACGATGGTCACCTTATGCTTGGTGACCTTGGCGATGTCCTGGCACACCTGGCCAATCTGGTCGGCCAGCTCGCGGGTGGGGGTTACCACCAGCATGAGGGGGCCGCAGTGCTTCTTAGCGCGGGGCAAGGTGTCCATGAGGGGGAGGCAGAACGCGGCGGTCTTGCCGGTGCCGGTCTGAGCGCCGGCGATGACGTCCTTGCCTTCCAGAACCAGGGGAATGGTCTGTTCCTGCACGGGAGTTGGCTCTTCATAGCCAAGAACGCGCACAGCTTCCAAGGCCTTCTGGGAAAGGCCCAGGGATTCGAAATCTGACATAGAGGAAAAAGTCCCTTCTTTGTGCCGGTTCGTGCCGGCGATTGTATGGTTGGCGCACATGGCGCTTGCTTTGTTGGCGTGCGGTGCCTGTTCGTGGGCGCCGAATCGCTCGTTGGGTTTGCGCGCGGAGCTTGCTTAGAAGCACCCATGCGCACGGTTCGTATGTTCGCGAAGGCTTTCTTTGCGTTATGCGCAAGGACCCCTCGACGGTATGCGAGGCTTTCGTTCGTAGTTGCCAAAAACCTCTGCAGACGTACCGATTTACTATACACGAGCTTTCGGTTCCTTGGGTTGGTCAAGTAGAATTAGACGCAACGTGTTCGCAGACGGTTTCGGCTTGCGCTTTAGAAGAGGCTGCAGGCCTTGGCGAACGGGCGCGCTGCACTATGGAATGACCCGTCAGCCCATCGGGCGGACGTTCATGCAGGAGATGAAGGAGTGGTTATGGAAGATTGGCTGAGCTACTACGAGAGCAGGTGCATCACCGCTGATGAGGCGGCGCTGCTCATTCCGCCTCATAGCCATGTTTCCCTCTCTGACGGGTCGAGCGACCCCCGCGCTATCACCCGAGCTTGCGAGCGTAACTACGAGAAGCTCTTCGACGTTTCCTTCATGCAGGGTCCTCCTGGCAAGGAGATCGGCATGTTCGGCCCCGAGATGGTGGGCCACTTGCGCTACACGCCTTTCGTGGGTCCGGTGCAGAACCATCGTGGTTACTGGGAGGGTCAGCATTGCGGTGCGGCCGACTATCTGCCCACCTACTATTCCGCCATCGAGCGCCTCATCGAGCGAGGCCAGTATCCTGTTGATGTAGCGCTGATTTCCGTAACGCCTCCCGACGAGCGGGGCTACTGCACCTTCGGCGTGTCCTGCAGCTATCAGCGCACGGCCATCTCTGCGGCTTCCCTGGTGATTGCCCAGGTAAACGACCAGCTGCCCAGGGTGCATGGCGAGATGTCGGTGCACGTGCGGGAGATCGACTACTTCGTCGTGGCCTCCGAGCCCGTACCTGAGATTCCCGAGCCTCCCATTGGCGATGCGGAGCGCAAGATCGGCGAGTACTGCGCCTCGCTCATCGAGGACGGATCGACTATTCAGGCGGGCATCGGCAAGCTGCCTAACGCCGTGCTCGAGGCGCTGGTAGACAAAAAGGATCTGGGCGTTCACTCCGAGCTCTTCAACACCCATATGATGACGTTGGCCCAGGCGGGAGCCCTGACTGCATCGAAGAAGACCCTGCATCCTGGCGTGAACGTGGCGGCGGTGATTCAGGGCACCAAGGAGCTGTACGATTGGGTCGATGACAACCCGGCAGTGGCCCTCATGCCCGTGGGCTACGTGAACGACCCCTACGTGATCGCCAAAAACGACAAGATGGTGTCTATTAATTCTTGTATCGAGGTCGACCTCTTCGGCCAGGTCTGCGCAGAGTCTTTCGGCTATAAGCAGGCAACCGGTGCTGGTGGCCAGGTAGACTTCGTACGCGGCGCGACCCTCAGCAAGGGCGGTAAGAGCATCATCGCCATTAATTCCACGGCGGCGCATGGCACGGTGTCTAAGATCTCCTGCTTCCTGACGCCTGGCAGCGTGGTGACCACCCCTCGCGATGAGGTGCAGTATATCGTCACGGAGTACGGCATCGCCGACTTGCGGGGAAAGACCAACCGAGAGCGTGCCAAGGCGCTGATCTCTATTGCGCATCCCGATTTCCGCGATGAGTTGTGCCGCGAGTATCAGGAGCACTTCGGCGTGAACCCCCTGAAATAAGCGGTGGAAGCAAGCTCGCGTTCGAAAGCCTAACCTTCGTCTTTCTTGCTGCGCAGCTGGGAGACGAGGATTCCCACGAAGATAAGGATGAATCCCGCCACGAGCTTCAGGGTGAGCGCTTCGCCGTAGAAGATCACGCTGAACAGGGTGCCAAAGACGCTTTCCAAAGCGAAAAGAAGGCTCACTTCTGCCGGTGGTACGTGGGTTTGGGCGAGGTTCTGAGCGGTAGAGGCAAAGCAGCTAGCCAACAGGATGATATAGGCCATGGCTGCCAGGAAACCTGGGTCCGCGAGGAGCGCTGCGGTGGGAGGTTCGTGGGTGAAGGCGCCCAAGATGCATCCCAAAATGCCTGAGGTGATCATCTGAATGGTGGTCACCGACAGCACATCGTAGTCGCGGATGTAGAGGGCGATGACCACGATCTCGGCGCCATACATGAAAGCAGACAGGATGCTTACGCCATCACCCCAGGTCACCGAGAGGTCGCCTTCCAACGTGACCAGAGCCATTCCTGCAACGCAGATGGCTGCGGCGGCAAGGTTTTTCTTGGTGGGGCGGCGGCGGACGACCATCCACCAAATGAAGGGGACGGTAACACAGTAACAGGCGCTGAGGAAGGCGTTCTTGGCGGGGGTGGTGCCCTCGAGGCCCAGGAACTGCGTCCAGTAGCCCAGGAACGAGAAGAGGCCGATGATGCATCCGGCCCGCACTAGGTCCTTTGTGAGATGACGGGATAGGCGCTTGGCTAGCAGCAGGGCCATGAGGAGACCTGCGATGAGGAAGCGGATTCCCACTACCCAGGTGGCACCAGCGGCATCCACGGCGAATTTGGACACCACAAAATTGCCGCCCCAAATGATGGTGGCGGCGATGAGGATGCCTCGATAGGCCCAAGCGGGATAGTCTTTCTCAGTGCGGTTTTCCACGAAGGGGGATTATACGACTTTGGGCTAGGTGCTGCCGAGACGACGAGGGCAGCAGCGATGGGGTGCTGCCGAGGTGGTGACGGCAGCGGCGATGAGCTGCCGAGGTGGTGATGGCGTCGGCGATGAGCTGCTAGCTTGGCGTCTTGGTGTGGCTCGCCAGGAAGCCTCTGGTCTCATGCTGGTCTGTTCGCTATGATGCGTTCAGATGAATTGCATATGACCAGATTGCCGCGGCTGGTTGGGGTCTGCTCGGTAGGGCCGAGCGACTTCGACATGCCCGGGCATTTTCGCAAGACCAGATTGGCTGCCATGCTTACCTACGATCTCTCCGAGCGCCAGGAGCGCCCTCTGTACGAGTACCTGTACCTTTGCATCCGCCAGGACATTCAGACTGGCGCGATTGCGGCGGGGGAGAAGCTGCCTTCGAAGCGGGGCTTGGCCAAGCATTTGGGTGTGAGCCTCATCACGGTGGAGGGTGCCTATGCCCAGCTGGTGGCCGAGGGCTACGTACGGGCGGTTGAGCGTAAGGGCTACTATGCTTGCGAGCTTCCCGTGGTGGAAGAGGCCGGCGCTGGAATCCGTACTCGCAGCGCGCGTGTTTTCCGCAGCTCCCAGCCTCTTCGCTCTTTGGGTGACCTAGATGCGAGCCGTGAGGGAGAGCCGGCTAGCGCTTCTACGGGCTCGGCGCCAGCGTTCATTGCGGACTTTCGCGGCGGTGCGGCGTCTTCCGGCCTCTTTCCCTATGACGGTTGGGCCAAGGCTCTGCGAGCGGCCCTTGCCGAGGAGACTGAGGAGTCCCTGGCGGGTGCGTCCCACTTCCAAGGCTCTCTGCGTTTGCGTCGAGCGATTTGCGCTCATCTGAAGGGTATTCGCGGTGTCTCCGTAGAGCCTGACCAGGTATTTATCGGTGCCGGTGCGCAGTATCTGTACCACATGCTGGTACAGCTTCTTGGCCGGGACCGCAAGGTGGCCCTCGAGAACCCCGGCTATCCGCGTCTTGCCAAGATCTACGAGGGCAATGGCGTGCAGGTTTGCCCTGTTCCCATGGATGGTCAGGGCATGCAGGTTTCCGCGCTGCGAGAGTCCGGGGCAAGCATCGCCCACATCACGCCCTCTCATCAGTTCCCCACAGGCCAGGTCACCAGCATCGCCCGCCGCTATGAGCTGTTGGGTTGGGCGGCCGAGGAGCCGGATCGCTACCTCATCGAGGATGACTACGACTGTGAGTTCCGTTTTGCCGGTAGACCCATTCCGGCTTTGGCCAGCATCGATGTGAACGGCCGCGTTATCTACGCCAATACCTTCTCGAAGAGTCTGGGCGCGGGTTTCCGCGTGGGCTATTTGGTACTGCCTCCTGCGCTGGCGGAGCGGTACCGCCGTGAGCTGGGCTTTTACTCCTGCACGGTGAGCGCCATCGATCAGCTCGCCCTCGCACGTTTCATGGAATCTGGCAGCTACGAGCGCCACGTGAACCGCATGCGCCTGCATTACAGGGACCTGCGCAACCGTTTAATTGGGGCTCTGAATACTTGCGCTATCGGGCCGCGGTTGTCCTTCCGCGCCCTCGATGCGGGTTTACACTTTCTTATGGGCGTGCAAGATTGCCCTGATCCCGAGGCTGTTTCTAAAGATTTGGAAGAAGCCGGTGTCGCCCTCATGCCCCTAAGCCATTTCGTGCTGGACGGGTCTGCTGCGCCAGGCGGGCCTGCTGTGCAGGACGGATTGATTATGTTGGGCGGGTCTGCTTCATCGAGCGGCTCGGCAATGTCGGGTGAATCAGGCGAAGGGGCCTCGCGGCGGGATGAATCGGGCGAGCCGGGTGAATCGCGCGAAGGGACCTCGCGACAGGAATCCTCTAGCGCTTCGCTAATGAATTACGAGGATCGCGGTTGGTTCATGGTGAACTACGCTGGCCTGCGGGAGGATTCTATCGCTCCCGCAGTTGCCGCGTTAGAGAAGGTGCTGGGCTTCTGAGAATCAGCGGGGATTTTTAGGAGTCTGTGGTCTCTTTTGGCATTTCGTCTGATTTGCGCAGCTAAAAAGCAAGATGAAATCGCGATTCGGACCATAATTCCAGCACAAATCGCAAATGGGACCAAAGAAATCAGACGAAATCGCGATCCGGACCATAAACTCCGATTAATCGTTGCGAATTCCATCACAAAACGCGTTTGGGACCACGGCGTGGCATGTCTTCCAGCGCAAATCGTATTTGGGACCACGGTATGACCTTCGTTGCCCCCTCCGAGATGGCGAGGGTGCCCAGTTCGTGCCCTTTGCATAAGAAAACGCCCGGGTCACCGTGTGACTCGGGCGTTGCATTCGTTTAAGTCTGACTCGGGCGTTGCATTCGTGGCTGCGACTCGGGAACCCGCCCTTGTCGCGTTCCGTCGTTTCGCAGAAGGCAAGCGTTACATCCGTGGCTGCGGCTCAGGCGTTATTGCGAGAAATGCCGCTGCGGAGCTTCTATTCCTTGCCGTTCCAGCAATAGGTGCAGATCTTGGAGGGATCGATGCCGATAGCTTCCAGATGGCCCTCAAGGCTCTGATAGCGCAGGGAGTCGAAGCCCATCTCCTCGCAGATGCTCTTCAGCAGGCACTTGCCGCGCTCAGTGCGAGCATCAGCGTACTCGTCAAGATGCCGCTGACCCTCGTCGCCCTCAAGCTCCTGCACCTTGCGGCGGGCGATGAGCTCCATCTCGGACTTAGAGGCGGAGAAGTTAATGTACTTGCAGCCGTACATGATGGGAGGGCAGGCGGAGCGCATGTGCACTTCCTTGGCGCCGGTCTCATACAGGAAGTCGACGGTTTCGCGCAGCTGGGTGCCGCGAACGATGGAGTCATCGACGAAGAGGAGCTTCTTGCCTTCGATGAGCTCAGGAACGGGAACCTGCTTCATGTGGGCAACCTTGTTGCGGATGCTCTGATTGGCGGGCATGAAGGAGCGGGGCCAGGTTGGCGTGTACTTGATGAAGGGGCGAGCGAACTTCTGGCCGCTCTCGGTGGCGTAGCCGATGGCGTGGGGCAGGCCGGAGTCGGGGATGCCGGCCACGTAGTCTACGTCAGGCATGGTGCCGTCTTCCATCTCGTCGCGTGCCATGATCTCGCCGTTGCGGTAGCGCATGACCTCGACGTTCACGCCCTCGTAGTTAGAGTTGGGGTAGCCGTAGTACGTCCAGAGGAAGGCGCAGATCTTCATGTCCTCAGTGGCCTCGGCAAGGGTGGTGAGGCCGTCGGTGTTAATGCGGACGATCTCGGAGGGGCCCAGCTCGTAGACGGTGTGGTAGGACAGCTTCTGGTAGGCGAAGCTCTCGAAGGAGACGCAATAGCCGTCATCGTCCTGACCCACCAGAACAGGCAGGCGACCCATCTTGTCGCGAGCTGCGATGATCTCGCCGTCAGAGGTCATGACCAGCAGGGTCATAGAGCCGTCAATCAGCTCCTGCACGTTCTGAATGCCCTCTACCAGGGTTTCCTTCTGGTTGATGAGCGCAGCCACCAGCTCGGTCTGGTTAACCTCGCCAGAGCTCATGGCCATGAACTGGCTGCCGGGCTGGGTCAGGTAATCCTCGAGCAGTTCCTCGGTGTTGTTGATGGCGCCGATGGTGGTCAGAGCCCAAACGCCCAGGTGGGAGCGAACCATAAGGGGCTGGGGGTCCTTGTCGGAGATGCAGCCGATAGCCGAAGTTCCCTTAAAGCCGGCCAGGTCTTTTTCGAACTTGGTGCGGAAAGGGGTGTTCTCGATGGAGTGAATCTCTCGCTGAAAACCCTCTTCCTTATCCCAGACGATCATGCCTGCGCGCTTGGTTCCCAGGTGGGAATGGTAGTCGACGCCGAAGAAGACGTCCTCGCAAATATCGCGGTGAGAAACCGCGCCGAAGAAACCGGCCATGAAGCCTCCCTTGCAAATTGGCTGGTTAAAAGCAAAACACTGGCAACATTGTAACTGGTGAGTGGAAATCCTGTACCAAATTGCGTGTATTCCGTAGGCTTTTGTCGGGTTATGGACGAAGTGGCCTACCATGAGGGAGCCCGAGCTTCGCATATCCGCTCGGTTTTTGCGTAATTGGTTTGTGTGGAAGTAGCTTCTGGGAAGAGTGATCCCTGGGGAAAGTCTCCGTGGGATGACCCCAGGAAGTAGGGAAGGGTTTCGTATGTCGTATCGCGCTTCAGCAAAGAGCATGCTCATGGTCACGGTGGCGTTTCTGGTTTTGTCCGTGGTCGCTACGGCAATGGTTGTGCTGGTAGATGTGCAGCCCATTGGCCAGATGGGTACGACGGTGGGGCTTGCCTCTCTGAATGATGCAGTGTGGAAGGCCCTTGGGGCCAACGCTCTTTGCGATAAGCTCAGCGACGTGGTCCTGGTGCTGTCCCTGTTGCTGGTGGTTGCCTTCGGCGTTCTCGGTGTTGTTCAGCTGGTGCAGCGTAAGAGTCTGGCAAAGGTGGACAGGACACTTTGGCTGCTCTTGGCTCTGTATGTGGTGATGCTGGTGGCCTATGTTGGCTGCGATATGGTTGCTGTGAACTATGCCCCTCAGCTAGACGCTGGTCAGTTGAAGCCCAGCTTCCCCTCTTCTCACGTGATGTGCGTGGTGGCAGTTGCCGTGTCTTCTGCAATCGCCGTGCCTCATCTTTTTGCAGATGAACGCTTAAGCAAGATTGCCACTGTTCTGGCTGTGGCGCTGGTGGTGCTTGTCCTGGTAACCCGCATGGCCTCTGGCGCGCATTGGTGCTCCGATATCCTGTGCGGTGCTTTGTACGGATTCACCATGGCCTTCGCTTTCGGCACTGCCTGCAATTACTTTCCGGTGAAGAGCGGGCGTCACGCCCGGTAAGTTTGCGCCTTCTCTCTAGATGAGCTGGTGGGGATGGTGTCCGATCTGGCGCTTTGCTGCAGGGCCTTATTGGGCGTAGGAGCTGTGGCCACGGAGAAATTCCGCAATTGACCTCGCTGCCTCTCCTGATTCGTGCTCCCTTCGCGCGACAAAGAGCGGCACGGACAGTTGGATATCAGGGGCCAGGTCTAAGGCCACGGCGCAATCTGCAACGCGAGCTATCTCTGAATCCTTCTCTATGAGAATTCACCCTCCGCTTAGCAGGAACTCTTCTCTTTGCGATTTCCTTATTTGTACGGGGGCGAAGGGAGCTAGCTCCGTGCGATGTTTCTTTGCAAGTTTTTGCAAGCTGGGTAAGAGCGCACTGGTGTTCATGGGCATCGCCAGCGTCAATGACAGCAGTTCCTTTGCGGTGATGCAGTTCAGGGACGCCAAGGGATTATCGGAGGAAACCGCAAGGGCTATTTCCAGGTTCTTTACTGGTTCTACGATCAGGCCAGGGAGCTCGAATCTTCCGATGCCTATTGCGATGTCGGCCATCCCTTCTTGTACCAGAGATATGCATCCTTCGTTTGTGTGCTCGGTGATTTCCATGGTGGCATGTTCGAGGAGACTCTTCAGCTGCTGGAGCCTTTTCTAGGCAATTGTCTCACCAACATTGAAGGTACTGGCGACTGCGACACGGAACGTCCCCTTTACGCTCTTCGAGGAAAGGTCTGTTGCTACGGCTAGAAACTCGTCCGTGGCTTCAAGAATCTTTTCAGCTGAAGCGGCCAGGGAGTCGGCGTACGGTGTCGGCTGTATTTTGTTCCCACGCCTCTCGAACAGCGTAAGATTCAATTCGTTTTCGAGCTCTATTACTGAGCGTGAAACTGCCTGAGGAGTGACGAATAGGTGCTCGGCTGCTTTGGTGAAATTCTTACGCTTGTAGGATTCTAGGAAATAGCGAAGCTGATCGATCTGCATTGATTCTCGAATCTCTAAATCTACCTGGGGTTTTATTCTAGCAAAATGGGAGTATCCCCTCTTCCTCAACAAATCGTTGTTCAAGGTAAAGGAACAGTTGCTGGTCTCGCGATGTCTGGCTGCGTAAGCTCGAATCAGATAAGCGGGTTTTCGATGAGTGAAAAGGAGGAGGACTATGCTTACCTTGCGCGTGAAGAAGAGAAGGGTGATTGGTTTTGCAGCGCTGCTGTTTTTGTTGGCTGTAATAGCCTGCTGCCCGTTTACGGCGTTGGCTTCGGACGAGCTCGAGGATTCCAATTTCGAGCAAGACGGCGTCACCATCACCGCGGAGTCTGCGGTAAGTAGTCTGAAGCAGCTCGATCTGGTTCCCGCCGAGAATGAGGCTCAAGGCTGCTGCAGAGCTGTTCAGAATGGAGTGTCCCGATTCTAAATACGTTTCTTGTAAATCAATCATCTATTACCCGAAGGGTGGGAGGATGTACTACAACAAGAACGGAATAGTGAAATATGCGGAGAAGCACGTAAGGAAAATGTATCCAACAGCCAACTGCAGCGGATCTACTTACAAGGCTAAGACCGTGTACAGAATTATTGAAATCGGATAGTTGGGAGTTTCATTGCTTTCGATAGTCGAAAGATGGTTTGAATCTTCTTTGGGCCGAGTGGGCATTTTGCTGTTTGCTGTTAACTGGTTTCTTTTGCTCACGATTGATGTCCTTGTTTGTCAGTACGTGGATGTTGTGTACGGATTGGCACCTCTGCTTCTAACTTATTGGTTTGTAGTTGAGCATCTGAGACGATATCACCAGCGTTGTAGAACCAGGTTGTTTTTTATGGACAGAGGAAAAGAGCCAAATGCGGATTTTTCTAGTACGATTCGGATGGTGCGTGAGGAGCCGGACTTGGGACTTGTCGCGGCGTTGTCTTTGGTCTTGGTTTTCGTTGATGTCTGGTTGTTGTGCTTGTTCTTTGAATGCCGGCCAGTGAACTGGGTGTTTGTTGATGTCGTTGTGTTCGCTTCGATAGTAATTTGTGTCGTTATTCTCGTCGCGAGGATGATTCGCGACTGGGATAAGCGCTACGACTTCGATCTTGGCGAAGAAGCGGCTGACGAGGCTTCCGGGAATTAACGCTCGTCCGCTCTGAAGCTAATTGTCCCAGGATTCTAAAACAGATCAAATACGACGGAGCGCCCGCATATGCGGGCGCTCCTTGCGGCTTCTTTGGCTGCGCGCAATTGCTTCAGTGCAGCTTCGGGATATGCTTCGCCGCAGAGGGCTGCTCTGCGACTTGTTGTCAGATTGCCTTTTACAGGCCCATCATAGAGCCAGCCATGGTGATGACACCGGCCAGAACGATGTACAGGATGAAGTAGGGCAGGACAGCCTTCAGGATCTTGCTCTCCTCGCCGGACAGGCCAACAGCTGCAGCGCCGACGGCCAGGTTCTGAGGAGCGATCATCTTGCCGATGCCAGCGCCGAACAGGTTTGCGCCAGCGATCCAGGCCTCGTTCAGACTCAGGCCAGCTGCGGTCTGTGCCTGCAGTCCGCCGAACAGCACGGAGGTGTTGGTGGCAGAACCGGTGATGAAGGCGCCCAGAGCACCGATGAGAGGTGCGATGACGGGGTACAGAGGACCGGTAACCACTACCAGGAAGGCGGCGATGTCGGCGATCATGCCTGCATAGCCCATGATCTTGGCGGTTGCCAGAACCAGGCAGATGGTCAGGATGGTCTTCCAGTACTTAACGAGGGTTTCCTTCATGACGTCAAACAGTACGCCGAAGGATGCGCCCTGCACCATGCCGCCGATGACAGCGGACAGGAGGATCCAGATACCTGGGGTGTTGATCCAGCTGAAGCCTAGGGTGTTTGCACCCTCGCCAGCGTATACCACCAGGGTGCTCTTAATGGCAGCCAGAGGATCGTGGATTGGTGGGCACAGGTTAGAGGACAGGAGCAGGAATACGGCAACCAAGATGAAAGGCAGCCAAGCCTTTACGCCCTCGGCCACGTTCAGAACGAAGTCGGAGGAAGAGGTGATGGCGTAGCCCTCCGGAGTGGTCTTGTTGAAGATCTTGGCAGCAGCTACGATGCAGACCATGGAGATGATGGAGCCAAGGATGTCGGGCAGCTCGGGACCCATGAACTGGGCGATTGCGAAGTAGGGGATCACGAAGGACAGGGATGCCACCAGGGTGATGGGGATCATGCCCTTCAGGCCCTTCAGGCCGCCGCCCACAACCATGATCAGGAAGAAGGGGCTGATGAGCGCGGTGATGAGCTGCAGGGAGGCGATAGAGCCAGACAGGGCGATAGGATCGATGCCGGTTACCGCGTTTAGGGTGGTGGTAGGAATACCAACGGAGCCGAAGGCGGTAGGAGCGGTGTTCACGATCAGGCAGCCCACAACAGCGAGGATGGGGTTCACACCGATGCCGGCCAGGATGGCGGCAGGGATGGCAACGGGGGTGCCGAAGCCGGCCATGCCCTCGAGGAAGTTGCCGAAGCCCCAGGCGATCAGCAGGGCCAGAACGCGCTGGTCGGAGGATACGCTGACCAGAATGCTCTTGATGGTCTCCATAGCGCCAGTACGAACGGTGACGTTATAGATGAACAGGGCTGCGATGATAACCAAGCAGATTGGCCATAAGGCGTTCAATACGCCCTCGACGCTTGCCGTCAGTGCGCAGATTGCGGGGAGCTGCCAGTAGACAACTGCCTCGACAAAGGCGATGGCGAAGGTGATGGCCATGGCCTTGTGAGCGGCCATCTTCAGCGCCGCAAGGGCGATGAGCAGCCAGAGAATTGGCAGGATAGCCAGGATGAAGTTGGGGGCTAGTTCAAGCATGTTTCCCTTCCTCGTCGATGGAACAATGTGTCCAAATACTAAAAGTTGGAAGGATAGTTTCTCCTCAGATGGTCGCAAGCTGTCGCATTTCAAAGATGAATGGAAGAGCTGGGAAATTCACAATCCGTCCACAACTGAGAAAGACCCGCTCACCGTTAGGCGGGCGGGTCTTCGAATTGTGCAGAAGCTGTGTGGCTGAAGGGACAAACCTCAGGTTCTGGGGGCTTGTCATTTTGGCTGGGCTTGTAAAGGGCCCCGCCGCGAGAGAAGCCTTTGCAGGGGGCTTATCCTGGCTGCAGCCTGCTAGGAGCTTGTCCTGGCTGTGACCTACTGATGGTAGAAGGTCAGGAAGTCAGCCAGTTCTTCCATAGCGCTCTTAAGAACCTCGATGCGAGGCAGGTACACCACGCGGAAGTGGTCGGGCTCATGCCAGTTGAAGCCGGTGCCA
>JAQXVU010000061.1 GCA_029225085.1 Eggerthellales bacterium | reverse complement strand
TTCCAATACTCTTGTTTCGACGTTGTCGGAGTACCACCGCTGTAAAGCCTGTCGCAGCAATCATCAACGGTCATGGTGTCCTCGGCGCCCTTAAGTAGCGACTGTAGCTTCGCGCGTCCAAGCTCATATAAATAATCATTTTCAGCAAAGGGCGCCGTTCCATGACACCCCAAATAGCGCAATGCCTCCGCTCACATTTGCGTGCGGAGGCATCTTCCAAATCTTTATGAAGCTGTTTACGAAAGCCGGCTGGGAGGGTACTGGCGATGGCCGTTGCGATAGGCCTCACACTGGGCGCTCTCCTCGCATTCCCTGATTCTGAGAAGGCTCTGCTCCTGATCGCGATTGTTCTTCAGAAGCTGCATAACCTCGTCAGATACGGAGGAGAGGTCTATGCGGTCTAGGTCGTCCTTAAGGGAGCTGATACCCTTCCCCATCTGCACTATCTCCCGCCTGCAGCCCCGCATCTCGTTAGAGAGAAAGCGCATAGAGGAACCCAGCGTGTCGAGCCTGCTGACAATGCCGTCGAGTCGGCCGACGATCAGGTCGTACTGGCTGTCGTGGATGAGGGTATCTAGAGCTCCCCCGTTGCCGTACGGGGTCGTGCACCTACCAGAATGCCCACGCCAATGCGTCCCCCGCTGAGCTTTGCAAGCTCAGGCTTGCGAACGACGGGCACCTCCACCTTAACGGGGATGGGTGCCTGCAGCTGAAAAACAGTGTTGGTGCCCGCCTCGATGGTCTCGTTAAGGACATAGATTCCGTGCTCGGCTTCCTGCACTTGTCTCAGCCACTGAATAAGGGTGGCGCGGGGCGTGGATTACCCAGTGCGATTATCAGGCTCCCCGCTTCCTTTTCTCCCACGCACAAGGGCAAGGATGAAGATGAAGGCCATGAGAGCCACAATGCCCAGGGCGATGGCGCCCCAGGGAATGCCCGTGGGCTCCTCAGGGGCATCGTTCGCTGTTGGCGTTGAGGCGTCATCGCTGGTGCGCTCACCGTGCACCAGCAGGCGATGGGTGTTCGACCCGTAGGGCGTGCAGGTGAGGAGGGTGACCAGGTCGCGGCCCTCCTCTACATACAGGGAGCTCACCTCGGCGGGCTCCACCACCTGTATGTCGTAGACCTTGTAGGTCAGCGTCTCGCCCAGCACCGTGATGCGGAAGATGTCGCCCACTTCCATGGTGTCTAGGTGGGTGAACAGCTCGGCCTGGGGCAGACCGCAGTGGGCGCAGAGGACCGCATGGGTGCTCTCGCCGCCGATAGGCAGGGAGGTGTTCTGCAGGTGGCCGACGCCCTTCTGCAGGGCGTCCTCCCCTGTTCCGTGGTAGACGGGCAGGGTCTGGCCCAGCCGGGGGATCTCGATGAACGCCATCTCCTCCGTGAGGTTCAGGAGCTCGTTGTAGCCGTTCAGGGACGGATGGTCCCAGGCGTCCTCGTCGAAGGGCTCGGTGAGGATCACGGGGTTGCGGTACAGGCCCTCGTTGTAGGCCCGGGCGGCCTCCCGTTGGGCCTGCACGTCCTCGGCGGAGGCCTCTTGTACCGTCTCTCCATAGGTCACCACGGCCTGGCTGGCACTCCGCTCATAGAAGAAGTTGGCCGCCGTGGGGTACAGGAAGATGCCCGCACCCACGACGAACAGCAGGGCGATGAGGATGTTGGGGAGCTTGGTCCTCACCTAGGTCCCCTATCGCATCTGATTCCGCTTGGCCTTGCGGGAGCGGACTGTGAGAAGGATCGCCAGGCCCATAATGGCGATGCCGATCAGGGCGAAGAGGATGGCCCCGGCGCTGCCGGTGACGGGCAGGGTCAGGCCCTGCTTGGCGTTCTCGATGGTGATGGTGGCGTAGCCGTCGTCACCCAGAGCGTCAGGGTCGAGCACCACGGGCTTCAGGGAGTCGTCGAGGGCATAGCCGGTGGGGGCCGCAACCTCCTTCAGGTAGTAGCTGAAGGAGCCGCCGCGGAGGCCGGAGATGGTGATGGCGCCGTCCTCGTCGGTGACGTACTCGCCGCCGATCCTCACGACGTCGCCCTCCTCGTCGCCCTGGGCGTCACGATACAGCTCGAACTTGGCGCCTGCCAGGCCGGTGCTGGTGCCCTTCTGCACCTTGCTCACCCTGATGCCGTAGGAGAAGACCTCCGCGATGGCGGGGTCGGTCTCGGCCAGGTTGCCGTTGTCGGCGGATGCCGGCAGGTAGGGGTAGGTGCTGTAGCCCATGACGGCGGAGTTCACGTTGCCGTTTGCGTTGCCGATGATGGCGCCGTCGTTCAGGGTCGCCTTGTAGGTGACGACGATCTGGCTCACGTCTACGCTGTTTATGCCCTTGACGGCCTTGTACCGGGATCCGGACAGGTCGATGGTGAGGGTGCCGTCAGCCAGGCTGGCGGAGTAGTGGGTTCCCTCTTCCAGAGCTACCTCGTTGCCCGCGTCGTCGCAGCCCTTCACGGAGACGGTGCCGGAGACGACGTCGGCGCCGGCAGGGAGGGTGTCGGTGATGGTCATGGGCAGGTTGGCGTCGGCGAGGTCGGCATAGCCGGCGTAGTAGGGCATGTCGGCGGTGATGGTGTACACGAGGGAGCTGCCGAAGGCGGAGCTATCGGTGCCGGAGACGGAGGCGCTCACCTTGCCGGATGCGGAGCCGATCTCGTTGGCCACGGACTTCCGGATGCCCAGGTCACGCTTCTTGGCGTCGATCGCGGCGTCATTCAGCACGTAGGAGTCGTTCTGCACCTCGGGCACCAGGCTGGTCAGCATGGGCTGGTACACATGGCCGGCGGAGATAGGCTGCATGAAGTAGGAGCCCATGCCCAGCTTGGCGGTGACCGCGGAGGTGGCCCCGTCTGCTACGGTCAGGGTCTCAGCAGGGGACGAGATCCCGTTGGCCTTCATGTAGGTTGGCAGCCCAACGAGGAGGTCGGCGGCTTCGGAGCCGTCCATGGCGGCGAAGTCCTCCACGCTGACTCCCTTGCCGGTGAAGTAGGCCTCGAAGTCGGCGTCCCAGGAGTAGGTCAGCGCGTTGCTGGCCTGGTCGTAGCCGATGCTCAGGATCTTCCAGACCTTGAACTGGTCGCCCTCGCTGGCCCCCTGCACCGTGATGGTGGCCTTCAGCGAATCGGAGCTCACCGAGGCTGCCTGGGCGACGCCTGCGGGCAGCGCCATGCCGAGGGCGACGGCTACGGCGCACAGAAGCGCTGCGAGCCTGGTCCTCAGCGAGCTGGCAAAGGTCTTTTCCATTAATCTTCCTTCCTCATATGTTCAATCGGCGCAAGGTCATCAGGGATGCTCACAGGCCGATCATTAACGCGTTTCCCCTAAGGGGCGGTCATCAGGAACGGTAGCTACCGAGAGTTCATCGGATAGTGCTCACAAGCTGCTCATCAGCGCTTTCCTCCCAAGGGGCGGCGCCTCATCCTGAAAAGCAAGAGCAGGGCCGCGGCGCAGAGCATAGTCCCGCCGATGAGATGCAACGTATGCGGCGTGACCGCCGATCCCGCAGAGGGGAGGGTCAGCATGACGGCGTTGGTCAGGCCGATCCTGAAGGTGGAGCCGTCGCCGCTGAGGCCGGGGAGCCTCTCATCCCCGCTGTCCGAGACCAGGTAGATGCCGTCTTCCTTCACCTTCAGGGCGATGGTTTCGGCGCCGTTCCGGTACGCCGTGGGAACGTAGGATTCCTTCAGGTAGTAGGTCTTCCCCACCCTCATACCCACGAAGGTGGTCAGGCCCTCGTCGTCGGTGAGCTGCTGGGAGTGGGTGACCTTGGTGCAGGCCTCGTCGGAGTACAGGGTGAAACCCGCCCCGGAGAGGGGCACAGCGGAGCTCAGGTCATCGGCATCGGTCAGGCCGCTCTTGGCCACCTGCAGGCCGAAGGTGAAGTATTCGTTCACCACGGTGGCCGAAGGGCTCTCATCTACCGGCACGTCTTCCAAAGCATCTGCCGACTCATCCCCCAGCAGGTAGGAGTCTCGGTAACCATAGGCGCCGTAGTCCTTCTCGGAGACGGAGTAGGTGGCCCCATCGGGCAGGTCGCTGATGATGGCGGTCTGACCGTCCTTCAGGTACACCGTGGCGGATCCGTTTCCGGAGGCATCGGTAGCAATGGACGAATCGCTCATGACCAGGCCGCCTTCTAAGGGCGTGACCTGGCGGACGTCCGGCACGGAGACCTTGTAGCTCTTGTTCGCCGTAGCGCCGGACACGGACAGGGTGATGCGGAAGTAGGCGCCGTGGTCAGCGTAGTTGCCCCTGACGGACTTGGTGACGTCGACGTCGCTGCCGCTGGCAGAGAACCGGGCGTACAGGGTGGTCACCTGCCTGTTGTCTACCTGGTAGCCATAGGCGCGGCTCTGGCTCACCCGGTTGCCGTCGGCATCGTACCAGCCCAAGAACCGGTAGCCGGCAGCGGGGGCTGCGGCTGCGTTCACCTCGAGGTTAGAGTCGGACACGTAGTAGTCCTGCCCCACCGCTTTGCCGTCAGAGACGAAGTCCTCGGCGGGAACGCCCAGCTCGCCTCCCAAGCTGACAGAGACGGTGCCGCAGGAATCGTCGAAGAAGACCTCGCCGGTGCTCTCGTTAACCAACTGCACCGCGAAGCGCTGGCGGTAGGACCACTGGGCCACCATGGTGACGCCATGGGAGGCTGGGATTCCTTCCAGAACCTTATCCTCGTCGGACCCGAAGAGCTTTCCGGAGATGGAGAGGGTGTCGCCCACCTCAGCATAGGAGATGGTGTGCTCGGCGTCATAGGTGGTGGCGCCGTTGTCGGCGTCAGTGTACTTCCACCCCTCGAAGCGCCAGCCGTCATTGTCGGAAGTGGCGGTGTGGGAAGTGTAGCTCTGGCCAGGGGCCAGGCCCACCTCGTATCCGGTGGAGGCGTCATCGGGGTCGCTATGGTAGTCATCACCGCCGTTCACATCGTAGATCACGTGCTCCGCGGCGAATATCAGGCGGATGTCGTAGTGCTCCGCCACGTCGGTCACATCGTAGGAATAGGTGCCGTCAGCCTCACCCGGCTCCCACAGATCGACGGGCACGAAGGAGCCGTTGATGATGGCGCCCAGGAAGGCGCGGTCGCGGGTTTGGGTGGCGACGATTCTGAAGGCGGAGTCGCTGAGGGCCCAGCCCACGTAGTCGTCGCTGACAGTGAAGTCCTCGGACTCATCGTCGATGACGATGGCGCCCTCGCCCATGACCGTGGTAGAACCGCGGATGTGGTAGTACTCATCGAAGGCGATGACGTCGACCAGGTTTCCGTAGGAGTAGTCGATGGTTCCGTCAGCCTTGGGTGCGGGCTGATAGGAGACGAAGCCGAACAGGGACTCCTCGCTGTCTTGGGGCACCACGTAGGTGTAGTCGTAGGTCGCGTCGGGGTCGGTGTCTAGGTAGCCGTAGTCGCTCCAGAAGCCGTTACCGCTGCTGATGATCCAGAGGCACCACTTCTCGGTGTGCACATCGTCCTTCGACCAGCTGATAGGGTCGTCGGAGGTGAACCCGCCCTTGTCGTTGAAGGGGGCGGTGAACAGCGTGATCCTCTCGGAGCAGCCCTCCTCGCCCACGCCCTCTATGACCACGTCGGACTGGCCCTTCACCCAGTCGACGATCTGCATGAGCTGGTCTCGGGAGTTCTTGCTGACCTTCTTGGGGTCATACTCCTGCTTCGGGCCGATGACCAGGGCCATGGTGTCCACGCCGTTGCGGCCCCGGTGGCTTAAGGACCACTCGTACTTCTTGCCGCTCTCGGTGCTGATGTACTGGTACAGGGTGCTCTCTTGGTTGGCGTTGAGCTCGGCGAACTGGGCGCCGTCACGCACGTACACCTTCGACACCACCTGCTCGGGCAGGCCGTAGGCGTTCGATTTCTTCAGACAGCCGATTTCCACCTTCTTGGCCGTTGCGGTGGTGCACCATCCGCCGATGGAATCGCTGCCCGACGTCACGTTCATGTAGCCGGAGCTGGTCTCTACCTCGAAGGAGGCGGAGTGAATGACGGTGCCGTCCGCTTCGGCGGTAACGGACACTGAGTCTATGAGGTTGCCGGCCGTGTCGGGGGACTTCTCCCATGCAGATGAGAAGGGGGTGAAGGCCATGACTGCATTGTCAGCGGGGGCCGTGAAGGAGCCTGCGAAGGTGTTCCACCCATCGTTGCCGGAGCTGCACAGATACACCTGCCACTCCTGGGTTCGCAGCTCGTCGGCGGTTTGGCTGAACACCGCCTCGGTGCCGGAAGTGCCGAAGGTGCCCTGGGCGGAAAGGGGTGTGGAATACACCGTGAGGTGGATGGCCTCGCCATCAGCCGGGGCCTCGACATCGGTGGACTCTCGCAGCCAGCTCACGAGCTGGCAGAAGGGATCGTAGTCGCTGGCGCTGGCCTTGTCGAAGGAATAGGCCTGATCAGGGCCGATGATGAGGGCGATGGTGTCAGGCGCCACGGAGCGGCCCCGGTGGGCGAAGGAGAAGCTGTAGGACTGCCCGGAGCTCAGGCTCAGAGCGTGATACAGGGATGAGTTGGCCTCGCCGGCGATGGTCTCGGCGAAGCAATAGCCATCGGCAGCGGTGGCACCGGCGGTTTTGGCCGTCATGTGGGGGCTGGTGCCGGAGGAGCTGACCCAGCCGAATTCGATGGCGTTGTCAGTGGCGGTGGTCCTCCAGCTGGGGACGGAGTCGGCAGATACGCTTGTCCAGCTTGCGGAGGAGCCGGTGTGCTTGTCGGGGTCTTCGAAGCTGCCGTTCTCGAGGTTGGTGGGATAGTCGGAACCGGCGGAGGGAGCGCCGTACGCAAGATCACAGGTGCTCATAACCAGAGCAAGTCCGAGCACAAGGAGAAGGGACCCGAAGGGCCTCTTCCAACGCTTCGACTTATCTCTCATTCTTACCGAACGCCTCCGATCGAAATTCGTCCTTCTGCACGAATGTCACCTGGTGTGAACTCTGCTCACGCGGTGCTCGGAAGCGCAAACCCATAAACAAGCTGGTCAGAGGATGGGCAGGCAGATTAAAAGCTGACTGGAAGCCGGACCGAAGCTGGCCGGAAGCCAGACCGAAAGCTGACTGGAAGCCGGACCGAAGCCGGCCAGAAGCCAACCAGGCGGCCGAAAGGCCAACTCGCAGCCTCGGAAACCCGAAGGTCCGAATGCCCATATTCTCGTGATCGGTTTCGCCCTGTGCTTATACGTAATCAAAGTTGCTAACTACGGATTGTCTCACAAAGTTAACGGGCAAAACAGGGGCGTTTGCGGCGTATGCAGAGCGAATGATGGCTGAGGGTGTTGGGATGTAGCGGCATGGCGCCGGCGGGATGCAACAGCCCGGCGCTGGCGAACCCGGAAGGCAGGCGCGCACCACAAAGAACGCCTCGCGGCGAAACTCCCCGCAAAGAAAGTTGCCCCCTGCTCAATGGGAAGCAGGGGGCGCGTTACGCGTCGCATCTTACGAGTTAGTGCATATGCAAATTCAATTGCGGTAGCTGCGACAAACCACGAGAGGATGAAGATCCGAAGCAAACCGCGGTCGCAGACCAAGCTCGCCTGACTCTTCGTTCCCGAAACTTACCATCCCACTAGCGCGATGCCCGGAGGAGGCAGAGAACCTCATCCATCTGCATCTGCAGCTTCTCGATGCCCTCCCCTTCCGACACGGGATTAGCGGGCTGCAAGCCAAGCTGCAGAAAGTGCACATAGGCATCCGTTTTGCGAACGCCATTGCGTGAGGCGTAGGCCTCGACCGCTTCGGCGATCTTAGGCGGGATGCGCAGGGAGACGGGAACTCTGTTTTCTGGTTTGTCTGAAGCGCATGTAGTAGTCAATGTACGCCTCCCTTGTAAGCGCAACTGATTGTATCACAATTGTGATACGTTTCAACAAGAAATGAATGGCCCTGCAGCACTCGTTGTCTGCAGGGCCATTCGGCACATTGATGCATTTTCAACTAGAGTTCAGCGAGGATGGAAAGGAGAGCACGAACATCCCTGTCCGACAATTCCCCGATCTTCCCAGCTGTCCCTATATAGTTTGGAGGCAGCTCGACAATTCTGTCTACCCGAGCAATTGAAGGTTTAACAAGTCCGGCCTGCTCCCAATCGACAAGAAGATAATCGTGCGGTAAACGCAACCTGTTTGTTGAACTCGTCACCATCATAGCCAAGGACCCATCGCTGCTAACTCCAACGATGATGACAGGGCGATACTTGTAGCCGCGACCTCCCTCAGATTCAAACCGAGCATGCCACACTTCCCATAAATTGGGACTCGGGTCACTCATCCTCTTCCTCCCAATCCGCAGGAAGAATCGCAACACCTTCGGAATTCAAAGTAGGCTTATATGCATGAGAGGAAATTCTCCCGTAATTTGGGGTCTCGGTCCTCATCTCGAATGGCAAGCCACCAACTTCTACAGACTTAACAAGGAAAACGTTAATGGCATCCGATAGGCTCAATCCCCAATGGGCGAATATCTCCGTCGCGCGCTCTTTTGTCTCCGAATCTGTACGATACTTCCCTTCCGCAGTTCTACGTGTTGCTACCGCCATGGCAACCTCCTTTCATCACCCTAAGTGTACCCAGTTAGGGTCGTTATTTCTAGATTTATATCATGCCATGCGTTATTCAGCGCATAAAAAGGCGAGGCCGAAGCCTCGCCACACAATCACTCATTACATCGCGCGAGCCCTCGCCCGAATCTGATTTCCAGCGCTATTCCGCTTGCACACAAGGGCGTCACGGGCGCCCACAGCGCTATTCCACCTGCGCACAAGGGGCGCCGTCAGGCGCTTCCACCTGTTTTGCGGAATCTTCCGCCGCAGCTTCTGCCTCAACTTTGCCTTTCATCTTCTCGGGCAGCACCTCGGATACCACGATAGCCGCGAACACCAGCACGAAGCCGAAGACGATCTGACCGGTCAGCACCTCGGCACCGGCGAGCACGCTGAAGAATACGCCGAAGGGGGACTCCAGAGACAGAAGCAGGCTAGCGCTTGCGGGAGGAATGTTTGCCTGGCCAATGTTCTGAAACAGCAGCGCCAATGCCGTGCACGCCACGGTCAGGTAGGCCAGCTGAATGAACTGCTCGGGCTGCATAGAGGCCAGGATAGCAGGAGCAGGCTCAGAGACCAGACCCACCACGGCCGACAGCACCGCCACGAAGAAGAACTGCCACATGGTGAGGACGAAGATGTTGCGCCCTGGCGAGAACTTAGACACCAGCACGATGTGGATGGCGTAGAACACCGCGCAACCCAAGGTCAGCACATCGCCGATGTTCACGCCGGCGTCCCCGTTCAGGCTGATGAAGCCCACGCCCACGATGCACAGGAACGCGGCCAGCAGGTTGAACTTGGTGGGACGACGCTTGGTCACCGCCCAAGCCAGGAAGGGCACCATGACGCAGTAGGTGCCGGTGAGGAAGGCATTCTTTCCGGGGGTGGTGTAGATGATGCCCTGGGTCTGCACGTAGTACGCCGTGAACAGCGCCAGACCGAAGAGCGCGCCATACAGGATGTGGTCCTTCTTAAAGTAGAACTGGCGGTACTTCAAAAACACCAGCGCCAGGATCAGGGAGGCGCCCAGGAAGCGAATGAACAGCAGCCAGGCCGGGGTCATGTAGGTGGTCACGTCCTTCACGATGACGAAGGAGCTGCCCCAAATGACGGT
Organism: Eggerthellales bacterium; assembly: GCA_029225085.1. Taxonomy (GTDB): domain Bacteria; phylum Actinomycetota; class Coriobacteriia; order Coriobacteriales; family Eggerthellaceae; genus JAQXVU01. The sequence continues at coordinate 31,039 of JAQXVU010000061.1, read as the reverse complement.
GGCGGCGACGATGAGCAAGCGATAGATCACAGGTTCTTCTTTCCAACCAAATATTTGCGAGTTACAGGTTCATGCGGGTGTCGCTTTCCAGCTAATGCAAAGCGAATTGTCGGTCTGCGCGAGACCCGTCTTCCAACTAATGCGGAGCGAATCACAAATTGCTTTTACCAACCAATTTCACGTAGATTCCCAACACAATAGCCATGCAGATTACACCTAGCACCACCAAAATGCCATAGGACACGCAGTAGGATCCCAGCACGTCCATGAGCGGTCCGGGAACCAGATTGAAGATGAAGCCGCCGAATGCATAGCCCACCTGAAGGTCCTTCACCAGACCCAGGCGCTCTTCGGGGGTAGAGAGGTCGATAGACCACACGCTAATGCCCACGGTACCCAGGCAGTTGCCCACGCTGAAGAGAACGATGGCCGCCGTCATAAGCGCGCTGTTGCCCAGGAACGAGAACACGCACAGCACCAGGCCCACGTTCATGAGGGTGAAGAAGATCACCGAGCCTCTGAAGGGACCAAGCAAGTCGAAGGTCTCGCCCGAAGCCGCCTTGGCCACCGCCAGGCAGACGCCTGCCAAGGTCAGCATGCCCGCGGCAAAGATGGGGTCGAAGCCGGAAGTGGTCATGAGGATGCTGAGGTAGCCCCAGCCGTCCACCGCAATGGCGCCTATGAAGATCATGGCCACAAACAGAAGCTTGCGGGCGGCAGGAGTGAGGGTGCAGGACGCGCCGATACGCTTCTCCTTCTTGTTCTTCTCGTGGCTCTCGTAGGGTTGCATGCCCAGCTCGGAGGGATAGTTGTGCAACAGGGCGAACACCAGCAGACCCACCGCCAGAGCCACCACGGCCTCCATGAGGAAGGCGGCATGCAGGGTGCCGTTCTCGATGATCAGCGTGATGATGAAGGGAAACACGATAGAGGCGAAACCGCTGCCCGTGGCCGCAATGCCCACCGCGGCGCCCACATGGCTCTTGAACCAGCGGCTGATGATGAGGTTCATGGCCACCATGCCGCCGAAGCCGTAGCCTGCACCGGCGAACAAGCCGCCCAAGCAGAACATGAAGAAGTTGTCCGCCAGAGAGTAGAAGAAGAAGCCGATAGCCGTCAGACAGGAGGCCAGGAACACGCCCAGCCTGCAGTCGAGGAGGCGATACCACTTCGCCACCGCCAGCATGCACAGCAACGAGATCAGCGTGCGGAACGCCAAAATGAGCGAGCCGCCAGTGTCGCCGATGCCGTCCACTGCGACGATATACGGTTGATACACGTTAAAGGAGGTGCTGGTAAAGCCGATGTTCACGCAGAGGAACAGAAAGCAGCATGCGCACACCACCTTCTCATAGTGAGTTCCCTTAACCAATGTGCTAATTCCCTTTTGCAGATTCCTTGCGCGGGTCTTTCGTGGGGCCAGCGCAAGGTTCCCTCGTATGTTTTAGTTTCCCAGCGATTCATGGTACACCTCCGGATTGGGCGTCCGACAAGAGTTTTCCCAGCGTTCATATATGCGCGACTTCGGTCGCCGCCAAAGGTTCCCAGCGCTCGAATACGACCGACTTCGGTCGCCGCCAAAGGTTCCCAGCGCTCGAATATGGCGTACGAAGTATCATGGAGAACATGAGAAAAACCCGCGGCGAAGCGAGCGCATGGCGCGAGGGCGATGCGCGAGCGAGCGAGGCGCGAGGGCGATGCGCGAGCGAGCGAGGCGCGAGGGCGATGCAAGGCTCAATGCGGAAGCAGCGGGGCACAAACTTTATGGCGGTGAAGCCGCATATAAATAGGTAGCAAGCTCTCCCGCGGGACCGCGGGAGAGCACACATACATAAGCGCCTGCGCAAGCGGGCCTGTACCAAGGAGCAGCATCTATGGCCAACAAAGCAACTGGTGGCAAGCAGGGAGGCAACTTCCACAAGTCGGGCAAGAAAAAGGAGCTCGATTTGGACGGCGGCTGGATGAAGAAGAAGCTCGCTGGCGACAAGGCTTCCGGCAGCCAGGGCAAGGGCAGCTCTTCCGGTCAGGGAGCCAAGGGTGGCAAGCCCGGTCCTGGCAAGGGTCAGGGAAGCAAGGCTGGCTCCGCCAAGGGCAACGCCGGCAAGGGCGCTTCCAAATCTCAGGGAGCCAAAGACTCATCTTCCAAAGCTTTTGCTCAGAAGGGTGGCAAGGCAAACAGCGCCAAGGGACAGGGATCCCGTGGCAAGGCAGACGCAACTCGCGGTAAGGGCAACGGATCTCGCGGCAAGGCAGACGCAGCTCGCGGCGCCCAGGCCATCGCAAAGCCACAGGTTGCCAGCACCTACGACTTCAACGCGGCGCCCAACCGCAGGGGCACGTTCTCGATGAAGTGGGACATCGCCGAGGACGAGATTCCCATGTGGGTCGCCGACATGGATATCCCCACCGCACCCGCTATCACGCAGGCGATGGTAGACCGCGCGGCTTCCGGCGTGTATGGTTACAGCACCATCCCCGCTGAGTTCCGCACCGCCGTTTGCGATTGGTGGGACCGCCGCCATGGCATCCGCTTCGATGAGAAGGACGTGCTGTTCTGCAACGGCGTTATCCCCGCCATCGGCTCGCTGGTGCGCACCCTCACCAACCCCGAGGACGCCGTGCTGGTGCAGCCTCCGGTGTACAACCACTTTTATACCTCCATCACGGAGAACGGCCGCAAGGTCATGGAGTGCCCCCTCGATTACGACGGCAAGAACTACTTCATCGATTGGGAGGACCTAGAGGAGAAGCTGGCCCTGCCCGAAGTGACCATGATGATCGTGTGCAACCCCCAGAACCCCACGGGCACTTTGTGGTCCGCTGAGGACCTGGCCCACATTGGCGAGCTGTGCAGCATGAACGACGTGGTAGTGGTCTCCGACGAGATTCACTGCGACATCGTGGCACCTGGCAAGCACCACGTTCCCTTTGCCGCAGCCTCCCCTGAGTGCCGCGACATCAGCATCACCTGCTGCTCGCCCTCGAAGGCGTTTAATACGGCAGGCGTACAGAGTGCCTACGTAATCTGCACCAATTCTCAGCTAAATGAGGCAGTTAAAGAGGGAATGGCCATCGATGACGTGGCATTCCCCAACGCATTCGCCATGGACGCCGTCATCACCGCCTACACCAAGTGCGACCAGTGGCTGGACGACCTGAACAAGTTCCTCTGGGACAACAAGGAGGAGGCGACCCACTACATCGAGCAGCGACTGCCCGAGATCGTGGTGGTGCCCTCAGATTCGACGTACCTGGTGTGGCTCGATTGCATGGAGCTAGCCAGCGACTGCACGGAGCTGTGCGATGCCATCCGCGAGGAGACGGGACTAATCCTGAGTCCGGGCAGCATCTACGGATCTACCGGCGAGCCCTTCCTGCGCATGAACGTGGCGTGCTCGAAGGCGCAGCTGCAGGAAGCGCTGCGGAGGCTCGACTCCTTCTTCAACCTGTACGAGTAGGAATTGGCGAGAGCGCGCTGGGGGTTTCGGCCCGGGCGAGCAGGTTCGCCCCATTCGAACAGGAATTGGCGAGAGCGCGCACGTCGCGCTCTCTTCTTTTAGCGAGCGGGGCGCAGGCGTTCGGCGGAGGCCACCAAGGACCGGCACTCCGTTTGCGCAGCAGAATTAGCTATCGCTGGTCAAAAAATCATCTCGTTTAGTCAGAGCTAAGTGCGGTCTCGAATCGCCCAGCACGAACGCACCGAAATTCAGCATGAACCAAAAGAAATCGCTCTACACCCCCAGCGTCAGACGCCGAACCGCCCAAACAAGACTATCTTTTGACCATCTTCCTTCGGTTTGCCTGCGCTATGCACTTGGCACCTCGATCCACGCCGATGCACTTGCTTTGCCCGAACCCAAGTACCAACCCCACCCGTAGCCAACGGGAAAACGCGCGCGTAAAACCGGATTTCATCGAAGATTTGAAGCCTTACCAGACAAATTCAGGAAAAAGCAGGCGCCTTCATCGAGCCACAAAGCACGAAATGCATGAAATTCAGCACGAACTAAGAGTCGACACCGTAACCTGCACCAATTCTCTCTGGTAAGACGCCAAATCTTCGTCCAGACCGATGTTTTCGCGCGGAAACCCAAAAGAGGTCCGAAGGAGGAAGAGGAGGAAGAAGCAGAATCCCCTTCCCAGCAAAAGCAAAGGCCGGCCGCGATTACTCGCAGCCGGCCTACACAAATCTATTTCAAGGCGACTTGCCTCTGGGACACCCATTACCCGAAACGTTAACAAGCTCCTGGCGACTCACCAGCCAACGCACCGCCCATCGGCGAAACCGGAGCCCGACAAGGCTCCCAGCCCTCACACGAAGCGCTGGTCCTCACACAAGGCTCCCAGCCCACACAAAAAAGCTGGGTGCCCAACAGGACGCCCAGCTTCCGCAATTGCCAGTTTTTAGAAGATGCTCATCTTCAGCATGTCGACGTACTTCTGAGGATTCAGTACCTGGAAGGAACCCTGGCTATGACCCGTCATCACGTTCACGATGCTGTTAGGGTAATGCTTCTTGATGTCCTTCTCCTGCTTGGCAGAAGGATCCTTGGCGCCAAAGTAGAACACGCAAAGAGGCTGCACGGAAGGATCTAGCTTAGGGAAGGTCACGTTAAAGCAGGTGTCCACCACGTTATGAATGGTGTTCTCGGTTAGGATGTCATACACCGCCGTGACTCCCTGAATCATGCCGCTGTAAGCGTCGTCGCCAGCACCCATGATCTTGCCCGTCATGGTTCCCTGAATGGCCTGATCCCCCTGGCCATTCGCGGTATCAGTCGTCTTGCTGCGATACTGGTTCACCAGCGCCACCAGCTTCGAGTAGCTGATGCTGCGACGCAAAGAGCCGTACTTGTACAGCTGCACGCTATCCATGAAATAGCGCTTGCAAGGAATCTTGTTCATAGCAGCCATGCACAGCGCAACCGATGCACCCAGGCTCGTACCCTGCACCATGGCCAGCTCTTTAATGTCGTGGCTCTCTAGGAAGTCGTAGATCTGCGTGGCCTCCTCTACCGGGTTATGGTAGTCAGCCGATGTGGGATAGTGGCCGTTCAGCGTAGGAAGTACCACGTAGTACTCGTCAGCCAAGAGCTCCGCAAAGGGCTTGATAGAGTCTGCGTTAGCGAACGTACCATGTATGGCAACGATGACCGGATTACCCCGTTTACCAAGGGTTTCAAACTTCATGAGACTGCACCTCTCGTTCCGACACATTTCGTACTATTGTATAGCTTTGAACTCACGGGGCTACCAAAGGTTCACGCAGCCACAGCATCTTCGCACGACCGCGCCAACGAGGGTTTGCGATGCGCGCCAAAACGGCCCGGCCAAAGCGCCCATCCGCCGTGTGCCAGCACGACCGAATCGTCGCCGCGACAGTGATCGTTCGCAGCATGGCCGCTCGATGCATGTACACGTGCGCCAAAGCGGCCGAACCACCACAGCCCCATACGACAGCACATTTCAGGAGGTCTTCATGGCAATTCACGAACGCAACGAGATAGACCCACAATTCACCTGGGACCTGTCCTGCATGTACGAAAGCGACGAGGCCTTCCTGGCAGAACTTAACGCCGCCAAGGCCTACCCCGCCAAGTTCGCCGACTTCAAAGGCCGCGTCAGCACCGACCCCGCCCAGCTCCTGGCCTTCCTGCAGCTCGACGACGAGTGCGACATCACCTTGGGCAAGCTGGCCAACTACGCCAACCGCAAGAGCGACCAGGACACCCGCGTATCCCTGTACCAGGATTACAGCTCCCAGGTGGACACCCTCATGGTGCAAATCGCCGAAAGCTATTCCTGGTTCGCCACAGAGATCCTGGCCATGGCCCCTGAAGCTCTGGAAGAATTCTATGCCGCAGAGCCTGACCTACAGCTGTATCGCCGCGCCCTAAACCGCATCCTCGATCGTCGCCCCCATACCCTGAGCCCTGCCGAGGAAGCCCTGTTGGCAGCAGCCGGCGACATGGCCAGCCAGCCCGAGAATATCTTCTCCCTACTCAACGACGCTGACCTGACCTTCCCCGACGCCGCCGATTCCCAGGGCGAGACCCACCCCGTCACCCACGGCAGCTACATCCCCCTCATGACCAGCGCCGACCGCGCGTTGCGCAAGAGCGCCTTCCAAAGCTTGTACGGCGTCTACGGCCAGTTCCGCAATACCTTGGCCGCAACCCTGGCAGCCCAGACCAAGCAGCAGAAGTTCTTCGCCAACGCTCGCCGCTACGACAACACGCTGCAGGCGGCCCTCTCCGCCAACGAGGTTCCCACCAGCGTGTACACCAATCTCATCAGCGCCGTGCATGACAACATGGCGCCCATGCATCGTTACGTGAGCCTGCGCAAACGCCTGCTGGGCGTCGATGAGCTGCACTTCTACGACCTGTACGTGCCCGTCATCCCCGATGCCGACATGCACTTCACCTACGAGGAGGCTTGCCAGATCATGCTGCAGGCCCTGGCGCCTCTGGGCGATGAGTATCTGGAAATCGTGAAGATGGGCCTCTCCCAGCGCTGGATAGACGTGTACGAGAATCCCGGCAAGCGCTCCGGCGCCTACTCCGCCGGCAGCTACGGCACCCACCCCGTGATCCTACTGAACTTCCAGGGCACCCTCGACGACGTGTTCACCCTGGTACATGAGATGGGCCACTCGGTGCACACCTACCTGTCCTGCCAGAACCAGCCCTCCCGCTACTCCGATTACGTGATCTTCGTGGCCGAGGTGGCAAGCACCTGCAACGAGAGCCTGCTGATGCAGTGGTTCCTGCAGAACGCCACCGATGACAAGCAGCGCGCCTACTTGCTGAACCACTTCCTCGAGCAGTTCCGCGCTACGCTGTACCGCCAGACCATGTTCGCCGAGTTCGAGCTGAAGGCCAACCAGCTCACCGAGGCGGGCGCCGGTCTCACCGCCGATGCCCTCTGCGACATCTACCGCCAGCTGAACGCCGAGTACTTCGGCCCTGACATGGTCATCGACGACGAGATCGCGTTGGAATGGGCTCGCATCCCCCACTTCTACTACCGCTACTACGTGTACCAGTACGCCACGGGATTCTCGGCAGCCATCGCCCTGAGCAACCGCATTCTAACAGAGGGCCCTTCAGCTGTGGAAGACTACCTGGGATTTTTGAAGGGCGGCTGCTCGAAGCCACCTATCGACCTTTTGCGAGGTGCCGGCGTGGACATGTCCTCGCCTGAGCCCGTGAACAGCGCCCTGGCCCTGTTCGACAGCCTGGTCACCGAGCTCTCCGACCTAGCCGAAAAGTTATAAGAGAAGGCGCCCGCAAAGGGCGCCTATTGCTTGCGCCTCTGGGCGCAAGCAAGTGCAAGCGAATGAAAAGCGTCGTTCTCGAAAGAGAACGACGCACAACGTTAGCGGGGCTGCCGAATGGCAGCCCCGCACCTTACTCAGCCCAGTCTCTTAAGACGATCGAGGATCTTCTGGTAGATGCGGGTGCGGATCCAGGGCTCGGAAGAGCGAGCCACCACCTCATTCAGGGGCACCCAGGCAACGCCGCTGTTTTCGTCGGGCTTCACTCGCAGAGCATCCGCCTCGTCGGCCACCGCCAGGTACGTCACGTTCAGATGCAGGTGGGAGCTCACGTAGCTCCCCCGCTTCTCGTGGCCATTCACGGTAAGAACTTCCAAAGACAGAAGGGGGCTTTCCGAGCTTCCCTCTCGCTGACCAACAGGGATGATGCGGGCATGGGCGACGCCGGTCTCCTCTTCTAGCTCCCGAAGCGCAACCGAAGCCAGGTCGGCGCAGCCATCGGCATGGCCGCCTATCCAGCTCCAGGAGTCATAGATGTTGTGGTACACCATGAGGGTCTTGGTGAAGGAGGGGTTCACCGCCCAGATGCTGCAGGTGAAGTGAGCTTGGGCATCGCGCGTAAGACAGGAAGGTACGGCGAGCGCCGTCGTTGCGCCCCGCGAAGCGGCAGAGCAGGAAGGCGCCATGATTCCGGCGCCATCCGCCAGCACGGCATCACCGTCCGACGCGTGGCCAGGATGAGCAGCGTCTAGGCGCGCCATCTCATCCTCTAGGGCGGCCAGCATAAGGCGCTGATCGGCCTCTTCCTGCTCGTTGAAGGGCTTAAAGGCCGCGATCTGCCGCTGTAGCTCAGCGAGATCGGTCGCACCAGAGGAAGCAAGCGCTCCGTTCATCGAGCCATCTGCGCGGCCCAACTGCGAGCCGCCTCGCTGCAATTCCATAGCTAAGCCTCCTTGCTGACCAGGGCGAACTTGCGCCTGCTCACCACCAGATAGCCGATGATCATGCTGATGCCGGTGACTATCCAGGACACGGGGTACACCGTCAGCAACCAGGTAAGGTCGTGATTCAGGGGGAACACGAAGAACACCCAGGCGAAGCGCAGAACACAGGTGCCAATAAGGGTGACAACGGCGGGCATCAGGGACGAGCCCAGACCGCGGAGGGCGCCGGCCGTGATCTCATAGGTGCATACCAGCCACTGCAGCGCGCAGATGACGTACAGGCGGATCCAACCGTATTCCACCGCAGCAGGGTCGGAGGTGAAGATGGCCAGGAACCATTCTCCGCAGAGGACGAAGGCGGCATCCATCGTAAAACCGCAGATCAGCGCGCAGGCCATGCAGATTCCCACGACCTTCTTGCAGCGAGCAACCTCGCCCGCCGCGTAGTTTTGGGCCACGAAGGTCACCGCCGCCTGCACAAACGCCGTGATGACGAAGTACGTGATGCACTCCGCGTTCACCGCCGCAGCCGAGCCAGCCACCGCCGCCGAGCCAAAGCTGTTGATGCCGCTCTGCACGCACACGTTCGACAAGCTGAACAGCACGCCTTGCAAACCCGCCGGCACGCCAATGGCCAACACCGCCTTCAGGCACGCACCGTTCACCCGAAGTTGCTTGGGGAACAGGCGGAATTCCTCGCTCTCGTGCAGCAGCCAATGCAGGATCATGATGGCGGCGATACCGTTAGATATCGTGGTGGCAAGGGCAAGGCCCGCCACGCCCCACGGCACGATGGCAACGAACACGTAATTCAGCACGATGTTAGAAAGACCGGAGACAATCAGCGCGTACAGAGGGCGCTTGGTGTCGCCCTTACTGCGCAGAATGGCGCTGCCGAAGTTGTAGAAGAGGATGAAGAGCATGCCGACGAAGTAAACATCCATGTACAGCACGGCCAGATCGAGGACGTCGGCTGGCGTCGCGATGAGCACCAGCAGAGGCTCGGCGGTGAGGATGCCCACGAAAATCATGGCGATGCCGCAGACCAGGGACAGCACCACCACGGTATGAACCGCATCCTGGATGCTCTCCCGATGCCCCTCGCCAATGTAGCGGGCGATCACCGCGTTCGCACCCACAGACAGGCCCATGAACAGATTCAGGAACAGCGTGATGACCAGCACGTTTCCGCCAATGGCCGCCAGAGCCTCGGGGCCCAGGAACTGACCGGCGAAGACGGAGTCGACCGCGTTGAAGAGCTGCTGTAGCACGCCGCTGAGGGCAACGGGGATGGCGAAGATGATGATTTTGGACAGCAAGGGGCCATGCAGCATATCCATCTCGTTGGAGCTTGCCTTGGCCATGTCCGCTTATCCCCCCTTGCTTTGCGCGAGTTATTGCATCGTGCGTCGCGCGTCTCACAGCATCGCACGTCGCGCGTCTCACAGCATCGCACGTCGCGCGTCTCACAGCATCGCACGTCGCGCGTATTACAGCATCGCGCGCATACAGAGCCCTGCGGCACTAACCGCCAAACCGCAAATCTCAGCGTGCGACTCGTACGACACTACTACAACGCAACCGCCTTGTCCCATGAAATATCGGGGTCTATGTATAGCTCGTCTTCACGCACCGTGCATGGCAAATACAGCACCTGCACCCCTGCAGCCTGAGCCTCAGCCAACGCCTCACCAAACTCAGGATGTGTCTGAATATTTGGAAGAACCTTCGTGATTCCCGGCATCTGAATGGCAAAGGCCAACGCGCAGCGATACCCCTCGCTCACCGCCGCCGCCAACTCTCGCAGATGCTTCACGCCTCGCTCGGTTGGAGCATCGGGGAAATAGCCCACACCGTCTATTTCTAGCGTGCAGCCCTTCACTTCGAGCAGGTACGGCTGAGCGGACGCAAGCGAAGCAAGGCTCGCGCCAGCGCAGACTTCGGGCGACGACGAACCTTCGCCGGCATTGGCCACGGACGCAACACCAAGCACGCCGGCGGCTCTTTCCATATAGAAATCGACACGAGAATTGCCGAAGGTGTACTCGGGCTTCACCAAGCTGAAGCCCTGGTGGGCCAGCCACTCGCCCACCACCTTGTTGGGGGCCTGGGAATCCATGTTAAGGAGCATGCCCGGCGGAGCCGCGACAGGCTTGGCGGGCGCGGAGTCTGGCGGAGTCGCGACGGGCTCGGCGGACGCGGGGTCTGGCGGAGTCGCAGCGGGCTCAGCGGGCGCAGAGGCCGACGGGCCTTCCAAAGCGTAAGGGTCGTACCAAGTGCCGTCCCAGTCCTCGGGAGCGCTCCCCTTGTACACCGCGATGAGATCGTAAGGCGTCTTGCGATTGGGATTCGATGCCCTTTCCAGAATCACCACCACCCCGGGAATCAGCAACTCACGGCAGCGTCCGGTGTTCTTCACATGCACCGTCACGGGCTCGCCTTCCACCAAAACCTCGGCGATGAACCTGTTGGGACGCCGCAAGAAAACACCGCGAATCGTGTGGGAATATCGCATTTTCGAACCGTTTCTCTACAAAGAATTAGCAGGTCATCGACTTATGGAACCTTATATCCAAAAGCTACTACCGCCTACCAATAAAGCCAGGAAAACCGCCATTTGTCCTTTATTTTACTAATCTGTGTCATTTGTCGAACCTTTTCGCTAACAAGCAGATTCGACGTCGGATAGCCATCTTAGAGGAGTTCCATGTTCCAAGCGACTATCGATCCTGTAGCGGGAAGCGTTGCGCTCAGCGCCGCGGTGGGTTGCATCCCCCTGGTTACCTTCTTCGTGTGCCTGGTTGCACTGAAGATGAAGGCCCACGTTTCCGCCATCATCGCACTGTTCATCTCCATCCTGGTTGCAATCTTCGGGTTCAACATGCCCACGGACCTCACCATCTACTCCGCCATCGAGGGCGCGGTTTACGGTCTGTTCCCCATCTGCCTGATCATCGTTGCAGCTGTTTGGTTCTATAACATCACCGTTGTCTCCGGTCGCTATAAGGACCTGGGACGTATCTTCAACATCATCGGCGGCGGCGACGTCCGTATGCAGGCGCTGCTCATCGCCTTCTGCTTCGGCGCCCTGCTGGAGTCCCTGGCAGGCTTCGGCGCCCCCATCGCCATTACCGCAACCATGATTCTGGGCCTGGGCATTAAGCCTATCCGCGCCGCCATGACCGTTCTGCTGGCAAACACCGCACCGGTCGCCTTCGGTGCTGTGGCCGTACCCATCGTTACCGCCGGTAACATGGCTCCTGGTGCTGCAGGCGCAGCGGCAACTTCCACCCACGTAGCCGCCATCGTCGGTTGCCAGGCTCCCCTGTTCGCACTGGTCGTGCCTCTGCTGGTCATGATCATCCTCGACGGCAAGCAGGGCCTGAAGGACTGCTGGCTGCCCGCTTTGGTTTGCGGCCTTTCCTTCGGTCTGGCACAGCACTGGTGCTCTAACTACTTCACCTACGAGCTCACCGACATCGTGGCTTCCATCGTTTCTATGGGCGTTTCCGTGCTCTTCCTTCACTTCTGGAAGGGCCGCGGCATTGAAGAGTCCCGCATCCGCATGGGTCTTGACCCCGTAGACACCTCCCACAAGTCTAAGCTCACTCCTGCCCGCGTCTGGATGGCCGTCATGCCTTACCTGGTAATCATCGTGGTCTTTGTCCTGGGCAAGATGGTTCTTCCTCTCACCGCCTTCGACATCAAGGTTCCTTGGCCCGGCCTGACTGAGATCGCCGCCGATGGCACCGTTGTCTCCCTGGTACTGAACGCCGCCGGCAACAACCCCGGCACCATCTTCAACGTCACCTGGCTGTCGAACCCTGGCACCATGATCCTGGTGGCTGGCATTATCGTCACCCTCATCTACCACTTCTTCAACGACAACGGCTGGTTTAAGCTGAGCTTCGGCGCCGCCTTCTCCGAGCTGGGCAAGGTTTGCTACCGCATGCGTTACTCCATCCTGACCATCGCTTGCGTTCTGTCCCTGGCTTACGTCATGAACTTCTCTGGTCAGACCATCTCTATCGGCCAGTTCCTGGCAGGCACCGGCGCCCTGTTCGCCTTCCTCTCCCCCGTTCTGGGCTGGGTAGGCACGGCCGTTACCGGTTCCGACACCTCTGCAAACGCCCTGTTCTCGAGCCTGCAGGCCGAGGCAGCAAACGCCAACCCCGCACTGCAGCACGTGTCCTCCGACCTGTTCCTGGCTGCTAACACCATGGGCGGCGTAACCGGTAAGATGGTTTCTCCTCAGTCCCTGGCAATTGCCGCAAGCGCAACCTACGAAACCGAGAGCACGCTGTTCAAGAAGCTGCTCCCCTGGTCTTTGGGCATGCTCTTCGTTCTCTGCCTGCTGGTCTTCGCTCAGAGCCACTTCCTGTACTTTATGATTCCTTAAGGGTTTTGAAGCTCGCGAATTCCGCAGATGCCGGAATTCGCGATTGCCCAAAGATCGCAAACGGGTAACTATGGCTGGGGCCGTGAGATTGAATCTCACGGCCCCTTTCTTTATTCTGTATCGCCTGCAGGGTTTAATCGCCTGCGGAGTTAATCGCCCGCGCGGGTTTAATCGCCCGCAGGTTTACCCTCGCAGGCGGCATCTTTTGCTTCCACATTGCCTTTGGGTCAACTTGGTCCCAACTCCCACTTTGCCTCATGTTTCAGCATCGCCCCGAGCCTTCGCCCTCAACTTCCATATCGCCCTGGGCCCTCACCAGGCCCAGCTTCCACATTGCCCTGGGCCTTCGCCAGGCCCAGCTTCCACATTGCCCTGGCCAAGAAATCACTAAATGACACGAGGTGGCCAGGAATCCGCTTAATGTACACTCGGACCCAGAAATCGAGGGAGTTCTGGCGAGAATCCCGCTAAATGGCACAGCCATACGAGTCGGAATACTCATCCGCGATCACCGAGAACAGCCGATAGAAGGAGATACTCCACACTTTTCTATATTCTGTACATTATCTCTGGAAGAGACTGCTCGATGACCTAAAGCGAAACGCGGATCGAGCCCCTTCCTCCCCTGCCCGTCTGCCATTTAGGGACAAAGTCGCCAAATCACCCTTGAATCGAAGGTTTTTTCTGCCATTTAGCGGAATTCTATCCCGCGCCTGCCCCAACCAGAGATTTTGACCAAGAAGCAAGGCATGATCTGCGGGGAGAGGCTTCCAATTAATCGAAGGCGCACTCGACGAGGAGAGGATGCCCAGGCTCTTGAGGGATCGGCAAGAAGAGACTCTCGAGTGATCAAGGGGGCTCGGCAAGCAAATGGCACTCACCCAGCAGAGGACACCCACTCAGCAAAGGGCACCCGCTCAGCAGAGAACCCCGCCTGGCTCACCATCTTCAACTGACTCACCCCAATAAAACAGAAAGGGCACCGGCGAAGCCGATGCCCAGGTTTTGCAAGAAAATGCAGGACGCTTAGTCCATAGCCGTCCCGAGGCTCTCGGTCCATAGCCGTCCCGAGGGTCTCAGTCCATTGCCGTCCCGAGGCTCTTAGACCATGGCCGCCTTGATAGCTGCCAGCATATCGTCGAACTCATCGAACGCGGGAACGTCGGGGTTCGCCTCGCGGATAGCCTCAGGGCTCTTGAAGAGGAAGCCAGCCTTCGAGGCGCGAATCATGCCCAGATCGTTATGGCTGTCACCTGCGGCGATGGTGGTCATTCCACAAGACTGCAGAGCCTTCACCGTAGTCAGTTTGCTCTGCTCGCAGCGCATCTTGTAGTCGGTGATAGAACCGTCCTCGGCCACCACCAGGCTGTTGCACATGAGGGTTGGGTAGCCCAGCTGAGCCATAAGGGGCATGGCGAACTGCTCGAAAGTATCGGAAATAACGATGACCTGGGAGAACGAACGAAGCTCGTCCAGGAACTCCTTAGCGCCAGGCAGAGGCTTAATGCCTTTGATAACCTCCTGAATCTGAGGGAGGCCCAGGTTGTTCTCGCGCAGGATGTTCAGGCGGAACTGCATGAGCTTGTCGTAATCGGGTTCGTCACGAGTGGTGCGACGCAGCTCGGGAATGCCCACAGCGTCGGCGAAGGCGATCCAGATCTCAGGAACGAGAACGCCCTCAAGGTCCAAGCAAGTTACGTACATAGGTGCTCCTAACGTCAATGTCTTTCAAGCGAAATTATGACGAAGGAGCCCCGCCAAAATGCGGCAAATCACAGCCTTTTCTACCAGCGGGCGCCACATTCGCTAAACGCCTTTTCGGCCAACGCATCGCTCTCAAAATATGTGGAAGGCGACTGGCTCTCGCCTACTGAACATGTGGAAGGGACCGGCTCTCGCCCGCAAATATGTGGAAGGGACCGGCTCTCGCCCGCAAATATGTGGAAGGCGACTGGCTCTCGCCCGCAAATATGTGGAAGGCGACTGGCTCTCGCCTGTCGCCTTCCATGCCGAAATCCAATTTGCTTCCAACGCTTACTTAATCAGATCCTTCACCACTTCCGAAGCGATGATGAGGCCCACCACGGAAGGAACAAAGGCTACGGACCCGGGAACACCCCGGCCGGTGGCTTTCACCTCTCCCCCTTCCACATGAGCAGGCTTCAGGGGAGGCTCCTGGGAGTAAACCACCTTCAGATGGTCGATGCCGCGCTTCTTGCACTCGCGTCGCATAACCTTGGCCAGCGGGCACACGGAGGTCTCGTAGATGTCCGCCACCTGAAACGCCGTCGGGTCGAGCTTGTTGCCCGCACCCATGCTACTGATGCAGGGTACGCCAGCGTCGCGACACGCCTCGACGAGACTGAGCTTCGCGGCCACCGTGTCTACCGCGTCCACCACGTAATCGTAGTCGGAAAATACGAACCGCTCCCGCGTCTCTGGCAGGTAAAAGCACTCGTGAGCAGTCACCTTGCAAGCGGGATTTATTGAAGCGATGCGCTCAGCCGCCACCTGCACCTTGCTTTTGCCCAGCGTCTCGTACGTGGCGATGATCTGGCGGTTAAGGTTCGTCAGGGAAACCGTGTCGTTGTCGATGACATCGAGCGCGCCCACGCCAGTGCGAGCCAGGGCCTCTACCACGTAGCCTCCCACGCCGCCCACGCCGAACACGGCAACGCGTGCGTTCTTCAGGCGCGCGACAGCATCGGCTCCCAGCAGGAGCTCGGTGCGAGCGAACTGGTTAGTCTCAGCGGGTTGCTGGGCCGTGGGCTCAACGAGCTGCTGGGCCGTGGGTTCGGCGGGTTGCTGGGCTGCGGGCTCGACGGGTTGCCGATCTGCGGGCTCAGTTGGTCGACTCATTTCCATAGGCGAATCCTTAAAAACAAATGCGGCCACGCACTGCGCAGCCGCACGAAAACTTACTGAACAGATTGTTTCAGCTTACTCGCCCTTTACCTTGCGAGCAATGCGATCAGCCAAGGACAGGCTCTCACGGCGATCGGCGCCCCAGAAGGAGCAGGACACCATGTCAGCACCCACGTGAGAACCGATGGTCATGCCAATGTCGTGGACAATGACCATAGCGGCGGGGTCTACCTTGGCGATCTCGTCAGCAAGCTTGTCTGCGTCCTTGCGGCAATCCGCGTTGCCGATGAGCACCACGTTGCTGCCCTGTGCGTCGCGCTTCTCCTCGAAGAATGCAGCGATCTGCTTCAGACCCTTCTTGCGACCACGGGCCACGCTGACCATGCCCAAGCTTCCGTTCACATCGAAGTTCAGCAGAGGCTTCACGTTCAGCGCCGTACCGGCCACCGCCACAGATTTAGGCAGTCGACCACCACGATGCAGGGCGTCCAGATCGTCCACCATGAACATGGTGTTCACGAAGTAACGCGCCTCCTCAGCCCAACGCACCATCTCGGAAGCGGTGAGGCCCAGCGAACGCTGACGGATAGCTTCCAAAACCAGCAGGCCCTCAGGGGTGCAGCCCAGTTGGGTATCTACCACGTACAGCTCGGCGCCAGGGAAATCGGCTTTCACCTGGTCAGCAAGGAGATGGGCCGTTTCGAAGTTATTCGAGATGCCGCTGCTCATAGACAGATACACGGTTGGCACGCCGGACTCGCAAGCCCTGGTGAAAGCCGCGGTAAGGTCGCCCATGGTCACCTGAGAGGTGGTTGGCGAAGCGCCTGCGCGCATGTTGTCGTAGAACTCCTTGGGAGTGGTGGTCTGGAAGAAGTCGTCAGGATAGGTGACGTCGTCGAGGATGTAGTTGTAGTTCAGCAGGTCGACGCCTTCCACCTGCACCATGTCGAGGGGAAGGTCGCAGCAAGAATCGATGATGAGATTGCACTTGGGGGCCATGTAAATCAGCTCCTTTTGCCAGTGGACAAGACAAGATCGGTGGGGCTGCACACGCGACAGGGGTTCGGATACGACAAGAGTCGCAAATGCAGTCAAAGTTACAAATATGCCAAAGTTGACTCATGTTACCACGGATACAGCTCTGGAAGACGCCTCAACACCCCACTCATGCAATCACGCTACAGGTGTCTGGATACCGTTTTTCATCGATGCGTCCCAGAGATAGCTTCTCGATGGCTAGAAACCCGACACGCATCGCAGGCGGCTCTCCCGACGGCTAGAGACCCGGCACGCATCGCAGGCGGCTCTCCCGACGGCTAGAAACCCGGCACGCATCGCAGGCAGCTCTCCCGATGGCTAGAACTTCAACATATGCCACCAGATTGGCCGGAATCCCAACATATGACAGGATTAATGAGGGAAACCGGGCTCTAATGGCGAGAATCTCAATATATGACGCTCTGATCATAATCCTGGACAGGGTGTCACCAAACTAATACCCATTTCTTTTAATAATGTGGATTATCTTAATACGGCCTGATACACATATCTAAAGATATGTGTAAAGCGAAGGTCTTTGACGGATTCCGATTGCGCATTTAATGGCAAACTCGCCACAGGCCTCCCATTTCAATCATCCCAACCGCGCATATAGTGAAAAACTCGCCACTTAGGCTCGACTCGTCCCATCTTCCTAGGCTCGACTCGTCCCATCTTCCTAGGCTCGACTCGTCCCATCTTCCTAGGCTCGACTCGTCCCATCTTCCATCAACGAACGCCGCTCACAATGTCCCACATCGCGGAATGCTTAACGGCCTAGGCTCAATGCGCTGCACGCCTCTGCAGCACCAAGTAGCCGTTCAGGTTGCCGGTACGCCCATCGCAAGAGAAACGAGCCTGCACCGTTGCAAGATCCCGCACGGATTCCGCCAGCTCATCTATCTCCTCAGGCGCGAAGTGATGGCAATAACGTAGGGTGTCGGTCTTGCCGTCCCAGCCCAGCAGATAATCGTTGGAATCTAGGTCTAGGTCTGAGTCTGAGTCTGAGTCTGAGTCTGAGTCCGAGTCTGGGCCTGGGCCTGAGTCTGGGCCTGGGCCTGAGTCTGAGTCTTTGTCCAGATCCGAGTCCGAATTCTGACCAAAGTTCCGATCAAGGTCCCAATCAAGGCCTCGAACAAGCTCCCCAGCCGAAAGACGCCGCAACCCCTCTTCCGTAGTCTGCCGCGCTCGCTCAGCAAGCTGTTCGCTGTTCATGAATTGCCAGAAAGAAAGAGCAACGTAACCGCCTGGCTGCGTCTTCTTCAGGAGCAGGCGCAAGAACTCCCGCCTGCAAGCAGCACCGGGAATGTGATGCATGAACCCAAAGGAAACCACCAGGTCGCAGAGGGGTGCCTGGATGAGACCCTTAAGTGCACCCGCGCCAGAAACACCTTCGGCGCCGCAAGATTCGCTTGCAAGCAAAGCCCCCAACACGTCCAGTTGCTGGAAGTGAACGGAACTGACAGTTTCGGCGCCAGCGCCACCATCCTCAGAACCGGCGGCGCCTTTCACATCTTCTGGCAACAGCGCAGGACAAGAATCGATGCCATAGTACTCAAACGACCCCTGACCAGGGCGATTGCTCAGCCACTCGCGAAAACGCATGGTCCCGCAGGCTACATCGAGCACGCGGGTCGGCGCAAACAGCACAGACTCAAGGCACAGTTCCCATCCACGCCAGGAATTGTTGCGGGTCCGGGCGAAGGACGCGGCGTTGCGCTGGTAGAAGTCGTTGTTAAGCGCGCAGAGCATATGTGCGGTCTCGATATTCATGGGGGATATTCTACCCCAGCTAGGCTAGGGTAAGGCTAGGGCAGCTAGCACGAGCCAGACACGAATCAGCATTCGAGGCCAAAGCCACCCCAGCTAGCACAAAGCCGACGCCCGGGACAGCCAGTGCAAACCCGACGCCCGGGACAGCCGCCGCAAGGCCGATGCCCGCCCCAACCCCTATAATGTCTGCATGGAAGAAATCATGCGTGAAATCATCGAGCACCTGCGAGCTAACGGGAGCCTCAGCAGCAAAGCCATCGATGGCATCCTGCGCAAGCACAACAAGCAGGCAGCCAGCAGCACCCGAGCATTCGCAAAGAAGCAGCTCATGCCCTTCTTTCTGCGCACCAAGAGCAGCAACCCCGAGCTCTGGGAAAGCTGGAGCCTCACTCCTCAGGAAGAATCGCAGCTGGTCACCGCCCTGCGCCTGAAGCCCCGTCGCACCGCAAGCGGCGTGGCCACCATCACCGTCATCACCAAGCCATGGCCCTGCAGCAGCAACTGCCTGTACTGCCCCAACGATCTGCGCATGCCCAAGAGCTACATGCACGACGAGCCCGCCTGCCAGCGTGCCGAGCGCAACTACTTCGACCCCTATTTGCAGGTCACCGCCAGGCTGCGGACCCTGAACCAGATGGGGCACGTCACCGACAAAGTAGAGCTCATCATCCTCGGCGGCACCTTCAGCGACTACCCCGAGACCTACCAGATTTGGTTCGCAAGCAGGCTCTTCACCGCACTGAACGATGCGGGAGTTTCTTGGAATGAGGCGATGCCCGCCGAAACGGGCGCTGACGCCAACGGGTCCTCCACGCCAAACGCTGACGACACCGCACCCGCCACGACAAGCGCTAACGTCGTCAACCAAAGCACCAGTGGCACCTTCCATAACAAAGCTGAAGCGGAAGAGGCGCGACTGCGCGAACTCTACGAATCCCAGGACTTCACCTGGAAAGACGACGCGCTGGCCCAGGCATCTGGCGAGCTGCAAACCCGCGTGAACGCCGGCGAGCTCACCTACAACCAGGGTTTCGGACTCCTGTACGGCCCCGACTCCCCTCTCGGCAAGGCCGCCCGCTGGCAAACCGCCACCTGGGACGAGCTCGAGGAACAACAGCGCATAAACGAAACCGCAGCTCATCGCTGTGTGGGCATGGTCATCGAGACCCGACCCGACAACGTCACCGTACAAAGCCTGCGCACCATTCGACGTCTGGGATGCACCAAGGTGCAGATCGGCATTCAGAGTACGCGCCCCGAGGTCCTCGCCGCGAACAACCGCCACACCAGCGAAGCCCAGATCGCCCAAGCCTTCGAGCTGCTGCGCCTGTTCGGCTTTAAGAGCCACACCCATTTCATGGCGAACCTGTACGGGTCCTCCCCTGAGGCGGACGTGCAGGACTATCGGCTCTTCGTCACCGACCAGCGTTTTCTGCCCGACGAGATTAAGCTGTACCCCTGCGTCCTTTTGGAAGGAACCGCTCTAGAGCCTCTGTACCACCAGGGCGCTTGGCAGCCTTATTCCGAAGAGACCCTGCGCGAAGTGCTGACCGAATGCGTCCTGGCAACTCCCGCCTACACCCGAATCTCGCGCATGATCAGGGATTTCAGCGCGCCGGACATCATCGCCGGAAACAAGAAGACCAACTTGCGCCAAATGGTGGACGCCGACACCGCCAAACGCGATGCCACCGTGCAGGAGATTCGCCACCGGGAAATCGCTGGGGACCAGGTGAGCATCGACGAGCTGCAGCTGCAGGAGCTCCCCTATGAAACCACCCTCACCAACGAGGTCTTCCTGCAGTGGGTCACCCCCGAAGGAAAGATCGCTGGCTTCCTGCGACTCTCCCTGCCGAAAACCGAAGCGTTCCGCGCCTACGAAGGTCTCCCCGTTTCGCCTGGTCAGGCCATGATCCGCGAGGTGCACGTATACGGCAAGGTGGCCGCCATCAGCAAGGAAGGCACCAGCGCCCAGCACGCTGGCCTTGGCAAGAAGCTCATCGCCCGCGCTTGCCAGATTGCAACCGAGGCGGGCTACACCAGCATCAACGTCATCAGCGCTATCGGAACCCGACAATACTACCGCGACCGCGGCTTTGCCGATGCTGGTCTGTACCTGCGCAAGGAGCTCAGCAAAGAGTAAGAAGCGGAAGAAATCTGCAGGCAAGGTGTGGAAGAGGGCAGCGCGTGAGATGTGGAAGAGGGCTTCGCTCCAGATATGGAATAGGGAGCAAAGATCCCTGCGCCGAAACGACCCCGCAAATGGCCCAAAGCAAAGGGGTTAGAGCCCTTCGTGCAGAAACGAGCCCTCAGTGCAGAACTATTTGCAAAAAAATCAGGCTCGAAAACACAATCGCCGCCTCAGTGCAGAAGAACTCGAACGCGATACCGAAACTGACAGGCAGCTCGCGTCGGAGTGTCTCGAAGACAGCACACTCTAACGAGATTCAATATCGTTTATTCACCACAGAATGCCATCGCTAACCATCTTTCAGGAGTTCCCACTTCGAAACATACCGCCTCCAACACAGAATTTCCGTCCCAAAGTTCTGCACTGAGACACCCTTTCCGTATTTGACCTCCATTAACGTGCACCAATGGTCAAAAAGGCGCTGCGATGCAGCGCAGCCATAATACTGGTCTAAAAATGCGGCGCCCCGAAGGGCGCCGCACCATCCTACATATGAAAACCGGCGCCCCGCAGGGCGCCGATTCCAGACGATCTTCCAGATAACTCAGAAGCTATTTACCATTCGTAATTAAAGTATCCGTACTGATACCAACCATATGCCGTACACGCAACTCGCTGGCCGTAGGCGTTAACCACCGAGAACCTCATCTTTATCTTGGCCCCACAGTCTTTGTCTACAACCGACGCCTTCGTCATGTAGAACGACCAAGGCTGAAGCGCCTCACTCTTAACACCCTTAGAGAGCTTGCTTACCGTCGAGGACTTCGAATGCACCGATTTAAAATGCATCTTATAGGTCTTGCCCTTATACCGGTACTTCACCGTGACTTTGCCAGTTTTAGTGAAGGTGATGTACTTTCCCTTACCGCTGACGGTATAGCCCTTGCCCTTCAAAAACTTGCCGCCATGTTTACTCATGTATGCCGTGAAATCTGCATCTGACCAGCAAAATTCTTCCTCGTCATCTTCCGATTCGATGACCATAGACCGCACAAGATTCCTCATGCTGTACTTCGTGCCGTCATACAGCCCATCGCACATTCTCTTGGGATAGTTACCACCCTTAACCGTGATCTTGTAGGTCTTCCTATTTATGACTTCATCACCATCATCATCAATATAACCCCAGTCATCTACGGTAACAGTTGCCTTACCAAAGCCAACGGCCAAAATCGTCACTCCGTTATCACCCAAAATGCAACGAACGACGCTTGGATTGTTCGACCTCGCCTCGCAATCATCCATAAATATGTTGTCGCCAATCTTCATGGTCTTGGTCGCCGCGAACGCCTGAGGCGCAGCCATCAGGACGCAAAGAGAGGCAACGAGGGCAAGAGCCAGCCCAATCGCCATACGCTTCAAAGTTGTCGGATTCATGCAGTTCTCCATGTCATCCCCCTTCCATCTCGGAAAATGCCTGATAGAAAAACTGTATCCCCCAATGTAATCGAGTTCTTCAGTTGCCAACCGAATTGGAAGAAAGCGTCGCCCGCCCCGTAGGGCGCCTCACCATCATTCAAATAAACCGCGGCGACATCCACCGGATGTCGCCGCATCGCATCCACTCCCAAAAACAACAAGCGCCCTGGCCAACCGACCAGGGCGCAAGCAAAACGTGGCGCCCCGAAGGGCGCCACGTTCTTCCACATAATCGCAGGTAAAAGCAACTACATGCTGAACATACCGAACTGAGCTGCCACGTAGGCGATCAGGATCACAACTACCAGAACAGGAGCGATGTACTTGATCATGACGGTCCAGGCCTTCTCGAGTACGAACTTAGAGGAGGTCTTGATCTCATCAATCAGGGTCTTAGGCTTCACAACCCAGCCAACGAACAGGCAGGTCAGCAAAGCAACCACAGGCATCATGACGGAGTTCGAAATGAAGTCGAAGGTATCCAGCAGTGTGGAGCCCTCGCCCAGAGGCTGAATGAAGGACAGGCCGTTGTAGCCCAGGTTCACGAACACAGCCATCACGGCAACGAAGGTGAAGGTGATGACCATGGCCTCGCGACGACCCTTGCCCAGGCCGTCCTGCACGATGGAAACGCAGGTCTCGAGCAGGGAGATCGCAGAGGTCAGTGCTGCGAACAGTACCAGCACGAAGAAGACGATAGCGATGATGCCGCCAATGTCGCCCATGGCGTCGAACACCTGAGGCAGTGCGATGAACATGAGGCTTGGGCCAGAGTTCTCAGCAACAGCCTCGCCGGAACCGAATGCGATGAACGCAGCAGGAACGATCATGAGGCCAGCCAGGAAGGAAACGCCGATGTCGAAGCAACCGATGCGGGTAACAGCCTGAGTCAGGTTGGTCTTAGAGCCCAGGTAGCTACCGTAGGTGATCATGATGCCCATAGCCAGAGACAGGGAGAAGAACACCTGGCCCATAGCGGCAATGACCAGCTCAGGACAGAACTTCGAGAAGTCGGGAAGCAGGTAGTAAGCAGCACCCTCCATAGCGCCAGGCATGGTCACGGTGAAGATTGCCAGGCCAAGAGCCATAACCAGCAGCAGAGGCATCATAACCAGGTTGGCCTTCTCGATGCCGCCCTTAACGCCCAGGGCAACAACGATGCAAGCCAGGGCGATGAACACCAGCGCAAAGATGAAGCTGCTGTTAGCGGTGATGAAGGTGGTGAAATAGCCGCCGCCGTCAGAGATCGCGCCAACGCCGTCGAATACGGAAGCAGTCAGGTACTTAGCCACCCAACCGCCGATGATGCAGTAGTAAGGGGTGATCAGGAAAGGAACCGCGGAAGCCAAAACGCCGATGAACTTCGCACGCTTATCGAGCGAGCTGAAGGCGTTAATGGCGGAGAAGCGAGTCTTGCGGCCCAGGGTAATCTCGAGCAGCAGCAGAGATACACCCAGGGTGAACACCAGAACCAGATAGGTAAGAAGGAACATGCCGCCACCGTACTTGGCTGCCAAGTAGGGGAAGCGCCACAGATTACCCAGGCCTACCGCAGAAGCTGCAGCAGCCAGGATAAATGCCCACTTACCGCTCCACATAGAGCGAGTAGGAGCATTCGAAATTTCCGAAGCCATAGAACAATCTCCCTTGCCCGGATACTTTACTAGGCTAAAGCATCCCAAAATACAACAAGAACCGCACATCGGCGGCCCATCTACAATTCACGAAATAATAGCAAACCAGAAACCCATAATATTCGTAAAGCTGCAGACTTTACGAAGAACGGCGCCTATTCCCGCCTCAATCGGCAACGCTGAAGCTCCCTCAGATATTGATTCTTTGGAAGAACCCTCCGAAACCGCCCCCTCAATCGGCAAACTCGCCGAAACCAAAGCCCCTCCACATTCCGCAAAAGACAAGTTCCCGCTCGCGGGAGTATAATGTTGCGGCGCTGAAACGACGCCATGCGGCAAAGCATCGCACCGGCAAGCCCAGCATCCCTTAAAGATGCCGCTTCCAAAGCACCACGCGCCAAAGTCAACCGCGGCCCTAAGGCCCCTACCGTAAGTCGAGGTGATTCCGTTGATCGAATGCTTCAAGACCATGCCCGATGGAACTCACATTATCGACGAACCCGAAAAGGGCTGCTGGGTAAACGTGGTTAACCCCACGGACGAGGAAGCCCGCTGGCTCATCGACACCCTGCGCATCGAGCCGGAGTTCGTTCGCTCCGCACTCGACGACGAAGAGCGCTCCCATACGGACTTCGACGATGACACCCGTCAGGCCCTGATCATCATCGACTGCCCCTTCGTCGAGGAAGAGCATGAGGCAGAGGACCGCACCATCGTGCAGTACGACACCCATCCCCTGTCCTTTATCTTCCTCCCCGAGCACGACTGCATCGTCACCATCAGCCTGAAGGAAGACAACGAGACCATCCGTGCCTTCAGCCAGGGCAAAATCCGCCAGATGAACACCAGGCATCGCACCCGCCTGCTGCTGCAGATGCTCCTGCACATTTCCAAGCGCTACATTGCCTGCCTGCGAAGCATCGACCGCCAGTTCGCCGCCAACGAGAAAGTCCTCCGTCGCTCTATGAGCAACAAGGAGCTCATTAAGATGCTGGGCTTCGAGAAGTCCCTGGTTTACTTCTCGAGCTCTCTGAAATCGGTGGAAAGCACCATCGTCCGCATTTCCAGCGGTCGCGTGGTTCGCATGTACGAAGATGACCACGACCTCTTAGATGACGTCCTCATCGAGATTCGCCAGGCAACCGAGATGTGCACCATTTCCGCCAGCCTGCTGAACGGCACCATGGATACCTTCGGCTCTATCATCTCGAACAACCTGAACCTGACCATCCGAACCCTGACCATCATCACCCTGGTGCTGGCAATTCCCACCATCGTGTTCAGCTTCTACGGCATGAACGTCCTCGATCTGCCTGGCTCGGACATCGCCTACGGTTGGGCGATCCCCTTCATCATCAGCTTCGTGGTGTGCATCCTCATGACGATCTTCCTGTTCAAGAGCCGATTCCTGAAGTAGCGACGCCCCGTGGCGAACCAGTCCCCCACAACCGACAGCCCCGCAGAGGGTCCTTCCACAGCTTCTGACGCCGCGAAGCCATCCAGCTCCGCGAAACCCAAGGCTCCCACAACCGACAGCCCCGTTGTCCGCAAGGTCATGAAGGCCAACAAGCGGGCCAACACCAAACCTGAGCAGATTGTCCGCGGCCTGTTGCGCCATGCGGGATTCCCCGGCTATCGCCTGCAGTGGAAGAAATGCCCCGGCCACCCCGACATCGCCTATCCCGGCAGAAAAATCGCCATCTTCGTGAACGGCTGCTTCTGGCATCGCTGCCCCATCTGCAACATGTCCCAGCCCAAGACCCACTCCGACTACTGGGAGACCAAGTTCGCCCGCAACGTGCAACGGGACGCCGAGACCCGCGCTCAGCTAGAAGCCCAGGGGTGGACAGTGGTGAACATCTGGGAGCACGAGCTGAAGGGCGAACGCACCCAGGACGTCGAGCGCTACCTGTACGAGGTCGTCTCCCTCGACGACCCCCAGGAGCGCCAAAAGGTCGTGCAAGCCAAAGAGCTCCGCGACGCCACCGAAGAGCGCCGCGCCCGCAACGTGCAAGCCTGCTACCAGGCCCTTTCCCAGGCCGACATCCCCTACCAGCGCTTCACCCACAAGCCGGTAACCACCATGCAGAACGCCCAGAAGCTCGAGGCCCGCATGAACGCCTCAGTTCCCAAGAACCTGCTCCTGGCCGAGAAAGGCACCGACCACCTGTTCCTGTACACCCTCCCTGGCGACAAAAAGGCTCCCCTGAAAGAACTGGCCCGCGCACTAGGCACCGCCCGTCTTTCCTTCGCTTCAGATGCAGATTTGGAAGATGCCCTTGATGTGGAACCTGGGCGCGTTTCCATGCTGGCACTCATGAACGATTCCGTGAACAGGGTGCAGCTGGTTCTAGACGCCGAGCTGCAAGACACCGAGGCCCTGGGCTTTCACCCTCTTACCAACAAGGTGACCCTGCGTCTGGAAACCGCAGATGTCTTCGAACGATTGCCCCAGGTCTTAGGCCATGAGGCAACCATCGTGAGCCTTCCTACTGATTAAGAGCCTCCTGAATCAGCGCGGCTAGATCTGCCGCACCAGCAGCGATCTGATCACCTACAACGGAAAGACCTGCGCTAATCTGCGCCATGATGCCGTCGAAGGAAGCGCCCAGGTCATCAGGAATAAGCCCCGCGATAGTCTCACCCAGGTCGAAGGACTGAACGCCCAAAATCATAGGGTATACCGTGGTGAACACCGCAGAGAACAGAACGAGCACAATGAAGAAGATCAGCGCGATCTTCACCACCTTCTTCACCATGCGCGCAGCATTGTCCTTCTTGCTGGGCATGACGAACTTGCGAGCCTCGGTAGATGAAGGACCGTAGTTCTGCATGCTCTCCTGCTGCACTCGAGGCATCACCGAGGTGCGCTGAGGGTTTGCTGCAGGGCGACCAGCGCCGCCGTAATTGGGAGCGCCGCCATTGCCGACTCCGCCGTAATTGGGAGTGCCGCCATTGCCGGCACCACCATACCCAGCGCCAGGCCTCTGACCTGCGCCGTTGCCGTAACCGGCACCATGGCCCTGACCGGCTCCGTATCCGCTTCCGTAGCCCTGAGCCGCACCTGCTGCGCTGTAGCCGGCACCATAGCCCTGACCGGCACCGTAGCCCGATGCGGAACGAGGGGCTCCCTGCCTGGGCATGGCTGTTGTGGCAGACGCACTGTGAGCCCCGGCAGCGCTGTGAACTCCTGCAACATCGTTCATCATCACCGTCGCACCGGCATCCCCGCCCATCATCACCGTAGGCTGAGCGGACGCAGACGAAGAAACTGCCTGAGTGGCCTGAGTGGCCCGAGTGGCCTGAGTGGCCCGGGTGGCCTGGGTAGCCTGGGTAGCCCAGACACCCGCCTCGCCAACAGCCTCTGCCCCGTTCACCTGGGGCATCATGCGGGTCGCGGACTGCTCCAGAGGAACCTCGGGCTCAGGTGCCGAAGGCACTTCCACAGGCTCATACACAGGGGCCTCATGCTCCTGAAACACCATGCCGTCAGGGGCCGGCGTTGCAACTGGCTCATCAAACAGAGAATCGAGGGCAGCCTGACGACCGGAAGCCGCGGCGGCATCCTCGGCCTGATTCACGCGATCGATAGCGTTCCAGCTCTCGGTAGAGCCGTTGTATCCAGCGGGACGATTGCTCATGCAGGCCTCCTAACCCTCAAATACCTGGGGATTCAGACAATCAGCGGGACGCTTGCCCAAAACCACGTCGATAGCGCTCTGCGTGGTGCGCGTGCGCAGTTCCAAACCGCTCTCCTCGGACCAATAGGCTGCGTGGGACGTCAGCACCGTATGGGGAGCCTTGCAGATAGGAGAATCGAAATCGACAGGCTCACCCTCGAACACGTCGATGCCCGCGCCCCACAGCCTGCCCTGGCACAGAGCCTCGGCAAGAGCGTCGGTGTCAATGACCGGACCGCGCGCGGTGTTCACCACCACGGCACCCTCCTTCATGAGGGCGATGCGCTCCGCGTCGAGCATGTGGAAGGTGTCCTTGGTCAGCGCCGTATGGAGGCTCACCACGTCCGCCTGCTGCAACAGCTCCTCGTAGGTCACGATGTCGTAGCCTTCGGGGGTACGACGACCGGGAACCAGGGAGCGAGAGCAACAGATGACCTTGAAGCCCAGGCCATGAGCCTTGCGAGCGGTAGCGCGACCGATCTCGCCCATACCCACCACGCCGAAAGTGCGGCCCCTGACCTGGCCCAACGGCCTGGTGCGAGCGTAATCCCACACGCCGTTGCGCATATCGGCGTCAATCTCATTAATGCGACGAAGCACGCAGAGAGCCAGAGTGATGGCATGGTCGGACACCACTTCCGTGCCGTAGCCAGGAGCGGTGCATACCGCGCAGCCATGCTCAGTGGCGGCAGGCACATCGATGCTGTCGTAGCCCACACCAGTGCGGCTCACCACCTTCAGGTTAGGCAGTGCCTCGAAGACCCTACGAGGGAACTCGCCATAGGACGTGATGACGCCATCAGCATCGGCCGCATGCTCGATAATCGCCTCAGGGGTACGGTCCTGAAACACTTCCAGCTCGACCCCCGCCTTACGGCAGAGCTCTTCCTCGAAGTCGGTGTTCTCGAAATCGCAATCGGTGATGATGATCTTCGCCATGCTCGCTCCTCGCCTCGTCTCATGCTTCATTTTGCAGCGCTACGCTGAAACTTCCCTTGAGAGAATGTTCTGGTAGTCCTGATAATTCTTCTTCAGCAGCTCGGGCACATCAAGACCATAGGGGCACTTCTTCACGCAAGCTCGACACTCCGTGCACCCCTTGGTACGCTCCATCTCCTCCTGCCAATGAGGGGTTGTCCAAGCCTCGGTTGGGGCACGACGAGCCATCAGGGAAATGCGGGCGCACTGGTTAATCACGATGCCCTGGGGGCAAGGCAGGCAGTATCCGCAGCCACGACAGAAATCGCCGGCCAGCTCCTTGCGCTCGCTCTCAAAGAACGCTTCCATCTCGTCGGTAGCCTCTGGGGTGCTTTGGAAGAAGGACAGCCACTCATCAAGCTCCTGGTCACGCTGCACGCCCCAAATGGGCAGCACGTTGTCGAACTTGGTCATATAGGCCATGGCGGCTTTGGAATCGCTCAGCAAACCGCCGGCCATGCCCTTCATGGCGATAAATCCCACGTTGCGCTCCTTGCACAGAGCAACCAGCTCCTCCTCGCGGCTACCAGACAGGTAGCTGAGAGGGAACTGCAGGGTCTCATACAGGCCGCTCTCTACCAGGTCAAAGGCCACCTGAATCTTGTGGGCCGTTACGCCGATGTGGCGAATCTTGCCCTGAGCCTTGGCCTCGAGCATGCACTCGTACATACCCGAGCCGTCACCGGGGCGCCAGACCTGGTTCACGCAATGGAACTGATGCACGTCAATGTAGTCCGTCTGCAAATTGGTAAGAGAGGTCTCAAGGTCTGCCCAGAACTGCTCGGGGGTGGTTGCCATGGTCTTAGTGGCGATGACCACTTTGTCGCGCATGCCAGCAAAGGCCTTGCCCACTCGCTCCTCGCTGTTGGAATACGCACGAGCCGTATCGAAGTAGGTCATGCCGCCCTCATAGGCGCGGCGGAGAAGCTCGACGGCCTTCTCCTCGGACACGCGCTGAATGGGCAGCGCGCCAAACGCATTCTGGGGGCTGGTGATTCCCGTAGAACCAAGCGTTACTGTTCTCATGTTTCCCTCTCTCGCAAAGCCGGCGCTATTCGCCGGCCCTCCTCCTCTTCAGGCGCAAGTCGCTACCCGTCCCCTCTTTAGGCGAAGGCTGCTGCCCGCCCATCTCTTCGAGGCGAGTCGCTATTCGCCCTTATCCTCATGACCAAAGAAGCCCAGCAAGCCTCGGCCCTTTTTCTTCTTTGCACTCTGTTTGGAAGCCGCGTGATCAGCGCCCTGTGCAGTAGCCGTACGGCGGCTGCCGAACACCAGGGCCTCCTCCCCTTCCGCAGGTTGGGGATCAGCCGCAGGCTCATAGTGATCCTGGGGCGTCAGCGCAACTGGGTCGCCGCCCTTCTTCACCGTGACGGCCCTCTTCTCCCGTCGAGACGCCACCAGGTGATCGGAAAGGCCGGCATCCTTCCCCGTTCCGTCACCGTATAGACCCTTCTTGGCGCTCTCCTGCACGCTGGTGCAATTGGCGGCCAAGAACTCCGCCAGCGCCGCATCGGCCTTAGCCGACGTAGGGTCCGTGATACGCGAATCCTGTAGCAACGCCTCATCGGCCTGAGCCTCAAGGTCCTTCAGCAGGTCATCGAAGGCCGACAGATCAAGGCCCTCCATGATAGAGGGCATCTCCTCGTCCCGAATGCGCTGCACCTCGGAGAATCCTCCGGACGCCTTCTCGTAGGCAACGACAGGCGCTTCATCAGCGCGCTGGGCGTCTTCTGCCGTCATGCGCTCCTTAGCGCTGGGATAGTCCGGGTTGTCATAATCAACCTTCCAGAACACCAGGCCACAGGCAGGGGCCTTCTCGCCAGCCGCCTCACGGTTGCAAGCAGCCAGAACGTCGGCCACCCACTCGGGCTCCCGCAGGCCACGGCCCACCAGCACCAACGTGCCCACAATGGTGCGAACCATGGAATGCAGGAAGGCGCTTCCCACGATACGCACGCACAGCAGAGTCTCGCCCATAACCTCGCAGGGCTCGACAGTGAGGCTCATGACACGACGCACCGTGTTCTTGCCCACGGCACTGGCCTGCAGGCAGAAGCTCTTGAAGTCATGCTCGCCCTCTAAGTAGGTGCAGGCCTTCTGCATGGCCTCTACGTTCAGGGGGCACTTCACGTGCCAGCACAGATGGCGCACCAGCACCGGAGCGTACTCCGTGGTGGCAATGAAGTAGCGATACTCCCTGGTACGGGCATCGAAGCGAGCGCTGAAGTCGTCAGCCTTGCGCTCCACCTTCAGGATGGCCATATCGGGATGGGTCAGAGCGTTCAGGCTGCGGACCAGAGCCCGGTCCCCCTTAGCCTCGTAGGCTGCCTGGGGCACCTGAAAGCTCACCCACTGGTCGCGAGCATGCACACCGGCATCAGTGCGGCCGGCGCACACCGTGGGAACATCCTGCTTAAAGAGGATGCGCAGGGCATCTTCCAACGATCCCTGCACCGTCACTAAGTCTCCGGGCTGCTTAGCAAATCCGGAGAAGGAGGCGCCGTTATAGGCGAGCTGCACGCCTAGCGTGACCAGGGGCTCAGGCGCTACAGCCGCCTCGTCAGCGACCATCTCAGTCGCCTCGCCAGCGGGCACTTCGCCCGCAGCCGCAGCCGCCTCGTCGGCGACCATCGCAGAAGCCGAAGCGGCTCCAGCCGCCTCGGCTTCCAGAATTTCATCTCGGCAAACGTCGTTCTCTGCCACCTACACTGCCTCTCCCCAGACCTTACGGCCGAACAGGTTCTGAATCTCACTGAGCAACAGGTTGTTGCCCGCATCAACACTTACCGGCAGCTGGGCCCGGAACTTACGGCCATCGCTCTGGCTCAGGAACAGCACC
>JAQXVU010000060.1 GCA_029225085.1 Eggerthellales bacterium | reverse complement strand
CTATACGGGATACACGAAGATGCCGCTGCGGATCTTGGGTTCGAAGCAGGTGCTCTTGGGGGGCATGAGCTGGTCTGCGTCGGCAATGGCGAACAGGTCCTCGATGTCGGTGGGGTACAGGGCGAAGGACACGCGGCATTCCTGGCCGTTTACCAGGCGATGCTCGAGGGCCTTAAGGCCGCGGGTACCGCGAACGAAGTCGATGCGCTTGTTGGTGCGGGGGTCATCGATGCCCAGGATGGGGTCGAGGAGGTGGTCCTGCAGGATGGAGACATCCAGACGGCCGCCAACGGACGTGGCCATAACGCCGGTGTAGGTGAGCTTGTACCAGTGTCCGTCAAGGTACATGCCGAAGGTCGCGCGCTCCGTGGGCTTGTAGGGCTCGTCGTAGGGGCCCTCGATGGTGAACTCCTTCGAGACTTCTTCCATAAACTGCTCGACGGACTTGCCGTTCAGGTCGGCTACCGAGCGGTTGTAGTCGTGGATGATGAGCTGGTCGGAGGGGAACATGACCGACATCATGAGCTCGGAGGCGTAGGGCTTGCCGTCGCTGCGGAAGCTGGATCGCTCGGCGCGCTTCTGCATGCCGAAGCGCAGGGTGGCGGCGGTGCGATGGTGGCCGTCGGCGATGTACAGGGCATCGACTGCTTCGAAGGCCTTAGTGAGGGCGGCCTTCTCGTCGGGATCGCTGATCTTCCACACGGTGTTCTGCACGTCGTCGGCGTTGAAGTCGTACAGGGGCTCGCGGGTGACCACGTCGTTCATGATGCGGGTGATCTCCTCGGTGGCCCTGAAGGCCAGGAACACGGCGCTGGTCTGGCTTCCGCATCCCTCGAGGTGGGCAATGCAGCCGTTCTCCTTGTCGACGCGGGTGTTCTCGTGGCGGCGGATGGTGCCGTCTTCGCCGTCGTCGATGGACACGCCGCCCATGATGCCGGTCTGGCTATGGCCGTCGGCAGTGGTCAGGCGGTACAGGTAGAAGGCCCGCTCGATGTCCATGAAGTACTTGCCGTCGATGATGTAGTGGTTCAGCAGCTGGCGGGCGTAGCGCATGGGGAACTCGGTCTTGCGGCCGCCAGCAGTGGTGTACTGCACGCCAGCAGCGTCGACGTGCATGAACGATTGGGTGTCGTGGCCCATGATGACATCTGCTTCCTCCACAGAGTAGAAGTCGAAGGGCAACGATGAGTATGCTTCCGCTGCTTCAGGCGTCGGACGCATACAGGGGAACGGATAGACGTGAGCCATAATTCCTCCTGAGAATTCGCAAGCATGTGACTGGCAAATGACTGCCAGGTAACACTATTCCATTATGCTGTTGCGATTCTGTTTCTTGCCTGGCATTTTGTTCGCCGTCGAAATATCTTCACGGACTGATGGTGCAGGGTCGTACAATCGGAAAATGTTGTTCGGTTTAGGCGGCGCTGTGGAAAGCCGCGCTGCAGCTGGTGGCGTTGTGGAATGCCGCGTTGCGGCTGGCGACGTTGTGGAATGCCGCGTTGCGGCTGGCTGTGCTTGGCCTGCGCGCCCCGCATTCGCTTGAGCGTGGCTTGCCAAAGCTTTGGAAGGAGGCCTCATGGGTGGAGTGCTCTGCGCATTTACTGGCGCCACGTTTTGGGGCCTGTCCGGCGTATGCGCTGACTTCCTGCTGAGCAACTACGATATCTCGCCGCTGTTCATCACCATGTGCCGAGCCCTCGGCGCCGGCGTTCTGTTCTGCTGCGTGATCGCGGTACGCTATCGGGATGTGCTCAGACGCATGATGGCCGATGCGCGCACGGTGGCGTCGTTGCTGATCTTCGGATGTTTGGGGCTGTTTCCCTGCCAGATCGTGTACCTGGTGGCCATCGACCTTACCAACGCCGGCACCGCCACGGTCTTCCAGAGCTTAAACATCGTGTTCATCGCCCTGTTCACGGCCCTCATCGCCCGCAAGCCCCTCTGTCGCAACGAGGTGCTGGGCGTGGTGTGCGCCTTCTGCTCCGTGTTCGTCATCGCCACCCAGGGAAACCCCCTGGTGCTGGCCATGTCCCTGACGAGCCTTCTGTGGTGCCTTTTCCTGGGCGTGGTGGAGTCCTTCTACGTGGTGTACCCCGAGAAGCTCTTTCAGGAGTTTGGCAGCTTCGTGCCGACGGGCGTTGCCATGATGGTCTCCGGCTTCCTGTCGGCCCTGGTGTGGTTGGCTTCCTCGGCGTGGGGAGGGGTCGTCGCGGCTCTCGGTTCGGCTGGCACAGTTGGCACTGGCGCGCTGTTGCAAGCTGCGGTTTCAGGAATCGCCGACGCGCTGCCTACGCTTGATGCGTTGGGCATCGTGGTGCTGGCGGTCATCGCCGTGGTGGGAACCTTCGCCTCCTTCGCCCTCTTCCTGCGGGGAGTTTCGAAGGTGGGCGCGGTCACCGGAAGTCTCATGGGCGCCATGGAGCCCCTGTCTGCGGCCATCCTCTCGGCTTTGGTGCTGGCAACGCCCTTCACCGCGTGGGATTGGCTGGGCCTGGTCCTCATGGTGGCCACCTTCTTCCTGGTGGCGCTGAAGGGCGGCGACAAAGATGCGGTGAATGATGTGGAAGATGGCGCTCGTGAAAAGGTCGTCATGGCGGAGATCGGCAGCGCTCGTGAGAGCGAAAACGTTGAGGAGGAGTGCCCATGCCCGGTGCGATGAGCGAGATGAGGATCGCGGTGGCTCAGTGCTGCCATCCTGCGGATGGCGATGTGGAGGCCCTGGTGAGGTCCTATGCTCGGCGCGCTGCTGAGGTTGGTGCTCAGCTGTTGGTGTTTCCTGAGTTTCTCATGACGCCCTTTCAGGTGGGGCCCGAGGAGATGGCTCGCCAGGCGCAAGGGCTGCAGGGTCCCTTTTCCCAGATGGTGCGCAGTGTTGCCGCCGAGTTCGGCTTGTGGGTGCTGTATACCGTCAATGAGCGGCCTGACTGCGAGGATGAAGGCGAGGTTGTCGACTCCGCTCGGGCCTGCGAACAGGGGGCTTCTGGCTCCACCCAAGCCTGCGAAGGCGGAACTTCCAGTGCCTCCTCGTTCGGTGGCAAGCCCTTTAACACCGCGGTGCTCTGCAATGACGCGGGGGAGATTCGCTGTGTCTATCGCAAGGCCCACCTCTTCAACGCGGGGCCACACCCCGAGTCTGACTCTATGCAGGCAGGTGACGAGCTGTGCCCGGTGATCGAGACGCCCTTTGGTGCTCTGTCAGTGGCCATTTGCTATGACCTGCGATTCCCTGAGGTGTTCCGTCGCGCTGCCTTGCGGGGCTGCCAGCTCATGCTCGTGCCTGCTGGCTGGGTGGATGGCCCTGGTAAGGATGCTCAGTGGCGAACGCTCCTTGCCGCTCGCGCTATCGAGGACCAGATGTTTGTGGTGGGAGCTTGTCGCGCCGATAAGGGCTACGTGGGCAACAGCTGCGTCGTAGACCCGACGGGTAAGGTTGTGGCTTCTGCTGGTCGCGGGGAGGAACTGCTGGTTGCCTCTGTCGACCTGTCTTCGGTGGAACGCCTGCGGGAGAGTTTCCCCGTTCTGCAGCATCGTCGCCCCGAGCTGTATGAGTAGCCGAGCCGTGAAGATGCAGCGAGATTGCTTGGTACGGGAGCTTGTAGGCGCGTGCCGCGCCGTGAGACTCTTTGGATAGGAAACAACATGCGAATGCTCCGATACATCGCCGGTCCCGATTGCGAGGGCCAGGACGTGAACTATGTCCTGCGCACGTGCATGGGGCTTAGCCATGCCAGCGTGCGGCGAGCCAAGTTCGTACAGGGCGCTCTGACCTTAGATGGTGAGCCCTGTTGGACGGTTGCGAAGGTTTCCCCAGGTCAGGAAGTGGCCATTGCCATTGATGATCAGGATGTTGAAGGTGCTGCTCCCTCCGTTGCGCCCCAGGAGCCCGTGTGCGGCCTGCTGCAGATTGCCTACGAGGACGACGATCTTTTGATGGTGAACAAGCCTGCCGGGTTGGTCATGTATCCGGGTCCTGGTCATCCTGAGGGGACCTTGGGCAATTACGTCATGCACCATCTTGCTTCGCGGGGCATATCCTGCGGGCTTCACCCTGTGCAGCGCCTTGATCAGGGAACCAGTGGTCTGGTGGTATTCGCTACCAGCTCCTTGGCGAAGGATATGCTGCAGCGCCAGCTGCATACCCAGCGTTTTCAGCGAGGTTATGTGGCCGTATGCGAGGGTGTTCCGTCTCCGGCTGAAGGGGTGATAGATGCTCCTTGGGCGCAGCTTTCCTCTCATCCCAATACCTTCGGAGTCAGCGCCGAGGGCAAGCCTGCGGTGACCCATTACCGGACTCTGGGGTCTCAGGATGGCGTGTCGGCAGTTGCCCTGCGGCTCGAAACGGGACGGACTCATCAGATTCGCATTCATATGGCTCACATCGGCTGTCCGTTGGTGGGGGATGCCACCTACGGGTGCGCTGATTCCGCAGGTGCAAAGTCGGCTATCGATCGTCCGGCGCTGCACTCCTTCCATATCTCGCTGCGCCATCCCTTCACGGGCGAGGATATTTCCGTGCAGGCCCCCATTCCACCTGATATGCAAGCGCTTTTGCCCGAGATTCTTTCAGGGGATATGCAGGTGGTGCTACCCTAGCATCCATAGGATTAACGGGAGCTGCCAGGAGGCGGCTGAGAGGCAGCTGGTCCGCTGCGACCGATTTAGGACGGTCCCGGTAATGCGGGAAACGGAAAGGAGAGCTATGCGTCCTATGGTTGACTACACCCTTTATCTGGTAACCGATCAGGATCTCATGACCACTGAGACCCTCGAGGCGGCTGTGCGCCAAGCCTGCGAAGGCGGGGTGACGCTGGTGCAGATTCGCGAGAAAAAGGCTTCTCATGAGGACTTTCTTGCGGTGGCGAAGCGTTGCAAGGCCATTACCGACGAGTTTGGGGTGGGACTGATCATCAATGACGATGCTGCGGTTGCTGCCGAGATTGGTGCTGCCGGCGTGCATGTGGGACAAGATGACACCCCTGTGCCTGAGGTTCGTGCATTGGTGGGTCCTGATGCCATCATCGGCGTTTCCGCTCATAACGTGCAGGAAGCGCGGCGAGCTCAGGAGGAAGGCGCCGACTACTTGGGAATCGGCGGAATCACCACGACGGCAACGAAGCCCGAGGCTGCGGCTCTGAGCATGGGCGAGATGGACGAAATTATGGCCGCGGTGGACATCCCCTGTGTGGTCATCGGCGGCGTGAACGCCCAGACCATTCCTCTGTGCAAGGGTCATGCCTTCGCTGGCTACGCGGTGGTTTCTGCCATCATCGCTCAGGATGACATTGCGGCTGCTGCTCGCGGGTTGCGCCAGGTCATCGCTCAGGTTCAGGAGGGCGCCGACGGTGTTGCTATGGAAGGTGACGTTGTGGAAGGCGGCGCTTGTGCTGCCGATGGCGCTCCCGAAGGTGTCGCCGAGCTTCGTGACCAGATCGCCGCATGCGTGACGGCGGTGAAGGAGACGAACCCTATGGCTCCTTCCATTACGAACTTCGTGACCATCGATTACGTGGCAAATGCCCAGTTGGCGGTGGGCGGCTCTGCTGCCATGGTGTACCTGCCCGATGAGGGCGAGATGCTTGCGGGAAGCCCCAGCATGTACTTGAACATGGGAACCCTCATGCCCGTGTATGAGCAGACTATCCCCCGCACGGTGAAGGCTTTGGCTGCGGCCGGCACCCCTTGGGTGCTTGACCCAGTGGGCATCGGCATCGGCTCTCTGCGCTCCGAGCTGCTGATGGCGGCTAAGGATTGCAAGCCCGGCATCATTCGTTGCAACGCTTCCGAGGCCATTGCCCTGGCGCAGCTTTGGGGTCTGACCACAGGTGAGGAGTCTGGCGTTCGCGGCGTCGATTCTACTGATTCGGTGTCTGATGCTCGCGATGCGGCTATTGCTCTGGCTCGTCATACGGGTGGCGCCGTTGCCATTTCCGGAGATGAGGATCTGATCACCGATGGTCAGCGCGTTGCTCTGGTAAAGGGCGGCAACCCCTTGCTGACCTGCATCACGGGCTCCGGCTGCTCGTTGGGCGGTGTTGCCGCCATCTATGCGACCTGCGGCGAGCCCTTTATTGCGGCGCTGACTGCCTCGATCGTGTATGACCTGGCGGCAGATAGGGCTGGAGAGGTTGCTGATGCTCCTGGTTCCTTCAAGGTTGCCTTCCTTGATGAACTGTATCGGGCGACGGCTGAGGATATCGCCGGATATCCCTTCACGCTGCAAGGGGCCTAAGGTTTCAAGGGCGGCGGAAGTAGACGAGTCTGTCGGTTCCGTTGCTAGTGAGGCGATTCTGTCGGCGGAAGCGGGGGAGCATTCTGTTTCCGCTGCCGATGAGTTGTTGGCTTGGTTGCGGGCCGAGGGTTCGCAGTGGTTGGCTAGCGTTGTTTTCGTGCTGGTCAGGCGGGATGGGTGAATCATTGGCTTGGTTGCGGGCCGCAGGGCCCGCATTGGCTGGGCGAGGCTGTTCGCTTCGCCCAGAAAAGATTGGCGAATCGTTGATTTGGTTGCGGGCCATTTGGCCCGCAACTTCCACATTGTTTAGGAGGTTTGCATGAACACGTTGGTTGCTGTGGCCATTGCGCCATTCGGGGTTGGCGAGGAGCTCTCCGCTGAGGTTGCCGAGGTTGTGCGCGTGATTCGCGAGAGCGGTCTGAAGAATCGCACGTACTCGATGTTCACCGAGATCGAGGGCGAGTGGGACGAGGTCATGAAGGTCGTGAAGGATGCGACGTTCGTGCTGGCCGAGAAGGGCATTCGCACCGAGGTGGTGCTGAAGGCCGATATTCGCCCTGGCTATGAGGGCATGATGGATGCTAAGGTCGCCAAGGTGAATGACCTGATCGGTGAGCCCGAGGAGTAGAGCAGGCATTTTCGAACCGTTATCTAGGGACTGGATAAATCTTTTGCATCAGATTGGGAACGGGAGAGATTTCTCTGAGTTACCGGTCAGGAATGGAAGAGAAAAGACGCAGGATTAGTTGAACCGCCATGAGTATCGTTTGCTCATGGCGGTTTTCGTTGGACATGAAACTGCGCTCGAGTTTTGGCGTGCTTATCGAGTTGATCCTGACGGGTTCGACTCGGTTACTCCTTCGCGCGTCGTGCCGAGTGAGGGCGATAGACCTTCTTCCAAATTGATTGCATATGCCCGGTCTGCCCTGCACGTCCCGGATGGCAAGCCATTACATACGTGTGCCTTCAGGAGGGAAGACAGGGGAAACCGCGCAGATTTGCGGGAGCATGTGTGCGGGAAACTTGTTCGAACCCCGTTTTGCAAGGTGGGTCGTGGGCTGCATGTTGCGAACCCTGAGCTTGCTTTTTTGCAAGCCGCGGTTTCGATGCAACCGCTTCAGGCTTTGCGCATCGGTTTTGAGCTATGCGGGACATATGGCTTCAATGACCAGGAAGAATGCGTCTTTAGTCTTGCGCCGCTAACAAGCGTGGGGGAGATAGCGAAACGTTACTCGTCTTGCTCTCATCTGTACGGAATGAAATCTATTGAGGGGATTGTGGGAAAGCTTCTTGATGGGTCTGCTTCTCCGTATGAGACCGATCTTGCGATTCTTCTTTCTCTTCCTTCGTTCTATGGCGGCTACAACATCCATGGGTTTGAACTTAATGGTGAGATAGATCTTCCTCCTGGCAGTTTTGCTAGATGGGGGAAGAGGACGTATCGATGCGATTATCTTTGGAGGAACGAAAAGGTCGCACTTGAGTTCGAAAGCAAGTCGTTTCATAGCCCCTTGGGAAGAACGCGCGATGTAATCAGGGAGAACGCCCTGAACGAACTTGGGTACACCGTTATTTCTGTGACATCTGACCAGCTTAGGTATCTTGCGAGCCTCGACAATGTCGTTGCTTCTCTTCGATCCGCCTTGAAGACTCGAGGGCAAATTACACGAAAAGATGCGTATGAGCGTCGATTGCTGCTGCATAGCGAACTGTTCCCTGGCTTGAAACGCTAATAGGTTGAGGGCCAGGTAGAGAGCTAGGTAGAGAGCTAGGTTGAGGGCCAGGTAGAGAGCTAGGTAGAGAGCTTCGGTTGCGAGAGGTTGGCTTCGCTGTCGTTTTTCGATTGAAGGCAACGTGCAGGAATTTTGGCCCTCAAAACAGAAACGAGGTGCCAGTGCAGAACTTCGGAACGGGATTGAGCAGGGAGGTTTTGGTTCTTAATGTTGGATTGTGCTCTGTAATTAGCGCTTGTTATCGATAGCCAACATATTGATAAGCTGCGCTATGTATTCTGCCCCTTCGCAAGTGGGCATGCATGTCAGATTTGTCTGCAAAAAGACGCTGGGGCGAGGTTTATCACGTTGGTCGTTCTTAAGGTTCTGCACTGAGGGCACCATTCTGCTTTTTGAGCCCGATTTTTTGCAATTAGTTCTGCACTGAGGGTCTTATTCTGCAGAGGCGACGATGTGATGAGAAATTGTTAGTCCGTTAGAGTAAGAAGATGGGCGAGAAGGGGTTTCTTGCCGCTGGCTGATGATTGTGGAAGGACCTTGAGCTGGTTCCTACCTGCATATAAGACGAGGTGCCGCATCGAAATGATGCGGCACCTCATGTTTTTTGTTAGCGCTTTGTGGGCGAACCCATTATTTCTTCCGAGAGGAGAAGAATTTGTAAGCTGCGTACCCAGTTAGAATGTCGACGCAGAGTTCGCATGCGATCAGTGCGATGAAGAGAGGGGTTGGCTTGTTATCGTCATCGCAGAGAGCTACCTGGGTACCGGTAGTAGACTCGATCAGGGAAATCATAGGCATATCCTTTCGCACTTGTTAGGGTAAGTGTACAAAGCAAACTTGTAGGCTTTATGGTGAGTTGTCTGTAGCTACTCATTTTTCTAAATATGTGGAAAAACATTGGGTGTGAGCGAGCTAGCGAAGGTGGGTGCGAGCGAGCCAGAGAAGACAGGAGCGCGGGGGTTTGCGAAGATGGTCTCGCGGAAGAAAAGGCCGACGCGCCTACTTGCGCATCGGCCTTGTTTTGCGAATGAAGCTTTCGCTGGCTTTTGGGTTCGGCTTCCGGCGAATCTCTCAAGCTTTCAGCTTCGTTGGTCTTCGGCGCTTTTGCTGGCCTTCGGCTCCCAAAGGTCGCCTTCGGTCTGCCTGGTTCCTGCAAGTCGCTTCAGCCTTCAGCCCTTGGTCTCGCAGCTCTCAGCTGCTAATCTGGCTGCTTCTTACTTGTGGTAGCGCTGGTTGCTCTCGTAATGGGGCTCGCAGCAAACGTTGATGCCCAGAGTCCTGTACAGGCGCTCGTCGGCTTCGGGGATGATGGCGCTGAAGAAGGCGTCGCATCCGCGCAGAGCCTCGGAGGCGTCGATGGCCAGAGCAGCAAGCTCGTTATCTGCGGAGCTGATGGAAAGAGCGATGAGCATCTCGTTGGGATGAAGGCGGGGGTTCTGTGATCCCAGGTGGTCGACCTTCAGGTGGCAGATGGGCTCTAGGGCGTCGTCGGAGATGATGAGCTCGCTGTCGTCAATCTCGGCCACGGTCTTCAGAGCGTTCAGCAGCAGGGAGCTGGCAGCGCCCAGCAGCTTCGAGGTTTTGCCGGTGACGATGCTTCCGTCAGGCAGAACCATGGCGCCAGCAGGTGCACCGGTGGTGTGAGCCTTTGCCAGAGCGGCAGGACGAGCGGGGCAGATGTTCACGTTCACGTCGGCCTGCTTCATAAGCAGCTCTAGGCGGCGAACTTCCTCTTCGCCCATGCCCGTGCGCTTCACCTTAACCGCAGTGTTGAAATAGCGACGGACGATTTC
The DNA here is from genome assembly GCA_029225085.1 of Eggerthellales bacterium. Lineage (GTDB taxonomy): Bacteria > Actinomycetota > Coriobacteriia > Coriobacteriales > Eggerthellaceae > JAQXVU01. Next base: position 11,504 of record JAQXVU010000060.1, on the reverse strand, counting down.
CCTGTTGGAAGCCTCTCGGCATGCCTCGTCATCGATGATGGCGTTGCCAGCCATGTTCACGCCCATATCCGTGGGGCTCTTGTAGGGGCTTTCGCCCATGATCTTGTCGAGCATGGCGCGAAGCACGGGGAAAACCTCGACGTCGCGGTTGTAGTTCACCGTGGTCTCGCCGTAAGCCTCAAGATGGAAGGGGTCGATGATGTTGGCGTCATCGAGGTCGACAGTGGCGGCCTCGTAGGCGATGTTCACGGGGTGCTTCAGGGGGAGGTTCCAGATGGGGAAGGTCTCGTACTTCGCGTAGCCGGCCTTCACGCCGCGGCTGTACTCGTGATACAGCTGGGACAGGCAGGTGGCCATCTTGCCGGAGCCAGGGCCAGGAGCGGTGACAACCACCAGAGGACGGCTGGTCTCGACGTACTCGTTCTTGCCGAAGCCGTTCTCGGATACGATGCCCTCGATGTCGTAGGGGTAGTTGGCGATGGGGTAGTGGAAATAATGGGACACGCCCACCTCGTCGAGGCGACGGCAGAATGCGTCAGCCGCGGGCTGGTTGGCGTACTGGGTGATGACGACGCTGCCCACGTAGAAGCCCAGGCCCTCGAAGATGTCCATCAGGCGCAGGACGTCGGCATCGTAGGTGATGCCCAGGTCGCCGCGGAGCTTGCTCTTCTCGATGTGGTTAGCGTTGATGGCGATGACGATCTCTACGTCGTCGACCATGCTCTTCAGCATGCGGATCTTGGAATCGGGCTCGAAGCCAGGCAGAACGCGGGAGGCGTGGTAGTCGTCGAAGAGCTTACCGCCGAACTCTAGGTACAGCTTGCCGCCGAACTGAGCGATACGGTCGCGGATGTGCTCCGCCTGCATCTCGATGTACTTGTCGTTGTCGAAGCCGATTTTCATGTATTCCCCCATCAATGTGCTGATTGCGAGCTCGTAACTTGTAACCAGTAAAGTATGACGGATACGGCGGGTTTATGGCGCAAGAAATTGTGGGTTGCATTGGGCGAATATGAACGGTTTGCTGGTTGCAAATTTGCCCTCGTATATATGCGCTGTGGAAGTTTGTGTACTTCGTTATGCAAGCTGAATTTTCACGATGCCAGCACGCCTTTGGGGCTATACACTGCGCCATAAGGTTCTAAAGCGGCGGGGCGACGTGCAGGTGGCCCCCGTGGGCGAAAGGAGCGCATTGCATGACAAAAATTAGAATCGAGAGCGTACCGGATCTTATTCGCAAGACCGGCGACATCCGCAAGGCGGTTGTCAGGGCCGCGCGCAACATCCCGGGTATGCACTTCGGCGGACCAATGTCCGCCGTAGACCCAGCGGTGATGATCTACTACAAGTACCTGGGATTCGATCCGGACAACCTGGACGATCCCGAGCGCAACATGGTCATCCTGTCTAAGGGCCACAACGGCATCCTGTTCTACACCATTTACGTGGACATGGGCATGTATACCGATGAGGAGCTCTATGGCAAGTACAACACCATAGACGGCGTTTTCGGTCCACACCCCAACCGTAAGACCATTAAGGGCATCGAGGTATCAACTGGTTCGCTGGGCCATGGCCTGAACTGGGCTGTTGGCATTTCTCACGCTCGCCAGGATATGGGCATCAAGGCCCGCACCTTCGTGTTGCTGGGTGATGGCGAGATGGAAGAGGGCTCCAACTGGGAGGCCATTCTGTATGCCGCATCCCATCATCAGGACGACATCGTTGCCGTGGTTGACTTCAACAACTGCTCGGCATCCTTCGAGACCAACGAGAACAACCGTTGGGGCGAAAAGGGCGGAGCCGAGGGCCTGGCCGACGCCTTCAGGGCTTTCGGCTGGAACGCCATGGTGGTAGATGGCCAGGACATCGCCCAGATGGACGCTGCCTTTGCCTCTATTCCTGAGGTTACCTACGCTGGCAAGCCCACTGTCATCATTTGCGACACCATCAAGGGCGCTGGCGTGAAGTTCATGTCCGATCGTCCTTACGCATGGCATCAGGGCGGCTTGGACGACGAGAAGATGGAAGAGGCCCTGGCGCTGGTTGAGGAGTACACGCAGGCCCGTCTGAAGGAGGTCGAATAATGGCTGGTTTCACTTGGGCTGTCGGAGATATGGGCTCTTCGTTCTTTAATGCCAAGGGCGCCATTTCCCGTGAGATTCTGAACCTGGTGGATAAGAACCCCAAGGTTGCATACATCAATTCTGACGGCACCGGTAAGGGCAACGTGCTGGAAGAGTATTCCAAGAAGTATCCGCATCGCGTGTATGACGTGGGAATCCAGGAGATGAACATGGTCACCTCCGCTTGCGGTATGGCCAAGATGGGCTACATCCCCTATGTTCAGACCTTCGGTCCCTTCCTGCTGTTCCGTGCGTATGACCAGGTGCACAATGACATTTGCTACAACGACTTCCCCGTTAAGCTGATCGGCACCCATGCGGGCACTTCGTCGGGTCTCGGTCCTACCCACAACGACATCGTAGACTTCGCCATCTGCAATGCCCTGCCCAACATGACGGTGATGGCCCCCTGCGATGCCGGCCAGCTCATCAGCGCCATTCAGGCATCGGAGAATTATCCGCACCCGCTCTACATTCGCGTACCTCGCGGCGAGGAGCCCATGGTGTATCCCGAGGATCTGGAGATGGACTTCCAGATTGGCAAGGCCAATGAGGCCAAAGAGGGAACTGAGCTGTATTTCATCGCCACGGGATCTATGGTGTTTCACGCCATTAAGGCGGCTGCAGCACTGCAGGAAGACGGCATCGATGTGGGCGTTTTCGATATGCACACTATTAAGCCTCTCGATTTGGCTGCGGTTGAGAAGGCCGCTCGTACCGGTCGCGTGATCACGGTCGAGGACCATAACGTCAACGGTGGTTTGGGCACCGTGGTGGGCAGCGCCATTCTGGAGATGGGCATCCCCACCAAGTTCCGCAAGATCGGTATCCCCGATAAGTTCGTGCCCTTCGGCTACCCGGAGACCATTTACCCAGCCTACGGCATGGATGCCGCTGGTCTGGAGGCTGCCGCCCGCGAGATGCTGGCTTAGCCCAAAAAAAAGAAGCGCATAGCGATATGGCAAATAGGCCTCGTGAGAGGCCTATTTGCTTTATCTGGTGAGTTACTTGCACCGTTGATCTTGTGGCGATGGTTGAGCGTCGGGGCTCAAACGCGGATCGGCCTAGGGTACAAATGCAAACCAACCTGGTGCGCAAACGCAAACCAACCTGGGGTAAAACGCAAACCAATCCAAGGTTCAAGCGCGCATCAGCCTGGGTTCAATCAGATAGGAAGAAGACAGAACATGGATTATCTAAAGAGGTCGGAAGAGCTGTTCGAGACTTCGGTGCAGATTCGCCGCGACCTGCATCAGATTCCGGAGGTCGGCCTCGACCTCCCTGAAACCACTGCCTACGTAGAGGCCAGGCTCAAAGAGCTGGGCTATAAAGTGCAGCATTGCGGTGGGGGCCTTGTTGCGACTGTGGGTAAACCTGGGGGAAAGACCGTTCTCCTGCGTGCAGACATGGACGCGCTGCCCATGAAGGAGGAGAGCGGCCTTCCCTTTGCCAGCACCTCCTGCAACGCCCACACCTGCGGTCACGATTTCCACGCCACTATGCTGCTAACCGCGGCGCAAATGCTGAAAGAGAACGAAGGCGCCCTGCAAGGCACGGTGAAGCTTATGTTCCAACCGGCCGAAGAAACGTTTATGGGTGCGAAATCTATGATTCAGGCTGGTGTTTTGGAAGACCCCAAACCGGACGTTGCCCTTGCCTACCACGTTACCTCTGGCAATGGCCCGCTGGGGCTGATTGCTTATCGTCGCAGGGGAACCATGATGAATTCCAGCGACAATTTCAAGATTTTCATTCGGGGAAAAGGCGCTCATGGCGCATATCCGGAGTCGGGCGTCGATCCGATAAGCATCTCGGCTCACATCATCTTGGCGTTGGAATCCGTGGTGGCGCGAGAGATCAAATCTACCCAGGCAAGCGTGCTGACCATCGGCAAGGTTGTTGCGGGAACCGCAGGAAACATCATTCCCGACACGGCTGAGCTGTATGGAACGCTTCGCTGCGATTCTTCCGAGGAACGCGAATTCATCCTGAAGCGCATTCAGGAGGTGGCGCAGGGCGTTGCGCAAACGTATCGCGGCACAGCAGAGGTCAGCATTGTGGCCGGAACCGCTCCGTTGGTCAACGACCCAGAGGCGATTGATGCGTTCACTGGCTACATGCGCGAACTTCCCGTAGAAAACCAGGAGGAATACTCCGATATGCATGCCATGTCGTCTGAGGACTGGGCAGAAGTGCTTCAGTTGGTGCCCGGAGCATATATGTTCTTGTCTGCCGGTTTCACGGACGGGCGACCCACCTACAACCAGCACCATCCCAAGGTGGTCTTTAATGAGGAGGTGCTTAAGGTCGGGCCGGCATATCTTGCTCATTGCGCGACCAGGTGGCTCGAGGAGCACGGTTCAGAGATGTAGCCTGAAAGGGATGGGTGCAGATTATGTGCGAGCGCTTAGGCATCTGCGATGAGGCCTGGGCCTTCAGCATGGTCGCGACCTTACGGATGCTTGAAATGTTCGCATAGTTTCCTGTGCCCTCAGAACGAAAGAGTATTAGGGAAAACCTACAGGTCATGGCTATAATTGCACATGCAACGATAATCTGACGGCAACAACCGAGGAGCATCTTCATGGATTACCTGATCAACAGATTGTATGGCCTCACTACCCCCAATCTGGCCGACGCCTGCATTCAGTGCGGCGTTCCCCTGCGCGTGGCCCCCGCTCAGCTGCAGGCCATCGGCAAGCCTGACCGCTTTGCCGGTCGCGTTCTTCCCGTGCAGTTCGGCGGCACCATGGATGTCATCCTCGAGGCCTGCGATAAGTCTGAGCCAGGCGATATTCTGGTAATCGATGACGGCGGTCGCACCGATCGCAGCTGCCTGGGTGAGTTGGAAGCTCGCGAGGCTGTCATGGCCGGTCTGTCCGGCATCGTCGTGTGGGGCTGCCACCGCGACACTGACAAGCTGCATCTTCTGGGCACGCCCATCTTCTCCCTGGGCAAGACCCCTTGCACCCCTCGCACCCAGGACATTCGTCCCAACAACGCCCTGACCCGTGCCTTCGTGGGCGAGTGCAACCTCACTGCCAACGATGTGGCCATGGGCGACGCCGACGGCGTTATTTTCCTGCCCTATGATCGCCTGCCGGAGCTCCTTGCTGCAGCTGAGGCCATTCATCACACTGCCATCACCAAGGTACAGGCCATGAGGGCTGGTAAGACCCTGTATCAGCAGCTGAAGGGCGAATAAGGCTCGGCCGTCGCTGAACATCCTGTAACGCAAAGGGCATCTAAACGCGAAGGGCCACCTTAACACCAGCGGCCTCCTTAACGCGAAATAAGACCCAAACACGAAGGGCGTCTGCAATGCAGGCGCCCTTGCTTGTTTTGTAATTGCAGCGTTGTTGAACCGTGGAAGCGACTGACCGCACCCGTTAATCGCGGGTTGCGCGGGATGGGTCGATGCTCATGGTCGCGAAGTGCTCAGCCATGAACTCGTCGTCGTAGTGCTCGTCGAAGAACTCGGCAACAGGCGTATCGGGGGCAACACCTCCGACGCGCAGGTACCAGCAATCGAAGGACAGCATGGTCATGACGGCATTCACGATCATGAAGGTAGTGCATACGGCCGTGACGCCATAGCGCCAGTTCCACGGAATCCTGTTTACCAGCTTCAGCATGCGGGGGAGGAGGAAGCGGATCCAGACTAGGCCCAAAATGCCCCAGCAAATCATGTGGAAGAGGTCGGTACGACCATCGAAGTTCATGAACTCACCGGAGTAATCCCAGGCCACAATGCCGAAAGCGAACTGGAAGAACCAGCTGGCAGCAAATTCGAAGGCGCCGCCGATGACGGCGGACACGCTGAAGATGAGCAGGGGGTTCTTGTTCCAGAAGCGATTCAGGGCGATGGTCATGAGCAGGGCGCCCACGCCGTAGATGGGGCTGAAGGGTCCCCAGAGCATGCCAGTGCGATTCTCGATGCGTCCGTTCAGGAAGGGGCAGACGGTGCTTTCGATGAGAAGGCCCAGGATGCTGCAGATGACGAAGATCCAGAAGATGTTGAAGAAGTTCAGGCTGATGTAGCCTTCGCCGGTAGTGTCGCGGCCTAGGGTTCCCGCTTCGTCGGCAGCGCGATCTTCCAGAGCGGAGAGCTTACGCTGCAGCTGACGTTCTTGGCGCAGGGAAGGGTCGAGCCAGGATTCGATGAAGATCAGGATGATGAGGGAGATGAGGTCGTAGGCAACCTGATAGCCGATGCCCTTGGTCATGAGGTCTAGAAGCAGCGCGGCAATTGCGAAGCCGCCCATAACGTAGGCGAGGCGAGCAGCACCACGGCGCTTCCTCATGAGGATCCTGATACCCAGAATGGTGTATAGGCAGGCGAGGATAAGGGCGACGGCGATGTTTACGCAGTTCAGGACTGCGGCTTGGGTAGATACATCCCAGGATTCGAACAGGTTCACATCGGCAAAGATGTTCAGAGCGATAACGGCCATGATGGCGAGGACCAGCATGACGGCGGTGCCTCCGCCCAGGATGATGCTGAGAATGCCGTAGATCTTTGCGATAAGGGGGAGCTTCTCGGGGGAGACCGTGTCGTCGTCGGCTTGCAGCGCGTTGATATCCTTGCGCATATTCGCGATTTCCTGCTCGGTGTTCTGGTTGCTTTCCGTCATGATGTCTGTGATTCCGCTCGAATTTTGTTGGGTTTCTTTTGGCATGGCGCTAATTCTACCAATGAAAAACTGGCGTTTCCCCTTAAATAGGTGACGTACGCCCAATTGTCATTTGACGTGGGGTTATCTCTGATACAGTTTCAAAAAATAAACAAAAAGTTTCGTGGCCCTTGGGATTTCACAGTGTGGAGCGAGGGAAATTGCAGGTTTCTATCGTGTGAAACCGAGGGCCTGATGCGCCAGCTTTGCGCGCATTTGCCTACACTTAAGAGGTTTGACTGGTCCGATTCGGGGAGGAGACCAGATGGATATCGCGTCCGTTTTGAATCAGGTGGATGCCTTTGTATGGGGCCCACCTATGATTATTCTGCTGCTAAGCTGCCATATCTATACCACCATTCGCACGAAGGGCATTCAGCGAAAGCTGCCTTTGGCCTTGAAGATGTCCGTCACCGCCGATGATGCCGCTGGTGACGTCAGCAACTTCGGAGCTATGGTCACTGCTCTTGCCAGCACCCTCGGTACGGGCTCTATCGTTGGTGTGGGCACTGCCATCGTGGCTGGTGGTCCCGGTGCCATTCTCTGGATGTGGCTCACTGGCGTTTTGGGCATGGCCACTAAGTACACTGAGGTCTTCGCCTCTCTGAAGTATCGCGTGAAGGACTCCGAGGGCCGCATGATGGGTGGAGCCATGCATGTGTACACCCAGAAGTTCAAGCGTGCGGACGGCACGGTACCCTGGTGGGCTAAGTTCGCTGCCCTGTGGTTCTCCGTCTTTGCCCTGTTCACCGTTTTCGGCATTGGTTCGGCGGTGCAGAACAGCGCTATGACCAGCATCATCGTCGAGAATTTCGACGTTTCCCCTGCAATCGTTTCCGGCATCATCTGCATCTCTGCGCTGCTGATCATCTTCGGTGGCCTGAAGAGCATCTCTAAGATCTGCGAGGCCTTGGTTCCCTTCATGGCTGGCGCCTACATCATCGGTTGCCTGATCATCCTTGTTATGAACTTCGGCTATCTGGGTGATGCTCTGATGCTCATCGTGCAGTGCGCCTTCACTCCCCAGGCAGCCTTCGGTGGTGCGGTGGGATCCGGCATCATGGTTGCCCTGCAGTTTGGCTGCGCTCGCGGCCTGTTCTCTAACGAGGCTGGTCTGGGTACCGCACCTATCGTTGCTTCCGCAGCTTCCACTAAGAACCCTGCTCGTCAGGCTTTGGCTGCTATGACCGGCGCTTTCTGGTGCACCGTGGTTGTGTGCTTGCTGTCTGGTCTGGTTATGGTTTCTACCCTGTGTGCTCACCCTGACCTGTTGGCGAACGGCGCCATCACCAACGGCACCCAGCTCGCCAATGCGGTCTTCGGCACCATCCCCTACATCGGTACGCCCATTCTCATGCTGGGCATTCTGTGCTTCGCCTATTCCACCATCATCGGCTGGGGCTATTACGGTGACCGCCTGATCACCTTCCTCTTCGGTCGCAAGTGGGTGAAGGTGTACTTCGTGCTGTACATCGCCGTGGGCTTCTTGGGAGGCATCGGTGTCGGCGACATTGCCTGGACAGCCACGGACATCGCCAACGCACTGATGGCACTGCCCAATATCATCATGGTGCTCTTCATGACGGGCGTGGTTGCCAAGGAAACCGATTACTACGTGTATCAGGGCCATATCGACGAGGACGCTCATGAGGAGATCCCAACCATCAACACGAAGTAAGCTCGCATAACGTTAGATGTGGAAGAAGCCGCTGGCTTATCCGAGTGATATAAGTCCCGAGGGCGTAAGCTCTCGGGACTTTTCTGTGCTTTGGGTGAGCTTATGCCCGGGTGAGCTCGTGATGGCCTTATGTCCCGGCGAACTTGCCGCCCTATGCCCGGGTGAGCTCGCCGTCTTGCAGGTGCAGGACCTCATCGACGTAGCCGAGACCGGACTTGTGATGGGTGATCATGATGATGGTGCGCCCCTGCAATACGGAGAACACGGTCTGCAGTAGCTGATGCTCTGTGCGCGGGTCAAGGCTTACGGTGGGCTCGTCGAGGATGACCACAGGGGTATCCGCCAGAAGGATGCGGGCTAGGGCGATGCGATGGCGCTCTCCGCCGGAGAAGCGCAGGCCTCCTTCGTCCACCATGGTTTTCAGGCCCTTGGGGAGGCTGGCGAAGAGGTCTCCCAGCTCAACGGCTTCCAGAGCTGCAATCAGTTCCTCATCGGTTGCCTTCGGATTGCCCAGTCGCAGATTCTCTCCCAGTGTCTTGTTAAAGAGGTAGGGGCTCTGCTGAATGAATCCGAAGACCTTGTGGCTGTCGGACAGCTGACAGGTGGGAACGCCGCCTATGGTGAGAGTTCCAGTGGTAGGGGCAAGGTCGCCGCGAATGAGCCAGGCCAGGGTCGATTTTCCCGTTCCCGAGGGACCCAGAAGCGCCACCTTGCGTCCCTGGGGGATGGCGAGGCTCACGTTGCGCAGAATGGCCTGGTTACTCTCGGGGTAGTGGAAGCTCACATCGCTCAGGCAGATGTCGTAGCTTGCAAGCTGGTCGGGGCTGAAGGTACCAGCGTCATCTTCCACTGTTTCTTCTTGCGCTGCGTCGCTGATGCGGTTCATGGAATCGAGGTGGCAATCCATCTCGACGGCAGCGTTTGAAAGGGGAGCGAAGGCCTCTACCAGGGGGAAGAGTCCCAGCACGAAGGCAGCCACCCAGTTCACGGGGCGGGAGGTGTCGCCTGTTGCCGCCGCGCTTTGAGCCACATCGCCAAAGTAGATGCCGGCCCAGGTGAACACGATGACCACCAGCAGGCAGAACAGGGCCTGCACTAGGAAGTCCCGTTTGCGATCGAAGGCCGCAGCTGCGCGCTCCGCCTCGCGGGTCTGGGCGTATTCGGCGGTCATGGCGTCAATGAAGTCGTCGCGGCGCCCGGAGATCTCCCAATCGGCAAGGCCGGTGACGTTGTCGAGGGCGGTGTCGTACTGGCGGTTGCGGCTCTGCTTAGAGGCCATGCGACGTCCGCCGTTCACCAGCACCGATGCCAAGGGCACCAGGGCAACCAGGGTGAACATGAGGGCCAGCACCGCAAGGCCTAGCAGGGGGCTGAACACGCCTAGGGCCAAAGTGAGCAGCACGGCAATGGCGGCGGCGATGATCTGGGGGAAGATGACTCGCAGGTACATGTTCTGCAGATGGCCGATGTCCTCGGAGAGGAGACCTAGGGCCTCGCCGGCTTTGCGGGAGGCAGAGTGCAGCACTCCTTGGGCATTAAAGGAGGTGAACAGGCGCTTTCGGAGGGTGGAAGTCAGGCGCAGCACCCAATCGTGGCTGGCCAGACGCTCGAAGTAACTGAGGAAGGGCTTGCCGATGCCGAAGATCTGCACGAAGCCCAGCACGGCGCTGATGGCGTAGACGCCCATTTCGGGACGGTCCGCCGAGATGCTGATCAGGTAGCCCGAGGTGAACATGAGGGCAGCGGCGAACACCATGGCAGCGACGCCGAGGCCCAGGGACACCAGGAGAGCCTTCTTGTATTGCTTCAGGAAGGGGCGCACCCAGGTATCTGCGCGGAAAGCCTGCATCCAGCGCTTCACGGGGAAGGTTTTCGCGGTGGAGGACTCTGTGTCAGCGGTCTTCGTTGGGGAATGCGTTGCGGAGGAGGGGCTCTTTTCAGCAGTCATCAGTGCACCTCCTTTCGGGCAGAAGGTGTGGAAGGAGCGGCGGGATTCTCGTAGGCGATGAGCTGCTGGAAGGCACCAGGTTGGGCTTTCAGCTCGTCGAAGGTTCCTATTTGCACCACGCGGCCTTCTTCCAGAACCACCAGGATGTCCATTTGCTGCATCCAGAAGGTGCGGTGGGTGGCCATGATGGTGGTGCGGCCTTCCATCAGATGAAGCATGTCGTCAGCCAGGGTGCGCTCAGTGTCAGCGTCGAGGTGGGCGGTGGGCTCGTCGAAGACCAGCACATCGCGGTTTCCCAAGAAGGCGCGAGCCAGGGCGATGCGCTGCGCCTGACCGCCGGAAACCTGGCGGCCCCCCTGACCGAGCGTGGTGTCGATGCCCTGGGACAAATCGGCAATCAGGCTTTCGAGGCCCATGGCGCAGGCGGCTTGGCGAATCTCGTCTTCGGTGGCGTCGGGACGATAGAAGGCGACATTGGCGGCCAAGGTGTCGTTGAAGAGGTGGGGGCTTTGGGGCAGATAGCTCACGTGGTGGCGCCAAGCGTCTTCGGTGAGGGTGGGAACCTGCAGGGTCTGACCCGTGGCATCGCTAGCTGGCTGGTCTGCGGCGGCGTAGGCTAGCTGGCTGGTGGTGTCGCCTGGCTGGTCTGCGGCGGCGTAGGTTGCAGAGCTGATGGCGTCATTCGAAGGCGCGGTGAACGCGATTGCGCCTTCGGTGGGGGTGTAGAAGCCCGCGATGATCTGGGCCAAGGTGCTCTTACCACTTCCGCTGGCACCGACGATTCCCACTTTGGCACCTTTGGGAATGGTGAGGCTGACCTGGTGCAGGACCTCGGGGGCCGCAGAGGCGTCTTCGGCTGTGACGGAGGATGCGTCGGATGCGAAGGTGCTAGCAGCCTTAGCATCGGGTGCGTTTGCCGTTGGGTAGGCGTAGCTGATGCTGTGCAGGGTCAGAGCGCTGTCGGGGGCGTTCCAGAGGGCTTCCAACTTTGCGGCATCTGCTTCGGCGATCTGAGCGGGGAGGGGCTCCTTCAGGTAGCCCATGATGCTGGCCAGGTGGTTTTTGCCTTCCAGAGAAGC
>JAQXVU010000059.1 GCA_029225085.1 Eggerthellales bacterium | reverse complement strand
GTACCTACCTGGGGGAACGTTGATTTCCAGACACACATTTTGTCCGTCCAGAAAAGTCGTTCCAATCGACTTTTTGGCGAAAAAACAGGCGTTGACCTGGGTCAACGCCTGAAATCGGACACACATTTTGTCCGCTAAGCCTCAACTTCTTGGCGTAGCCCTCGGCGACCAATCCAACCTCCTCGAGCGCGGTGACGATGGCCTGGTCCAGGGCGTCCTGGAACTGCCTGACGTTGTTCTCGCGCACCTCGACGAGGCCGCTCACGTCGCCGTCGGTGAGGCCCCTTGTCGCGCCCTTGGACATTCCCGCGGCTATGCCGCTCTGGTTGTAGTCTCCCGATGGTCTCTTGCTTGCCATGCGCACCGCCTTTCTCTTGGTTCAGCGTATGCGACATGTCGCAGGAAAAGAAAAACCCCGCCGAAGCGGGGTTAAAATACCGTAAAAAGTCTGTATTGAACTTAGTCACCAAATACAACTTTCATAATATTGGCTTCGAGCTCCTTGTAGATTTCGCTGTATGGGCTCCGGCCTCCATCGAGAATGTTTGGCGTCGACTCATCGTATGGGATAAGCATGACCTGCTTTCGATACTCATCCTCGAGCCTCTTTATCTCTGAAGCCTGGTCATCGGTCAGGCTATATTCTTTTCCTTGAATAATCAATGTATCCATTTTGATCCAGCCATTTCATAACCGAGTGCTGACGGTCCTCGCCTAACTCGACAGGTGTATTTAAGCACGCCGAATTGTAGGATATGTCGATCGCTCGGAGCTTGCGACACTCGTAATCGTACATATCGTCAACTGCTATCAGCAAGTCGAATTCGTTGTTTTTCATGAAAATAAAATCATCTGGCCCAAATGACATCCTATCGCCTTCAAAAGGCGGGTGGTTGTGTATTACGATAGCCCCTTCAGTATTGAGGCTTCCCAATGGAACAGTTGAACGCTGGGGCAAAACCGACCCGGCGTTCAACCGCGCTCCTTGATGTCGCGCTGGTACTTGTCGCGGTTGATGCCGGGGTTGCCGTGCTTGTCCAGGACCTCCTCGGTCTCGGACTTCTCCTCGGTCTCGGACTCGGTCTCCTTGGCCTTGAGCTCAGTCTCCTTGGCCTCGGTCTCGGCTGCTTCCTCGTTCAGCTCAAGCTCGTTTCCCATGCCCATTCCTTCCTGCGTTTGTTTGCGCGGTTCTCTCCGCCTCAGGGAACTTGTTCACGCGGTTGTATCCCGCAGGCTTGATTATTCGCGACGTGTCCCAAGGCATGAAAAAGCCCCGCCGAAGCGGGGCCGATACGATGAGCACGTTGATTACAATCCTCTAAAAACATCTCTAATTCCGCACTTCGGGCAAAACACATCCCATGCGGTGACGTAGTCTTTAAATACGAGGCTGCTTCCGCACTTCGGGCACGCCACATCGTCCTTAGGGTTCTCGAATTTTCGCATCAGGGCGTCATTTTCGGCTTTGGTCTGCTCCGTCAGCTTCATCGGTGCCTCCAATCGCTCAATATCCGTATACTATTCTACGATAATCGTCGGTGTATTTTATCGAGAAGCCGGCATCGGACGCCCTCTGATACGCATCAATCATAAGCGACGCCCTTTCCTTGTCGCTGAGCCCTGGCGCGTCTATAGCCGCCCTGTAGCTCGCCCTGAACTCGTCACGCCAGTCTCCTGGCTTAAGCTTCGTCCCGCGGAATGCCCTGTGCCCGTAGTACTCGTGGGCAAGTACGGCCCTGACGCTCATCCTGTCCCTGTTGTCCGACGATGACAAATCAGGGAACACGTTACCCCTGATATTCACGACATCAAGGCGTCCAGAATAAGAAGTAGCCGAACCAGTATTGAACGACAGAGCTCTTACAGGTATTCCTATCGCCGCTGCCTCCCCCTTTACGAACGATATATCATCTTCCGTGAGCAGATACTTCGGGGACCTTCTGAGGTTTGCGGACAGCCCTCGCTCGAATGAGCCCTCGACCTTCCCTGACACATGGGCAACGCCGCCCACGCCAGCCTTTGCCCTAGCCGCTGTACCGGCATCCTCACGCCAGCTCTGGCGCTTCAGCAGTGAAGGATGCTTGCCGGTCAGGTCGCGGAGCTTGGCCTGGTATTCTCGAACCCTGGCGCGCTCGGCGGACGGGTCTAGGCCCTTGGACTCAAGAACCTCGGCAGCGCGCTTGGACTTGCGCACCTCGTTCTCGAGGCTGCGCTGCTTTGCTGTGAGAGCCCTGGCCTGCTCGGTGGTGTAGCCGGTGCCGTCCAGCGGGTCTTTGAAGTTGAACGCTGGGGCAAAACCGACCCGGCGTTCAACTACGAATCGCTTATGAATGACGGATGGTTCGTGAAAGGAACAACGGAAGAAGCGATCATATTTCATGAGGTTGGACACATAATCCAACAGCTCAGAAAAATAGACCAAAGAGAAATCGTGTACAAAATGCTTGCCACCAACGATAATAATGATATCGAAAGGTATCTGGAAAAAGCATTATCAGGTTATTCTGCTAAGCCTGGATTTGATGAGGTGCTTTCTGAGGTTTGCTCCGCATTGATTTCAGGAGCCGGAAACGATTTCGCAGATAGGTTTATTAGGGAAGTATCATGAGGAAGCCTACTGAGAGAGAGCGTAGATTGAGGTACTGGAGGCAGTTCCCCGAGTACTATGAGTATAAGGGACTCAAGGAAGGTTTCGTTCTCTCCGACGACGCACCTGAAGACGTCAAGAAGAGCTTTCTTGCCTGGATTGAGTACACTAATGGGAATAGAGAAGCAGACGTTACTTTTTGATCACAACCCCGCCTAAGCGGGGTTTTCTGTTGAACGCTGGGGCAAAACCGACCCGGCGTTCAACTCAGACAGGCAAAACTCACAGGTCGAATGGTGCATTAGACTTACTGAGGCGTATCGACACCAACTTCGAGTTCGAGGCGTACAGGGTCGATAACGCCGATGTCTCGAGAGTCGCTGCAAGGAACGTTCTGATGGTGGCTGGATTATGGTTGTGAAGACGATTGTCAATACGTTCGTAAGGGTTATAGGGTTCGACCACGCGAAGGACCTCGGCATGAGGTACAAGGACTACGACGTGTGGCTCGCGTTCTATGACAAGGACGAATCGATTTCCAGATGCATGGGATACCCGCCGTACTTTCTGGTCAGGGGTCTTATCGTGAGGCCAGCTGGATTTCGCGAGCAATGCGACATACTTGACAGGGTTGACGTAGTTCAAGTCGGTTAATTGCATTAAGTGCGATAATTAAAAAAACGCCCCGCTTCGGCGGGGTTTTCTTTTTACGAGACATGGAGCATACGCTAGACCTCTGGAAAGGCGGTGCGCATGGCTAGCAAGAGACCATCGGGAGACTACAACCAGAGCGGCATAGCCGCGGGGATGTCCAAGGGCGCGACCAGGGGCCTCACGGACTCTGACGTGAGCGGCCTCGTCGAGGTGCGCGAGAACAACGTCAGGCAGTTCCAGGACGCCCTGGACCAGGCCATCGTCACCTCGCTCGAGGAGGTGGGGTTGAACGCTGGGGCAAAACCGACCCGGCGTTCAACCTATATGAATCAACAGGTGTAATATAATTCTCTCGTCATAGTTGGGCAACTCGGGAGGCGTCAATGGGGGCATTCCGCGTCGTGTCGATCGAATATCCGTCTGAGCTTCATGTTGCATCGGGCCAGCTATCCGTCGATCAAGAAGACACTCATGTCTCCATTCCTCTTTCTGACATTGCTATGCTCGTTCTGTTTGGCCCGAGCATCCGCATTTCTTCCATGGCACTCGACCTTCTCGCCAGTAACAAGACCTTGGTTTTGCTCATTGGCAGCAATCACTTGCCTTCTTCAATGGTCATTCCCATGGTTTCTAATGCTCGGCAGGCGAAGATTGCAAAAACCCAAGTCTTCATTTCCAAGGAGCTTCGTTCTCTCATCTGGCAGAAGATTATCCGACAGAAGATTGAGAATCAGGCTCGTGCTCTTGCTATTGCTGGACTCCCGGGTTCGACTGACGTGGTTCGTTTTGTTGATCAGGTTTTCCCCGATGATGTCGGGAACGCAGAGGGGGCAGCGGCGCGTCTTTACTTCCAGTACCTGCATCCTGGGCTCAATCGCAGAAGCGATGACCCTTTCAACAGCGCTCTCAATTATGGATATGCCATAGTGAGGGCCCTTGTTGCCAGGTCTCTCGTAACGACGGGGTTTATTCCTTCGTTCGGGATACACCACCAAAGCCAGCTGAATGCCTTTAACCTTGCCGATGACTTCATTGAGCCCTTTCGGCCCATGGTGGATCTGATTGCCCTGCAGGTGGTGAACGGGTCGCAAAAGCTTTCGCGAGATCAGAGGGCATTTCTTAGGCGGGTGGCTTATCAGGTGGTGATGATGGAAGGCAAAGCGGTTGCGTTGCATGCTGCGGTGGATGCGGTGGCGGATTCTTTTCGCAGCGCTTTGGATTTGGGAACACCTCAATTACTCAAGCTGCCAACCATTTGCCCAGTTGGTTTTATAGATCCTGTTCGGGAGTAACCATGAGGCTCATCGTGTTTCTTAAGCCTACAAACAAGCGCGGAACCAAAACGGCCTACACCAAATTTCGAAAGCTTCTTGAAAGGGATGGGTTCATACTGCTTCAGCCTGAAGTGTTCATGCTTTCTGTCACCAGCCGAAATGCTGCGAAGAGTCACATCGCTCAACTGAAAGCAGCCGCTCCTTCGACCGGACAGATTCGAATCCTTCCTCTGACTGAGAAGCAGTATGCTCAGATGAGCTATCTTGTCGGGGAGGCGGATGCTCAGGAGCGCATTGTCGGATCTCATGCGCTGGTGAATTTGTAGTCTAGGAATTCGGGGTTATAGGAAAAAAATGTTGATGGGGGCGGCGTTGCCGCCCCTTAGCGCGAAGCGCTGAAATCAGCGTCCTCAGTCCCAGTCATGGCGCCATGAATCGTGCCACGGATCTACGTTGTGGAGCTCGCTCCAGACGATGGCATCTCCCCACTGCGGGA
>JAQXVU010000058.1 GCA_029225085.1 Eggerthellales bacterium | reverse complement strand
ATGTACAGCTGCAACTGGCTGCTGGGCGAGCCCTCCATCTGCGGATGGATCACCCCCGCCATGGCGCTGGTCATCGTCTACCTCGAGGGCTACGATGACTACACCACCCGTATCCAGGCCATGACGGCCGTCGAGCTCGAGCTCGCAATCCTGTTCCTGGTCCTCGGTTTCACGGGCCTTTCCAAGCAGCTGAACACCCTGGTGCCTCCTGGCATCAAGGCGGGCATCGTTCTCGGCGCCGGCGTTAACGCCGTTTACGTCCGCTGCAAAGAGGGCGGCGCTCTCGACACCGTCACCTGGGGCTGCCTCGCAGGCCTGGTCGTCGTGTTCGCACTGATGTTCTCCAACCGCATCCGCAAGCACATGGACGGCTCCCGCGCACTGCAGATCCTCGGCAACTACTCCTTCCTGTGGGCGGTTCTCGCCATGTTCGCCGTCGGCGGACTCACCGGTGAGTTCGACTTCTCCGGCGTGGGCTCCGAGGGCCTCATCAAGGTCCCTGACTTCGGCGCAATGATCGCTGCCGTGTCCCCATTCGCAATCGGCTGGGCCTCCCCTGAGATCTGGCTGGCAAGCCTGCCCATGGCTCTGGTGGCATGGGTCATCGCATACGGCGACTTCATCACCGTTCAGCAGCTCGGTTACCAGGCCTCCCGTGAGGACGAGTACATCGAGTTCGACCCCAACCGCACCAACGTCATCTGCGGTATCCGCAACCTGATGCTGTCCCTGTTCAGCCCCTACCCAGCACTTGCTGGCCCCCTGTCCGCCCCTTACTGCGTGGCCACCTATCAGCGCTACAAGCAGTCCGGTCGCCAGGGCATGGACTCCATCTACGACGGTTCCGGCACCAACATCATCTTCACCGCACTGGGTCTGTTTGTTTATCCTCTGTACCAGATGGCAGCGGCGGCGGCTTCCGCAATGCTGGTCGTCGTGCTGATGATCCAGGGCTACGTCTGCACGCAGATCTGCTTCGACCTGGCTCAGGACAAGATGGACGAGGGCGTTGCAGGTATGTTCGCAGGTATCCTGATCGCCCGCGGCGCTGCAGTTGCACTGATCGCCGGCCTGGCCCTGTACTTCATGCTCTGCGACAACGAGAAGATCAAGAATGACTACGCCTTCAACAAGGAGCAGCAGCGCAAGGAGGACGAGGAGATAGCGTTCTACCAGAAGCAGCTCGAAGAGGCTAAGAAGGAATTCGAAGCTAGCAAGCAATAGCATCGACTTTCGAGCCCCACGAGGAAACGCTGAGTAATATCAGCTGATCCGACCCCCACTGCATTCATCCCGGTGCAGTGGGGGTTTTCTTTTGCCTACGCAGAGGATCGACCTCCGCACTTACCCCCGACAAACGAAAAGGGCTCGGAGCATATAGCTCCGAGCCCTTCTGAATCTTTATCACCAAAGGCGCCTTGCAAGCAGATACGTCTTGCTCGTAAACGTGAATCGCCAAACGCGCCTTGCACAAGCGCGCAAACGCCAAACGCGCCGCCCGCAGCAGCCCTGCGGCCTTCTCGCCTATGCGCGAGTGCGAATCTCCTCGAGCAGCTGCTCGCAGAACTCGTCGAGAGTCATCGTGGTGGTCTTGTCGGTAGCGCGGCTACGAACGGAAACCATGCCAGCTTCCACTTCCTTCTCACCGAGAATCAGCATGTAAGGAACGCGGTCGATCTGACGTGCCTCACGAATCTTATAGCCGATGGTCTCGCCGCGCTCATCGTTCTCGACGCGAACGCCCAGGTCGAAGAGCTTCTGGTACACGGCCTCAGCGTACTCGTGAGACTTCTCGGAAACGGGCAGTACCTTAACCTGAACAGGAGCCAGCCAGGTGGGGAACTTGCCGGCGAAGTGCTCGGTGAGGACACCGATGAAGCGCTCGATAGAGCCGAAGCACACGCGGTGAATCATGATAGGACGCTTGCGCTCGCCGTCAGCATCGATGTATTCCAGATTGAAGTTAATGGGCATCTGGAAGTCGAGCTGAATGGTGCCGCACTGCCAGGTACGACCCAGGCAATCGCGCAGATGGAAGTCGATCTTAGGACCGTAGAAGGCGCCATCGCCCTCGTTCACGATGTAGTCAAGACCCAGCTTGTTCAGAGCGGTGATCAGGCCGTTGGTTGCGTTCTCCCAATCCTCGTCGGAACCCATGGAGTCCTCAGGACGGGTAGAGAGCTCGACGAAGTAATCGAAGCCGAACTTCTTGTACACCTTGTCGATGAGGTTGGCCACGCCCATGATCTCGTCGGTGATCTGCTCAGGGGTCATGAAGATGTGAGCATCATCCTGGGTGAAGCAACGCACGCGGAACAGGCCGTGCAGAGCGCCCTTCATCTCGTGGCGATGCACGACGCCCAGCTCAGCGATGCGCATAGGCAGATCGCGATAGCTGTGAGGCTTACGGGAGTACACCAGAACGCCGCCAGGGCAGTTCATAGGCTTAATGCAGTAATCCTCGTCGTCGATCTTTGTGGAGTACATGTTGTCCTTGTAGTGATCCCAGTGACCGGAGGTCTCCCACAAGTGACGGTTCATGATCAGAGGAGTCTTGGCCTCGAGGTAGCCGGCCTCGCGATGAATCTCATGCCAGTAGTCGAGGAGGGCGTTGTACAGATCCATGCCCTTGGGCAGGAAGAAGGGGAAGCCAGGAGCCTCGTCCCTCATCATGAACAGATCCATCTCCTTGCCGATCTTGCGGTGATCGCGCTTCTCGGCCTCTTCCATCATCTTCACGTACTCATCGAGCTCGGTCTGATTGCGGAAGGCGATACCGTAGATACGGGTGAGCATCTTGTTCTCGGAATTGTTCTTCCAATAAGCACCGGAGATGCTGGTGAGCTTAAAGGCCTTCAGAGCCTTGGTGTAGCGCAGATGTGGGCCGGTGCACATGTCTACGTACTCGCCCTGGGTAAAGAAGCTGATCTCTGCGTCCTCGGGCAGGTCGTCGATGTGCTCTACCTTGTACTTCTCGCCGCGCTCCTGCATGAGGGCGATTGCCTCAGGGCGAGGAAGGATGGAAGGACGAATGGGCAGGTTCTCCTTGACGATCTTGCGCATCTCTTCCTCGATGGCAGGCAGGTCGTCCTCGGTGAGCTTGGTGTCGCCCATGTCGATATCGTAGTAGAAGCCCTTCTCAGTAGCAGGACCATAGCCGAAATCCGCTTCGGGATACAGGCGCTTCACGGCCTGGGCCATGGTGTGGGCGCATGTGTGACGAATGACCTCGAGCTCCATATCCTCGGGGCAATCTACCACTGCGCCGTCTTTCTGAATGATCTTCATGACCATCAAGTCCTTTCCTACAGTAGGGTCGAACAGGTATGTGTAACCAATTCATTCTACACAGCCAAAACCCGAATCTGAAGGAGCGCAGGAAAAATGCGCCGTTAAATCGGTGTCAAGAGGGAAA
>JAQXVU010000057.1 GCA_029225085.1 Eggerthellales bacterium | reverse complement strand
GAGCTTGCACATGAGCTTGCCCAGCAGCAGGCCGCCGATGGTGGCCAGGCAGAATGCCAGCAGACCAAGAACCACGATCTCGAGGGTCTCGAGAGTCAGGAAGCGGTAGTACAGAGCGGTGCCGCCGACGGAGATGGCCAGGAAGATGGTGACGATGTTCATCAGAGCATTCTGGGCCGTGTCGGACAGACGGTCGCACACGCCGGACTCCCTGAACAGGTTACCCAGCATCAGGCAACCCAGCAGAGGCGCTACGGAAGGCAGCAGCAAGCAGACGAAGACGGTAACGATGATGGGGAACAGGATCTTCTGCTGCTTGGTAACAGGGCGAAGCTGCTCCATCTTAATCTTGCGCTCTTCCTCAGTGGTCAGCAGACGCATGAGCGGTGGCTGAATCAGAGGAATCAGAGCCATGTAGGAGTAAGCCGCAATGGCGATGGCGGCCAGATACTCAGGTGCCAGCTTAGAGGTCAGCCAAATAGCCGTAGGGCCATCTGCACCACCGATGATACCGATGGAAGCAGCAACGTTTGGCTCGAAGCCGATAAGGATGGCCAACAGGAAGGCGCCGAAGATGCCGAGCTGTGCGGCAGCACCCAGGAACAGGCTCTTGGGGTTAGCGATCAGAGGACCGAAGTCGGTCATGGCGCCAACGCCGATGAAGATCAGGGACGGGTACAGTCCCGACTTCACGCCGATATACAAGATGTCTAGTAAGCCGCCTTCATGCATGATGTCCGTGATGGTGGTAGTGCCAGCAATGTAGCTATCCCACATCTCGGGGTGATACATGTTCGAGCCAGGGATGTTGGCCAGCAGCATACCGAAGGCGATGCCAACCAGCAGCAGAGGCTCGAACTTCTTGCCAATGCCCAGATACAGCAGGACACAGGCAATGATGATCATAATGATCTGACGGGGGTCGGAGAACAGGGTGAAGAAGCCGGAGGTCTCCCACAGCCTGTACAGGATATCTGCAACGTTTTCCACGAGAGATCTCCTAAATCACCAGCAGGGTGTCGCCCGTGTCGACGGTAGCGCCCACAGCAGCGATGACCTGCTTAACGGTGCCTGCGCAAGGTGCGTTCACCTCGACGCTCATCTTCATAGCTTCCACAATGGCAACCACGTCGCCCTCGGCAACGGCGTCGCCCACCTTCACATTGATGGACACCACCGATGCAGGCATAGGTGCGGTAACAGGGGTACCGTCACCAACGGCCACAGGAGCGGCAGCTGCAGCAGCAACAGGAGCAGCTGCGGTTGGAGTGGAAACAACAGGGGCGGCAGCTACAGGAGCCTTGGCCTCGTACTCATCGAGGATCATAGCCTCGCCATGCTCGACCTCGACCTCGTAGGTCTTATCGCGCAACGTAACAACGTATTTCATCGGGTAACCTCTCTGATGGAAATGAACCTGAGTTCATTGAGCGGCTTGCCAAGCTCATCGGCCACAATGGCCATGATCATGGCAGCGTCCCTCGGGTCGGTGTCGTACAGCTTCAAATCGCCGGCAGAGCCAGGGGCCAAAGGACCCTTAGGTGCGGCAGGAGCAGCAGCGCTCTCGGGAGCTGCCTGAGGAGCTGCGGCCTCCTTCTTCTTAGGTGTAATGGTGAGCACCTTAATGATGACAATCAGCAGGCACAGAGCGAAGAACACCACGCACAAACCCAGAAGGGAGTAGATCAGGGCGTCGAAAATGCTCATGCTTACTCTTCCACCTTCGTGATGCTATAGGACACGCAGCGCTCCTCAGCCTCCTTGCGAGCCTTGAAGAAGGACTCCGCAACCTGAGGGAAGGCGATGTAGGACAGAACGTCCTCTTCGCAACGAGCGGTGTCGCCCAGCTCTGCAGCGGCCTTCTCGTAGGCGTCTGCAGGAAGAGTGTCGGCATAGCGACCCTGAATGGGCTGCTCATCACCGAGGACCTTCTTCATGACCTCAGGATCGATAGGAGCAGGGGTTGCACCGTACTCACCGCGGCAGTAGCCCTTAATCTCAGCGCCCACGTTCTTGTAGCGCTCACCGGCCAGAACGTTGGAAACAGCCTGAGTGCCCACGATCTGAGAGGTTGGGGTAACCAGAGGAGGATAGCCCATATCCTTGCGTACGCGAGGAACCTCCTTCAGAGCCTCCTCGAACTTGTCCTCAGCGTTCATCATCTTCAGCTGAGACAGCAGGTTGGAAAGCATGCCGCCGGGAACCTGGTGAACCAGACCCTGGGTATCGGTGGTCAGGGAGATGGGGTTCAGGGTGCCATCAGCGATGAACTCGCCGCGAACGCCCTTGAAGTAGTCAGCCATCTCGTACATGAGAGGCAGGTCGACGTTCACCTCGTAGCCAAGGCCCTTCAGGGCTTCAGCCATGGTCTCAGAAGCGGGCTGAGAAGTGCCGCCAGAGAAAGGCGAGATAGCGGTGTCTACCACGTCAACGCCGGCTTCTACCGCCTTCAGGTAGGTCATGAAGGCCATGCCGGTGGTGCAGTGAGTGTGCAGGATAACGGGCAGGTCGACAGCGTCCTTGATGGATGCGACCAGGCTGTAGGCATCCTGAGGAAGCATGATGCCCGCCATGTCCTTAATGCAAATGGTAGAGACACCCATAGCCTCGAGCTCCTTGGCCATCTTCACATAGGCCTCGAGAGTATGTACGGGGCTGGTGGTGTAGGAGATGGTGCCAGATGCCATGGCGCCGCACTTCAGAGTCTCATCGACGGCAACCTTAATATTGGTAAGGTCGTTCATGGCGTCGAAGATCCTGATGATGTCGATGCCGTTACGCACGGAAGCGCGAACGAAGCGACGAACCACGTCGTCAGGATAGTGCTTGTAGCCCAAGATGTTCTGACCGCGCATGAGCATCTGCAGCTTGGTGTTGGGCATCTTCTCGCGCAGCTTGCGCAGGCGCTCCCAAGGATCCTCGTTCAGGTAGCGCAGGCATACGTCGAACGTAGCGCCGCCCCAGCATTCCACCGAGTAATACCCGACCTTGTCCATGGTCTCCAGGATAGGCTCCATCTTGTCATAGGGAAGCCTAGTCGCAATGAGGCTCTGGCCCGCATCACGCAGGACCGTTTCGGTGAGCCCTATTTGCCGGTTGGCCATTTACTGTTCCTCCTCCACGAAACGTTAACGGCCTGGGGTGTCTCCCCAGATATTTTTACAAGTGTTTACATTACTTGATAAAAGCAATACCTACGCAGACGTTTCGGCGAGTGAGCTATTTTTCATAATCGGAACTAAAAATTATTCGCTCACATTATAAATTTTGGAACATATACCCTGTCGGAGCATGAAACGAGGTCCCTACTCGGGCACCGAATAGTGCAGCAGCTGACAATTAGCCAAAGAAAACCCTCTGAACTGCTCATTTGTGGGGCTGGTATAGAAAGAGTCGATGACGCGAGCAAGTGCTCCGTGGCATACCAGCAGCACCGATTTGCCCCCGAAGCGCTTGGGGAGGTCAGCCAAAAACGGATACACCCGGCACACCACGTCAGCTAAGGACTCCCCCTCGGGCAGCCGATAGCAGAAGTCCCAGCGAAGCTTCGAAAACTGAGGGTGATCAAGGACCGCCCCCTCATAGATGCCGAAGCAATGCTCCCTGAGAGCCACCTCCGTCATGACAGGTACATTCCGTCCTTCCAGAGCGATAGCCGCCGTCTGCTGCGCTCGCTGCAAAGGAGACACCAACACCGCATCAAGATGCACGTCAGACAGAAGAACACCAAGCTCCCTCGCCTGTTGCCGCCCCTTGTCATTCAGGGGAACATTGCTCTGACCGCCGCAGGCCAAGCCCTGGGCGTTGAAGTCGGTCTGGCCGTGACGCACCACGTACAATTCCATGTGTCGGCTCCTTTCTGCAGGGAAACCTTATCAGAATCGCGCTCCTGGTCCCTCGAGCCCTCCCTCCCCGTCGGCGAAACCGCTCAAAGACCGAGAGTTTGTGCGAATCTTCCCCCACCTGCACTCGGAAATGGGAGGGGCGACCATACAATAAGAGCATGTAATTCAGCATTTCCGTACTTCCACACCCTGCAAAGGCCCTGCATGAATAAGATCGCCCACCTCATCGTCAGATTCCGCAACGTCCTGCTCGTTGCGTTCATCGTCTTCTCCCTGGCCTCTATCGCCGGCGTCCTTGCCACCAACATCAACAAGGACATGACCAAGTACATCCCCGCGGACATGTCCTCGAAGATCGGTACGGAGCTCCTAGGCGACGAGTTCGGCGACAGCAGCCAGTTCAACGTCATGTACAAGGGACTCTCCGACGAGCAGAAGGACCGGGTGGCCGACGACCTAGAGGGCATCGTAAACGTCACCGCCGTGCAGCATGACGACACCGCCGACTTCGAAAACGGCGACGCCAGCCTGTACGTGGTGGTTTGCGACGGCGATACCTACTCCCAGGAGGCCTACGACACCTGGCAGGGCATCTTGGCCTACAACGAGGCAAACGGTCTTGAAAGCTACATCGACAGCGCCGTGATCGATGGCCAACCCTTCGACCTGGGCATCATCCTGGTCATCGGCATCGCCTTCGTCTTAGTGGTCATGTTCACCATGGCCCACGCCTGGATAGAGACCCCCATGCTCCTGGCCACCATCGGCATCGCCGTGCTGCTGAACATGGGCACCAACTTCATCTTCGAGAGCGTATCGGACACCACCTTCTCTATTGCGGCGGTGCTGCAGCTAATCCTGTCCCTCGATTACTCCCTCATGCTCCTGTCCCGCTACCGCAAGGAGCGCAAGCTCACGGACGATAAGTTCGCAGCTATGGAAAAAGCCCTGGTAGGCGCCACGAAATCTATCGCATCGAGCTCCGTGACCACCATCGTGGGCCTGGTGTGCCTGGTGTTCATGTCCTTCACCATCGGTGCGGACATGGGTCTGGTGCTGGCCAAGGGCGTGTTCATGAGCCTGGTATGCGTCTTCGCCATCATGCCCGCCTTCGTGCTCGCTGGCGACAAGCTGCTCATCAGCACTCAGAAGCGCTCCCCTATCCCCACCATGCAGCGGGTCACCAACCTGGTGTACAAGGCCCGGGTTCCCCTCACCGTGGGCTTCTGCATCCTGCTGGGTCTGGGCTTCTTCTTCAGGAACTCCACTGGCACCACCTTCTTCATGCCCTCCGAGAACGAGGACAGGCCCGTCATTCAGCAGTACTTCGATCTGGATACCCAGGTAGTCATCCTGTACAAAACCAGCGAGGAGAAGGACTTCCAAACCGCAGCCGCAAGCATCGAAGACGATGACCGCGTCAGCTCCCTCACCTCCTACAGCACCACCCTCGGCAAGGAGCTCTCCGCTGCCAAGATGGCCGATGACCTTGATATGGACGGCTCCTTCGTGAAGCTGCTGTACTACCGAGCTCTCAGCAACCAGCTCTACAATCTGACCCCCCATCAGTTCGCCACCTTCGTACAGGACCAGGCCTCCTCCGACAGCGCTCTGGGCAATCAGATGGAAGGAGCCTCCGACGAGGACCTGGCCACTCTGGTGCGCCTTACGGACCCCGACAAGATTCAGTCCCAACGCACTGCGAAGTCTATGGTGAGCTACCTCTCCCAAGACTCCGGTTTCAGCGTCTCTGACATGCAGCAGCTGTACCTGGCCTACTACGAGGACAAGGGCGGCGTTGCCCTAGGCACCATGACCCTGCCCCAGTTCGTCGCCTTCATGCAGAATGACGTTGCCAAGTCCTCCCTCATGGCGGACCAGGTATCGAAGAAGGATCTGCAGCAGATCAGCGAGATGGCTCCCTACACCGATGCCTCCGCCATGACCAAGCAGCGCTCCGCTGCGAACATGGCCAAGAAGATGGATATGAGTGCCGATCAGGTGACCAGCCTGTACAAGGCCCATGCCCTCTCCGCTAGCACGGCGGATACCGGCACCATGACCATCGTCGAGTTCATGGCCTTCCTGCAAAACGATGTGGCAGCCAACCCTCAGTACGCAAGCATGGTCACCCCTGAGGCCATCGCCGCCATGCAGGCGGCCCTGGCGACCCTTCCCGCCGATATGCTGAACGCCCCCTACACCGCCAAGGAGATGGCCGCCGTTCTTGCCGGAACGGGCCTAGACGAGGCCACCGTCACCGGCTTGTACCAGTACCACTGGGTGCTGTATGGCAGCGCTAAGGGCATCACCATGAGCTGCCAGGAGTTCATCACCTACCTGGTAGAGGACATGGCAACTGATCCTTCCACCGCCGATCAGCTCAGCAAGGACACCGTCGCCCAGCTTACCCAGGCAAAATCTATCATCGATGCCTCTGTGGCAGGCACCGCCTTCACCCCCGCCAAGCTGGCATCCTTCCTGGGCATGAACAAGAGTGACGCCAAGAGCCTGTACTGCTACTACCAGTGGCAGAATGGCGGCAAGAACAGCTGGACCCTCGATGCCCTGACCTTGGTGAACTACCTGGTTGCCCAGGGCAACGGCGGCAGCCTGTCGGGTCAGATCAGTGCCTCCGAGCTCGATAGCCTCTCCAGACTGCGGGACATCATGGCCGCTTCCACCATGCGCACCGCCTACGATGCAGCTGGCATGGCGAACCTCATGGGAGCCCTGTCTGACGAGCTAACCGAGGACAACGTGAGCTTGCTGTACCTGCTCTGGGCCTCCGAGAAGCACTACGACAAGTCCTTCACCATGAGCCTCGATGAGTTCATGACCTTCCTGCACGACACCGTGCTTTCCGACAGTATGCTGGCCCCTCAGCTCTCTGAGAGTGACAAGCGCGACATCACCGATGGCTACGAAACCATGATGGAAGGAAAGGATCGCCTGGTTGGCCCCACCTACAGCATGGCCACGGTCACCGTACCCTACGCTGACGAGTCCCCCGAGATGGATTCCTTCCTCACCGATCTGAGGAGCAACCTCGATGCGAACCTGTCCGAGAACTATCTCATCGGCCAAGGCCCCATGGCCCAAGAGATGGGCGCCAGCTTCACCGATGAGTTCAACTTCATCAGCATCCTGACGGCTCTGGCCATCTTCCTCATCGTGGCCTTGACCTTCAGGAGCTTCTTCATCCCCCTGCTGCTGGTGCTGCTCATTCAGTGCGCATTCTGCCTGACCATGGGCCTGAACTCCCTGCTGGGAAGCGACATCTACTACCTGGCCCTCATCGTGGTGCAGGCCATCCTCATGGGTGCCACCATCGACTACGCCATCCTCTTCACCAACAACTATCGCGAGGCTCGCAGGGTCTCCGGCGTTAAGCAATCTATCGGAAGCGCCTATCTGGGCTCGGTGCGCACCATGCTCACCTCCGGCGTCGTGCTGGTGCTGGTCACCGCCATCCTGGGCATAGGATGCACCGGCATCGTGGGCCAGATCTGCCTGGTCATCTCCCAGGGTTGCGGCATCGCCCTGCTGCTGGTGATGTTCATCCTGCCCGCCCTCTTGGCCGTGCTAGATAAGTTCATCATGGGCAAAAAGCCGGCGGCTCCCGCCAACAAGGGCGAAGAGGTCACCACCTATCACATCTAGAGAAAACGAAGGCCCCGTTACAGGTCGCGGCAGATGCTAAACCAGCTGCAATCCGCACACACCTGCGCAGGTGTTGGCAGCGTTCCGCCTTCCAAACCCTCCCGCACGGCTCTGTCGTAGCGCGCCACCTTCTCCTGGGACAGGCAAGCGAGCCCAGCGGCAGCTTCTGCAAGATTAGGACAGCCAGCGCAGACATCATCGGGACCCTCTACCAAGCGCACCCGAGAGGCGTCGATCTCGCCATTGGCAAGGATGCCCTGGTCCTGAAGAGACCGCTTCACGCGCCCCATGTTCCGACAGAAGGCATCGCTGTAGCCCTCCCCCACGAACCGAGGAAGGCACAGCAAATGGTGGTAGCGAAGGGTAATGGAATTGGCGGGTTCTATGAGCGAGCCCTCCGGTTCTGCGCGAACTTAATGAGTGCGGGATACACCGCAGCGGCGAAGATCAGCAGGAGGAAGTACTCCAGGAACTTATGCAGATGAAGGTCGAGGCCACCCAGTGCCGCAGGAAGAATGCCAACGTACAGGATAAGGACCAAAACGGCGCCCACAACACCGCGAATCACGCGCTGGGCGATGGTGCCGTCGTTGCTGAAGTTAATGAAGCGACGCTCGATGACCCATGCCACCAGCAAGCCCATGAGGGCACCGAAGGCTCGGAAGCAATCGGTCTGCATGTCGTAGGGATCTACCATGAGCTGACCTGTGGCCGTGTAGTCAGTGGGATAGCCCTTGCAGGCCGTGAAGGCCAGAGCCAGCGCGCAAAGCACCAGGCCAATGCCTGCCACCAGAATGTCCTTCTCGGGATGCTCCTGAATATAGTTGAAAACCTTGTACACCACGAAGAGCACGGCGGAGGCCAAGAGAATGGCCACCAGCACGTCCTGAGGCGTATGACAACCCAGGAAGTTGCGGGCGAAGGCGTGCAGCGCAATGAAGACCACGGCAAGTACCACCACCCAGCGATGCTTGCGGAACCACACCGCAAGAGCGCCGAAGAGTCCCACGGCGCTGGTGGTATGGCCGCTGGGGAACGAATAGCCCGTAGCCTCAGCTGCTGCAGGAGCGGCAACTTCCAAACGAGAATCTAGGAACCAGGGGCGATACACGCAGGCGATATTCTTCACCAGCTGGTTCACACCAAGGCACACGCAGTAGGAGAAAGCCGTGAAGTAGCCCAAGCGCTTATCGACGCACCAGAACAGAATCAGCACCACTATGTACACCAAGGGGCCCGCGATGAGGTCCGAAAACACTGTGACCGCAGAGGTCACCGCATCGGGCAGCGAATCCCTCAGCTGCTGCAGAGCATACAGGTACTCCAGATCCATGGCCTTCCTTCCCAGGTAAAACGTCTTCAATGGGAAACATACTAGCATCTCCCCACCTTGCATAAGGCAAAATGTGCCCAAGCACTATACTTGTTCTCAGCATTCCAAACCAGAGAAAGGTAACCTATGGCTGAGAACCGTTATCTGATCACCGAGGAGCGCGACGGCATCCTCATCATCACCCTGAATCGTCCCGAGGCCCGCAACGCCATGTGCTCCCAGTTGGTGGAAGAGTTCTCCGCCGCCCTCGAGCACCTGGACGATGACCCCTCCCTGCGCGTGGGCATCATCACCAACAACGGCCCCGTGTTCTGCGCCGGCGCTGACCTGAAGGAGCTGGCCGCTGGCACTAATCGTCTCCCCGAGGGTAAGGAGGATTGGGGTCTGCTGGGCATGACCAAGCATTACTTTAAGAAGCCCCTCATCGCTGCTGTGAACGGCACCTGCGTTGGCGGCGGCATGGGCATCCTGCTGTGCTGCGACATGGCGGTTGCCAGCGAGCATTCCACCTTCGGCGTCCCCGAGGCGCTGCGCGGACGCTGTGCCGCAGGCGATGGCACCCTCATTCGCGCCATGCAGCAGATCCCCCAGAAGCTTGCCAGCGAGCTCATCCTCACCGGCAAGCCCATCGACGCCGAGAAGGCCGAGCGCTGGGGACTCATCAACTACTGCGTTGCCGAGGACGAGCTGCTGCCTAAGGCCATCGAGCTTGCCGAGGCCGTCGTGGCCAGCGCACCTCTGGCCATCGAGTACTCCAAGCGTTGCATGGCCGAAGGCGCCACCGAGACCATCCTGTACCCCGGCAAGGGCTGGGAGATCCTGGACAAGTACCAGGAGCTGGTAAACGCCACCGAGGATGCCTCCGAAGGCCCCGCCGCCTTCGCCGAGAAGCGCCAGCCCGTGTGGAAGGGCCGCTAGGTCACTGAGAGCACGTAGTTCCGTGAAAGGGTTGCCAGGCGAAAGCGCGCAGCCCATGTGGAAGGTCCGCTAGGGCACCTAAATCGTTCCAGCCCGTGCGAATGGGCTGTTAAGGCACCGAAATCACGCCAGGTTGGCAACTGGTTCGACAATCGGGCAGATGTCCCCGTCGATCAATCAGCCGCTAACCTGGCATTATTCATATGGTGAATTCATTTCGCCATTTCCTGAAATAGATAAATAGGATTTCAAAGAGCCCCGCCTTTGCATAAAGGACTAAAAAACACAGCTCGCTTCCAAATGAATAGACTGTTCACCATCAGCTGATCAGGGAAGGCACTACGCCTTGCCAAGAACGTAAGGAGAGTTGCTCATGGCTTCCTATCTCGAGCATATGGCACTGAAGGTCGCAGACCTCGACTGGCACATTCAGTTCTTCGAAGAGGTGTTCAACATGCCCGTCCGCATGAGTCTGGGCGAGGCGCCCCACCGCAAGGTTTGGCTCCACGCCGGGCTGCAGCTCAATGAGGACACGGAGTTTCAGAATGTCGAAGGAAGGGCCGACCATCTTGGCATCATGCCCACAGATTACGAAGAGACCATTGAGCGCGCCTATCAGGTGGAAGGGGTTACCGAGCATCCCATGGGCCACAACTGGATCATCCTCCCCAGTGGCATGGTTATTGAAATCGTGAAGCCCAATCCCCAGGTCGTTCAGGACATCATCGACATGAAGCCCTGGCCTGAGGAGTAACCTTCCCTACCCAGCAGTCCCAGTCATCTAAGGAGCAGTTCAATGAAACTTGCTATCGTAAACGGTCCCAACAACAACTTCTACGGCATTAGGAACAAGGGCCAGTACGGCAACCAGCTGTACGAGGACCTCATGCAGGAGCTGGTGGCTTACGGCGAGAGCCTGGGCTTCGAAGTTCGCTACTTCCAGTCTAACGGCGAGGGCCCTCTGATCGACTACTTCCAGAGCTTGTATCGCGAGGCCGAGGAAGACGGTCAGGAGATCTGCATGATTCTGAACCCCGGTGCCTTCACCCACTACAGCTACGCACTTATGGACGCCCTGGAGTCCGTACACGAGCTAGTACCCGCCATCGAGTGTCACATGTCTAACATCCACAAGCGCGACGAGTTCCGTCACAAGTCCGTCACCGCTTGCGAGTGCCTGGGTCAGATCGCAGGCTTCGGCAAGAACAGCTACAAGCTGGCCATGCACGCCTTCAAGCTCCGCATGGAGTCTCAGGCATAAGGCAAATCGATGCCGCAGCATGACGGGAATTAAAAGCCTGCACCATCTGCGGAATCTGCTTAATGTCCAGCATAGAGCACCACATTAATCCGCTCACTGCACTACGTTGAAAGGTCGCCTTCGGGCGGCCTTTCCGTTTGCTGAAGAGACGTGAAAAAGGAGATGCCTGCAAAATTGCCCGCAAAGAGGTCACGGGTAATTCAAGAAAGAGATTTGCAAGAGAATTCGGAATGGATAATCCGCAGGGATAAGATGCGCGCTGAAAGAATTCGCAGCTCCAATTACGGCAAAGTGGCCACGAACGAACCATATGCCAATCCTGATTCGAAATTGAGGGATTATTGGCAAGGAATCAAATATATGTGCACTTCCAGCCCTGCAACACGAATCTGAAACACCCACCGCCATTCTCCCTGCATGCCGTTTCATCCCGATACACCCCGCTCCACCATAAAATGGGCAGTATCTTGCACGACAATGCGCATCCAACGATCACCGACTTCAATCAGCTGACGCCTTCCTGATTCGAAGTGTACATATAGTTCTTCCATCGCCAGCTGGGCCCCAAATCGGGGGCCCAGCTGTACACGTATTTATTTTCCATCCCAAAATTGGCATATATTTCAATGACAGCCATCAGTTCAAAGCAAAGTGGAAAAATGCACCTCGGCTTTATTCGTCGCCCTCGGATCCGTCGATGCTCATATCCTTAGGCAGCACCAGATTGGCGATAACAGCCACCACGAACACCACGGCAACGCAGTTGGCAGCGAACACATCCTGGAACAGCAAGGGGAAGCCGGAGAAGATGGCGGATACCTGCGTGAAGCCCAGGCCCACCGAAAGAGACAGGGCCATGATGACGACGTTGCGCTGAGAGAAGCCGGCACGCCCCACCATCTGGAAGCCCGCCACAATGATGTTGCCGAACATCATGATGGTGCAGCCACCCAAAACGGCGTCGGGCAGCGTGCAGAAGAACACGCTGATGACAGGCAGGAACGCAGCAAAGATCATGACGATGGCGCCAGTGGCGCTAGCCTTGCGGTTCACCACCTTGGTCATGGCAACCAGACCAACGTTCTGGCTGAAAGACGTAATGGGAATGCAGCCGAAGACGCCGGAAAGAGTGCTGCAGAAACCGTCGGCAGCAATAGAGCCGGAGAGCTCGCGCTCCGTAGGCTGACGCTTAAAGGCCGCATTCGAAAGAGCCGTGGTATCACCGATGGTCTCAGCGGCAGACACCAGGAAAATCAGGGTCATAGCCAGGATGGC
>JAQXVU010000056.1 GCA_029225085.1 Eggerthellales bacterium | reverse complement strand
GCGGTCGACGAGGCCCTCGAGGACTACCGCGACCCGAAGCCCATCGAGAGCGGCGAGCGCCTCAAGGAGATGCGCAGGTGGCGCGCCAACGTCCGCAAGGTCAAGGAGCCCATCGAGGAGCGCCGCAAGGCGTCCAAGAAGCGCTACACCGACCTCATCAAGCAGTTCGACTCGACCATCGGCCGCATCACGGCGCCCATCGACGAGCTAGACAAGCGCTACAAGGCGCTCATCGACGAGTACGAGGCTCGGTGCCGCGAGAACGTCCGCGCCGAGCTGGAGGCCCACTATGCGGAGCTGGCGCCCAACCTCGTGCCGGTGCTCCCGGCCTCCGCGGTCATCGAGGACGCGTGGCTCAAGCCGGGCCTCGGGACCGAGAAGGCCAAGAGGGTGCTCGAGGGCGTCGTTGGCAGCCTCGCGCGCCAGTACGAGTCCGTCATGGACATGGAGTACGCCGACGAGGCCGAGCGCGACTGGGCCGTGAAGTGGTGGGCCGACAACCGCCCCGACGACTCCGGCGAGGTCGCCCGCGCCGTGAGGCGCCACCGCGAGGATATGGAGCGCGTCGCCGAGCTCAACGCCGGGTACCGCGCCTCGCGCGCCCCGAGCCCGGCGCCCGTACCGGAGCCCGAGCCGGAGCCAGCGCCGCTGCCGCCCGACCCCGAGCCGGTGCCAGCCGAGGAACCAGAGCAGCCCTTGGGCGTGCCGAGGTGCGTGCGGGTGGTCCCGTCGCGCCCCGAGCCGGATGCGGCCGAGGATGCGGCCTCGGCACCGCAGAGGGGTTACCGCGTGGTCATCGAGTGCGCCACGGCGGACGAGCTGCGCCGCGTGAGGGACGTCATGGTCGAGAACGGCATTCACGGATACGTAGAGAGGATGTAGGACATGGAGGAGAAGAACCTGCCGCCGCTCCGAACGCCGGAGCAGCGCAAGGAGGCGATGGCGAAGGCCATCCACACGCGACGCGAGCGCGCCGCGTTCAAGGCGGCGTGCAAGGCGGGGAACATCCCGCCCGAGACGGCCATCGATGCGCCCATCGCGGCGAGGCTCAAGGTCGAGGAGTTCGCCCGCTCGTTCCCGGGCATCGGCCCGGTAACGGCGCAGAAGATCGTCGAGGCGTGCCACATCCGCGACGGCCGCCGCGTGAGCGGCCTGGGCTACATGCAGGGGCCGCGACTCGTCGAGGCAATCAAGAGCCACATGACCGCGAAGGAGGACCAGTGAGTATCAACCGAGTGTGCATCAGCGGCAACCTCACCCGCGACCCGGAGCTTCGCGCCACGGCGGGCGGGACGCAGGTCCTGTCCTTTGGCGTGGCGGTAAACGACCGCCGCCGCAACGCGCAGACGGGGGAGTGGGAGGACTACCCCAACTTCGTCGACTGCACCATGTTCGGCACCCGCGCACAGAGCGTCATGCGCTTCCTGAGCAAGGGCAGCAAGGTGGTGATCGAGGGTAAGCTCCGCTGGTCTCAGTGGGAGCGTGACGGTCAGAAGCGTTCCAAGCTCGAGGTTATCGTCGACGAGATTGAGTTCATGTCTAGCCGCAACGGTGGCGGCGACGGCGACGCTTACGGCAATAGCTTCGGTAACGGTGGCTATTCCAACGGCTTCAGCGCTGCTCCATCTAATGCGGGAATGTCTGCCCCAAGGCAGGCTGCGCCTGTGGTGGATGCTTCGGTCTATGACGAAGACATCCCCTTCTAAGTAATCAACGAAAGAGGTAAAGGCAATGGCCGATTATTCTAAGCAGCCTCGTCGTAAGTACTGCCAGTTCTGCAAGGAGCACACGGAGTACATCGACTACAAAGATACCCAGATGCTGCGCAAATATGTAACTGACCGTGGAAAGATCAAGCCTCGTCACGTCACTGGCGCTTGCGTACAGCACCAGCGTGACATCGCTAACGCTGTAAAGCGCGCACGCGAGATGGCTCTGATGCCTTATGCGGTTCCTTCCATCAGCGGTCGTGGTGACCGTCGTAACCGTTAATGGAGGCATGATATGAAGGTAATTCTGCTTACTGAGTTGAAGGGCAAGGGTGGCGAAGGCGACGTCGTAGAGGTTGCTCGCGGCTTCGCAAACAACTACCTGCTGCCTAACAAGATGGCTGTTCTGGCTACCAAGGGTAACCTGAAGCAGCTCGAGCAGCGTCGTGCCAACATCGCCAAGCGCGAGGAGAAGCGCATCGCTGACGCTGAGGCAACTAAGGCTCAGCTCGAGGCCGCAACCATCAAGGTTGCTGCTAAGGTTGGCGAGGAGGGCCAGCTGTTCGGCTCCGTCACTCCTGCCGTTATCGCTGAGGCTCTCGCTGCTGCCGGCATCGAGGTCGACCGCAAGCGCATCGACCTGAAGAACCCCATCAAGGTTGCTGGCGAGCACGACGTAATGATCTCCCTGTACCGTGAGATCAAGGCTACCGTGAAGATCTTCGTGGGCGAGGAGTCCGAGGAGATCCCTGCTGAGGAGCCTGTTGCTGAGGAGGCTACCGAGGCTGTTGCCGAGGAAGCTGCTGAGGCTACTGAGGAGTAAATCTCCTCTTTGTGCAGCGACATGCTGCGAACAAATATGATTCCGTTAATTAGCGGAATGAAAAGGAACAAACCTCCCTTGGCGGTTATGCTAAGGGAGGTTTCCTGTCTGAGAGGGAGAAGAGGAGCGTCATGGCGCAGGGCTACAACAACGGCAACATGGGTCAGGTTCCCTACAAGCCGGTTAACGCCGAGCAGAAGAACCCGTGCAACATCGAGGCTGAGAAGTCCGTGCTTGCTGCCTGCTTGCTGAACCAGGAGGCTATTGAAGAGGCTTCCATGAAGCTTGAGCCCGCCGACTTCTATCGCCCCGCTCATCAGCGCATCTTCGAGGCTATGCGCGACATGCATGCGCGTACCGTGCCGGTGCCCATCGACCATATCTCCCTGGCAGACCACCTGCAGGCTGAGGGTCAGCTCGAGGCAGTTGGCGGCAAGGCCTATCTGCTAGAGCTGTCGGACAACACCTTCGCTCTGGCGAACTGGCGCTCTCACATCGAGATCGTGAAGCGCACGGCAGTGCTGCGCAACCTGGTATATGCTTCCGCTCAGATCACCGCCCTTGCCTACGATGCCCCCGACAATCTGACCGATGTCATCGAGCAGGCAGAGAAGCTGCTGTTCAACGTGACGGAGAAGCGCGTTTCCTCTACCTTCAAGAGCGCTCGTGACCTCATGGACGAGACGATCCTCGAGATTCAGAAGCTGGTAGAGCAGAAGGGCCACATGGCCGGCGTTCCCTCGGGCTTCGCCGATGTCGACGACCTCTTCCACGGATTCCGCGCAGGCGAACTTATCATTCTGGCAGCGCGTCCTGGTGTTGGTAAGACGGCCTTCGCTCTGGCACTGGCGGCTAACGCGGCAAAGTCTGGCGCTGCTACCGCCTTCTTCTCTCTGGAGATGAGCGCATCCCAGCTCATGCAGCGTATTCTCGCTTCCGAATCTGGCGTGCCCCTTTCCCGTATCCGCGGCGGCTTCCTCACTGACGCCGACTGGAGCATGATCATCGAGGCTTCTAGCATGCTCTCCGGTCTCGACCTGTACATCGACGACTCCCCTGCGCTTTCCATCATGGAGCTGCGCGCTAAGGCTCGCCGTGAGCTGCGCGACAAGGAGCAGGGCATTATCATCGTCGACTACCTGCAGCTCATGCAGCCTCCCGTGGCTCGTCGCGACGGCAATCGTGCGGTGGAAGTTGGCGAGATCTCCCGTGGCCTGAAGGTTTTGGCCAAGGAGATGAACATGCCGGTTATCGCTCTGTCCCAGCTCTCCCGTTCGGTAGAGATGCGCGGCAAGAAGCGCCCTCAGCTTTCCGACCTGCGCGAATCTGGTTCTATCGAGCAGGACGCCGATATCGTTATGTTCATCGACCGAAGCATGAACGAGATCGAGGCGGAAGAGGACGGACGCCCCGAGCTCGGTCGCGCTCAGCTCATCGTCGCTAAGCACCGTAACGGTCCTACCCGCGACATCGACCTGGCCTACATCGCCGAGAACACCAAGTTCGCCAACTACATCGACGCTTCTTCCTTCTAAGGGGTTTGGCGCAAGACGATCGCTGTTTCCTATAGCATGCGATCGGGAATTATTTCCATGCAATGTGCCTGATGACGTTGGGTTGTTGGGCCAAGTGGGCATTTTATGCCAGGCTCATTCATGTCCTGGTCGGGTACACTGTTCCTATGGCTGAGACATTGAAATTCATCCACAGCGCTGACCTGCATTTAGGTGCGCCCTTTCGCGGTCTGAGGAAGGTATCGGGTCCCTGGGCTGAACGGCTCATGCGGGCGATCCCCGAGGCCTATGAGCGCATGATTCAGGCTGCCCTCGATAACCGGGTAGACTTCGTCATCATCGCTGGCGACTCCTTCGATCTTTCCAACCCTACCTACAGGGAATACCTCTGCTTCCTGCAGGGCCTCGAACGCCTGAGGGAGGCGGGTATCCCCGTGTACATGATCACGGGCAACCATGACCCGCTGAGCGGGTGGCGCAGTGTGTACGGAAACCTGCCCGACAACGTGCAGGTGTTCCCCGCTGATGCTCCGGGCTTTCTGCTGTACGAACGGGATGGTGAGCCCAAGGCGGTTCTCGCCGGTCGTAGCTGGCCCCATCGGTCCTGGCCCGAGAACGTGTCGGTGGCTGAGGGCATTACGCGGGATGTGGCGCTGACCAGCCTGCGGGTTCGCGTGCCCTTCTGCATCGGCGTTCTGCACACCGGCCTAGACATAGACCCTGCTCGCGCCCCGGTTTCCCCTAAGCAGCTCGAAGCTGCCGGTATGGATTACTGGGCTCTCGGACACATTCACACGCCGCGGCAGAACAGCCGCCGCAACCCTTCCATCTGCTTCAGCGGATGCCTGCAGGGTCGCGCTACCAAGGAGACGGGCCCTCATGGTGTGAACTTGGTGACGCTTACGGAGGGCGAGCCCAATAAGGTCACGTTCATCCCCACCGCCAGCGTGGTGTATGAGAAGGTGAAGGTAGACATCTCCGGACTTTCCACCGTATCCCAGATAGTGCAGGAGACTCGTCAGGCTCTGTTCCGCGTGAACGCCACGTCTCAGTGCGACGAGATGATAGAGCGCATCGTGCTGACCGGCGCCACGTCCCTGCATCACATTCTGCAGCAGCCCGGCGTTATGGAAGATCTGCGTCTCGCCATAAACGACGCCTACAACAAGTTCTTCTGCGATGTGCTGGAAGATCGCACTAAGCCCCTCATGAGCAAGAAGTCCCTGCGCAAGGAAGGCCTGCTGCCTGCCACGTTGCTGCAGGTGGCTGACGAAGCCAAGGATGCCAAGGACGGGGACATCGAGTACTTGCAGCAGCGGTTCTTCGAGAAGGGTCTGTACCTGCCCCGAGCTTGTGAGCGAAAGATAGACAGGCTGCAAGATGAGGCGGAGGCTCTGGTTCTCGATCTGTTGGAAGGAGGGAAGCTGTGAGCGAGCGGGAGAAGTACACCTTATCCCAGGTGCATATAGACAGCTTCGGCAGCGCCTTCAACAAGGATATCGGGCCCTTCACGCCGAAGATGAACGTCGTGTATGGCGCCAACGAATCAGGTAAGACCACCCTCGCCTCCTTCATTGGGGGCGTGCTCTTCGGGTGGCCGGATGCTCGTAGCCGCAAGAACACCTATAAGCCGGAGAACGCCGAGCGCAGTGGCTCCCTGACCTTCGTGAACAGCGAGGGCGAGGAGACCGTGGTGTTCCGCGGGCAGAACGCGCGAGGTTTGCAGGGAACTTCTGACCTAGTTACCGACCTAGACCCTGACACCTTCAAGACCATGTTCAACCTGAACTCCGATGAGCTCATGGGCATGAACAACGCCTCCGACATGGCCTCTCGCCTGCTGACGGCAGGTTCGGGTACGGCGGTGTCCCCTGCGGTAGCGCTGCAGGAGCTCGACGACCGCATCGCCACCTATACGTCGAAGGCGGCGGCAGCGGAGCATTCCATCGTGAACCTCACTCAGAAGGTGGCCGACCTGAAAGCCAAGCAAGCCGCCTGTAAGGAGTCCTTGGCACAGAATCGTGCCCAGTATCTTGAGCTGAAGGAGCTTGAGCCCAGGCTGCAGAGCTTGTCCGAGGAGTACGGCCAGCTCACTAGCGAGCTCGATTCCCTGAACGCCCTGAAGGGAGCCTTGAGGGCGGAGATGGATAAGGGCGAGTCTCTGGCCGAGAGCAAGAAGCGCCTGATTCGCGAAGCAAGCGAGGTGGGTAAGGAACGAGATGCGGTTGAAGCCGCCTTCGAGGATTCAAGCAGCACCGGCATTTTGGACAGCACCCAGGAGCGCATCATCCGCAGCAACCTCGATGAGCTGCAGCAGGAAACCGATCGCCTGACCCAAGCGGCAGAACGGGCTAAGGCAGCCTACACCGATTCCCAGGCGAAGCACCAGATCATGCAGCAGGCTGATGACCAGAGTGCTGCTGATGGACGTGGCCGCTCAGGTCGCACTGGTCAGCGGGCGTTGTCCCTGGTGTTTCTGGTGGTGGCGTTGTTGGCCGGCGCCTTCCTGGTGATGCAGGGCAAAGTCTGGGGAAGCATGTCGGTGATTGTCACGGGCTTGGCTATCATCGTGTGCGCTTTCTTGTTGGGTGCCGCGATCATGGTCATGTCCTTAAAGCCCAACAAGACGGCTCAGACCTTCCAGGAGAATCTGCAGAAGACCCAGTGGGTGGTCGATCAGGACCGCCTGAAGTACGAGGCCGCCCAGGAGGATCTGCGCAAGCATCAGGAAAAGGTGGAAGGCTACTTGCAGCATTGCGGTTTGCAGGCCGCCGATGGCTCTCTGCGACGGGCGCGGGCACTGCTCGATGCCATGCGGGAAGCCAGGCAAGCTGCCGAGATTCACGAGCAGCGCCGTGCGGGAATCATCGGGCGCATCACCGATGCCAACAGCCAGATTCAGGAGCACAGCGAATCCTGTCGTTCTATGTTGGGGAAGGTAGGCTGCAAGGATCTTCCCGAGCTTCAGGAGCGCATCGACCAGGTATCCGAGAAGCGCGACGAGATCTTTCATCAGCTGCAGGCCTGCCAGAACAGGGCGGGAGAGCTGAGGCAGATCCTGACGGTGGCCGAGGGCGACCAAACCTTCGGCGAGGTGAAGCTGCAACTTGAAGAGGCCCAGGAGGACTTGGCTCAGAGCAAGTACGAGTACGCCAGGCTTTTGCTGGCGCGTCATCGTCTTGCGGAGGCGATCTCTCGTTGGGAGGAGAAGAGCCAGCCTGAGGTGTATCGCAT
>JAQXVU010000055.1 GCA_029225085.1 Eggerthellales bacterium | reverse complement strand
CGGTGCGCTATTCGCGCACCGTGCTGGTTAGTTCACTTACCATCCACAGTATCCGGTTATCAAGGTTCCCCCGGCCGCGCCGGGTGCCGCTCTCGGCGGCAAGTGGATACTCTACAGTATCCGGTCGCGCCCTGTCAAGCGGTTTCTCGAAGATTCTTCCGAATCCCTCCCGCTCCCCGTGGGGTGCGGGCCGCTCGCCTCGGCGCCCGAAGTATATTACGCCTCTCAGCGGAGATTGCAACCCCCTAATTGAAACTTTTTTCCAATTCGTACGCATGAGGCCGAATGTCTAGAAACAGACCGGCTCGTTAACCTTCACGCTCTATGAGGCTCATGAGCTCATCGCGGCTATGCACCTGCAACTTGGTATAGATGTTGCGCACATGTGTCTTGGCGGTCTGGGGCGAGATCACCAGATGTTCGCTGATGGTGTTCTTGTCCCCGCCGGCAACCAGAAGACGCAGGATCTCGAACTCGCGAGGCGTCAGGGCAAATTGCGCGGTAAGCTCACCGCACCTGCGCAAGTAGAACTCCTCCTTAGGCTCAGGGGAAATGAACGAGGAGAAGCCCCATTCCCTCACCCAGGATCGGCTATCGGGCAGAAGCACCGTAAGCAACAGCAGGAAGAGCCCCAGGGTGGCAACAGGCAGTGCGATGTTGGCCATAGTGACGCTGCTATATAAGGACAGAACCAGGCGCGCCACAATGAGGCCCACCGTAGCAAGGCACAAGGACACGCCGTTCGATGCCACCGCAGAGCCTGGCTGCAGGAACTCCGAGTCGGCGAACACCACGATGGTGAAGAAGATGGCGATAGCCCAAGCGGCAGCTTCCACAAGAGAAAGCGGAACGGTGGTGAACTCATACACCAGCGCGCACACCGTCAGCAGCACTGCAATAGCGATAGCGCACACACGGATCACCTGCGTAAGGTCGACGCGTCCCTTCACCAAGGACAGAGCCACCAGCATGCCTGCGGACACCAGACCGAAAACCGCGTACAACGTCAGAGCCCCGAACACCGCGATGCCCACGTTGCGGGCGGAAAGCAGCGAGAGCTTCTCGAGCCAGGCCACGGCAATGATGGCACCCACCAGGCCGCGCACGGCAGAGCCCGCAAGGAGCATCCAAGTTGGGGCGCCGAGGGCGGGGGCGCAACCCAAAATCATTCCACAGCTTACTAGGGCAGCGCAGCACCAGAGGAATTGGGTACGGGTGTGGAAGGGGGCGACGAATCTGCTGAGAGCCGCCACCAACGCAGCGGAAACCCCGAAGGCCACGAGGAGAACCATGCAGGAAGCCTGCAGCGCATCGGGGTAGTTGGAAAGGGAGGAGAAGACGGATGCCTCATCGGTGCCGAAGGGCGGAGACCAGACGAACCAGAGGCCGAAGAGGAAGAACAGGGGCGAGACGCGGTCCTCGGCATTCTGCGATTCCGAATGCGTGGTAACCACGTTCTCACCCCCGTTTCATTTATCTATGCCTTGCCGAGGATCTTGTTGGCCACGAACAAGCCGGAGATAGCGGCTGGCTCCATGCCCAACGCGTTGTGATCGCCCGCGCGGTACAGGCCGTCGCCCACGCACTGATCGATCAGCAGCGCCGGATTGGTAAACAGGGCCTTGGGCCAGTCTACCTGGTGCTCGATGGTGTAGGTCTTGAAGAAGATGCCCATGTCGAGGGGTTCGCAGGTGAACACCTCGTAGGCACCGTCAGGACGGGCACCAATGTTGATGAGCGGAATGCTCTGGTCGAACAGATGCAGGGGATGACCTGCGTAGTCCGATTTTATCTCACCGCGGACCTTGTAGGCGTGCAGCTCGCTGGGCTTGCGAATCTCGTAGGAGCCGATGACGGGCTGCAGCAGGCGCTGGGTCACATCGGCAGGGGCAGCCATGACCAGGTTCTGCGCCGTGATGGTCTCGCCGTCGGTGGTGGTGGTGACTCTCCACCTTGGTGTGGCGTCGGATGGGGTGGAAGTTACCGCGGCAGCGTCCTCGGGCACAGCGGCGTCGTCGGGTGCGGTGCCGGTGTCGGGTGCGGCGTCAGTGCCGGAGGCGTCACCGCTGGCAGCGAGCTTTTCTACCTGGGCAACCTCGCCCATGATCACGCGACCGCCCTCGGCCAACAGCTCACGAGTAGCCTCAGGGTCGAAGGAGAAGCGGGTGCTCTCGTCGATCATGCCCTGGGCGCAGTTCAGGTAGTCGAGCGCATTCAGCAGGGCGATCTTAGTGCCGGTGCAGGCATACACGAACTGGGAGACCACGGCATCGGCGGCCTTGGCGAAGCCCACCTGGGTGATCAGGTCCTCGGCGGGCATGGCGAAGAGCTCGCCGATGTAGGGGTTCTTCTCCATAGCAGCGGATACTTCCATAACTTCACAATCGGCCTTGAACTGGCCATATGCTGGCTGGAAGGTCTTGGTCAGGTACTTGAAGAACTTCAGCAGCTGAGGCAGGGTGGCAATGACCTTGCCAAAGAGAACGCCGTAACCCTTGCTGAGGGTCTTATGGCACTCGAGGTCGAAGAAGGAAGGCAGCACCAGCTTGCCAGGACTCAGCAGCTCCCGGGCGTGGGTGTAGCGGCCCATATAGAACACGGCGCCGAAGTTCATGTCGTACTCTTTCAGGTACATGACGCGGCCACCGATGTTGGGAGAGATCAGCGTGTAGGGCACGCCGGCCTTCTTCAGCTCGAGGGCGCAGGTTATTCCCGCCATGCCGGCGCCGACGATGATGGTGTTGGTATCGGACATAGATGCCTCTTTTCTACGGGCGATTAGACGGTGGTGAAGTTGGCGTTGGGTTCACCTGGGCCTTGGTCACGTAGCGGCTGGTGCCGTCGCCCTTGTCGTGCACGGCGAAATTCCATGTCCAGCAGAAGTACTTGAAGCCCGGCAGGTTCATGTAGATGGAATCCTTCACCACCGGCTCC
>JAQXVU010000054.1 GCA_029225085.1 Eggerthellales bacterium | reverse complement strand
CTCGAGCTCGACGGCCGTCATGGCCTGGATACGGGTGGTGTAGTCATCGTAGCCCTCGAGGTAGACGATGACCAGCGCCATGGCGGGGGTGATCCATCCGCAGATGGAGGGCTCGCCCAGCAGCCAGTTGCAGCTGTACATACAGGTTTCGAACACGACCAGTGCGAAGGCCAGCTCGGGAGCCAGGCCCATGGTCTCGGTAAGAACGGCCAGGGCACCGTAGGAGGTGCATGCGTTCATCAGACCGGTGACGACCTCAGGAGGGGAGATCTTGAAGTGGATGAAAGGGATGCGGATGCGGAGCATTGCCACAGGGATGCTGGGCTGGATGCCGCCGTCCACACGCTTCATGAAAGCCATAATTAGCCTCCTTAAGAAACGCTCCGAGAAGTTCTCTGGACTTCTCGGATACTTTCGAATCTCAACGAGGCATCCCGACCTCTTGCTGAGATTCTTCCTGCACTAACAGCGTCGAGTCTATTTTGTGAAGAATTTGTAGACCATAGACACTTGTGGATTTCTGTCTGGTTCATTTTGGAAATGGCTCCATCCAAATTCGTTATAAGCCCAGGTCAGAGCAGCTTTCCAATTGTGTACAAAATGTGAATGAGAATTTCCGAAAATTCATTCCATGTTCTGTAAGAATCGATTTTTAATTAAATAATTCTTTTTACGAATACTGAAATCTGTCGTTAAACCAGAAAATCAACGGGCTAACATTTCGGATTTGCCCATCCTCGCTTCTATCGAACCTGAGGTGAGTTTTCGTTGGCTTCACATTGAACGCGGGGGTAAGTGCGTTACGCGACAGGGGAACTTTCGGTGGCCTATGAGGCAAGTTTGCTGGAGCAATGGCTCAGCCTTCAGCGAGCTATCCGTCAGGTTTGATTGTGCAACGGTTCAGCCTTCAGCGAGCTATCCGTCAGGTTTGAAAGAACCATGAGAGAGTTTCTGATAAGGCCCCCTCCGTAAGCTTGAAGCTGAGGATGGGCTGGGAATCACGATCCTTCGTCGAATCACCTTAGGAAAATGGCTGCCCATCCTCGCTTCCGACGGACGGAAAGGGGTGGTCGTTGTGATCTCTATTCTTCGTGGGCACATGCCTCCGGCTCTTGTAGTCACGGCTGTTACGTTAGTTCTCGGCGTGCTCAATTTCGGGGTTTCCTTTTACAGTGCCACGTATCCCGGAAACGTAGATTTAGGAAAGTCCTTCAACTATTCCCTTTCCGCTGGTCAGAGCTCTAAAGTGAACATTTCCCCAGCGAAGGGCGCTCTGTACTTCGGCTACATTCAGAAGAAGGGTGCGGTAACTGGTTCTAAGCGCACTATGTATTTGGCTTACTATCGCCCCACTACGTCGTCTGCATGGCGCCCTGTTTGCTCCTGGAAGAAGGGCATGCGCACGTCGAAGCAGCTGAAGTTCTATCCCGTAAAGAACAAGCGTGCTAACGGCAAGTATCTGATCGACTACGTAAATGGGCGCAATTCGTATCTCTTTAAGTGGGTGATGAGGTCCGGCAAGGGCAAGGCCAAGGGCACTGTCGACATCATGCTCGATTAGGCTGGCGGTGATTGCGATGATTCTTTCCTGCCCGTCCTTCTCTGCGGGTAAGCGAGAGCTTGTTGCCAACGTGACCCTTGAGCTTCCTGCGAAGGGTGTCGTGGTTGTGCAGGGTCCTAGCGGATGCGGAAAGACTCTTCTGCTGCAAGGGCTGCACGCTGATGCGATTCGCCAGGGGTTTCGCGCGGTCCTGCAAGACCAAGGAGCGCGAACTCTGGTGAAGGGACGTTCTGTGGAATACAACGTTGGCCTTGGAATGACCGAGGTGGAATACAACGTTGGCCTTGGAATGCCCGAGGCGGAATGCAGCGTTGGCTCCGGGATACCCGAGGATGCTGTTTGCCAGCAGGAAGTCCCCATCAGCTTGCCTTTCCAACAAAAGATTGTGGGCGAGATCAGCGGGGGCGAACGCAGGCTTACCTGCCTTGCCCAGGTGCTTTCATCGCCGGATCTTCGTGACCTTGTTTGTCTTGATGAGCCTACGAACGACCTTGACCCTCAGAGTGTGGAGTGGCTGAAGGGTCGCCTGCGTGAGGTATCGCAGCGGTTGCTGGTGATGATGGCGACCCATGACGACAGGATGACGTCACTCGCTAATGGGATGGTGACGATGCGGGATGGCGTTGCGATGAAGGCAGAAGGCGCTGTTCGGCTATGCGTGTCTCCTTTGTCTGATGAGAGGGAAGGGGGCGGCTGCTTCGACGGTGATGTTCCATCTGAAAAAGATGGCGGTTTCAGCGGCGGTGTCTCAC
Organism: Eggerthellales bacterium; assembly: GCA_029225085.1. Taxonomy (GTDB): domain Bacteria; phylum Actinomycetota; class Coriobacteriia; order Coriobacteriales; family Eggerthellaceae; genus JAQXVU01. The sequence goes on along the minus strand of JAQXVU010000054.1, from coordinate 16,471 downwards.
ATGAAAAGGACGGTGGGCTTGGCGGGGTAGAAGCGTCTGAAAAGTCCCGCGAAGACGATTCGATAAGAAAGCGAACGAGGGGGCAAGCGCTAGGGGAGCGAATGAGCGGAACCCTTATGGCGGAATGGCCCTACTTCGCACTCATTCTTCTTATGGCATTGGTCCCCTTGTTCTGCTTACAGGGCGCAACTTCTAATCTTTCCTCTCACGAAGCGGCTTTTCAGGAAGGAGAAGTAGACATCTTCAGCTCCTCGTCGCTTGCGGGACGGGATCGCTATACCCAAGGCGTGGCAATTCCCCTGACAGCGCTAAGTTCTGTTTTAGGTGATGGTGATGGTTTTGCCTGGTCAGATGCTGTGTCGGACGAGTCTTCGGGTAATGCCGGCATGAGCTTTCAGTCTGGCGATAGTGACGGCTGGGCGATGGTTGTTGCTGATAGCCTCTCGTCTTTCAGCCCCGAGGTTTTGGAATGGGTCGATACGGTAACGAGGCAGTATTACCAGATACCTGACGATATCGCTTCGTTTCAGGAGCTGGCTGAGCGAGCGTCGCCTGAGAATCTGGCCCCAACGTATATGGCATTGAGCTCGGAAAAGGGGCGGGGCGGTGATGTTGGCGAATGGGAACTGCTGGCTGAATTGGCGGCGCTTTCCCCTCAGCTTCGCGATGCCGATTTGTGGGTGGCGGCTTCTGTAGTGGGGGAAGGCCTTGCACAGGGGGAGATGATCTCTCGGAACAAGACGGTGCTTGGCGAGTGCGTGCTCTGGGAAGCGCTTCTCGTTGCTTTGGGAGCTCTGGTGCACGGACTGTGGCTCTATCGGTTCAGATGGGAATTGGTCCTGTTCAGGAATCTAGGGCTTTCCGCTAAAGCTGCTCCGGTAAAGGTCGCTAAGCGGTACCTGCATATGGCACCGTCTCTTTCGGTTGCTGCCGTTGGCTCTCTGTCGACGGTGGTTTGTGGTTCGATCCTTGTTCCCGAGGGGCTGGTTCTTGGTCTTGTTACTGGGCTTTTGCTGCTCGTTGCCTTGGGCTTGCTGCAGGTGCTGAGACTTGCGATTTCCGTGTTGTATTCCCGGAAGGTGTTCGATTGGAGGTATCGATGAAGGTGCTGTCGTACGAATCCGCCAGAGGCTGCTCTTTGGCTCCTGGTCAGGTGCTCGATTTCTTGGAACCGGGACTCTACTTTATTAAGGGAGGGAACGGTCAGGGGAAATCGACCCTTCTGTCGGATCTTGCCTACGGGAAGGGCGAGCGTTCCTACGAGAGCGCTCAGGAGCGACTTTTAGCCGCAACGTGTCCGGGATCTCTGGTTTCCTATGTTGCTCAGACTTGGGAGCCTCCGAATATCACAGTTGGTTCGTTCCTGCGTATGGGCGAGGGCGTGATTGACGAAGAGGCTCTGTGGGAATGTCGATGTGCTCTCGGAGTGCATGAGGTCTCGGATGCCGCACGTTTAGGTGAGTTGAGTGGCGGCGAGTTGCAGCGACTCGCGATTTGCCTGGGGGTGTCGAAGCCTGCTCCCTATCTGCTGCTAGATGAGCCGTCTAATCATCTTGATGATGGGTCTACCCGTGCTTTGCGGGAGATTCTCTCGCGACAGGCAAAGGTGCGTTGCGTGGTGGTGAGCACCCATGATCCTCGCTTGCAGATGTCAGCCGCTACTTTATATAAGGTGGAAGATGGCCTGATATTTCGATGCAATGAGGAGCCAGGTGCGGCAGCCGGGAACGTGACGCGTGAATCGGATGCGACAGCCAGGAACGTGACGCGTGAATCGGATGCGACAGTAGGGAGCATGGCGCGGGAATCGGATGCGACAGTGGGGAGAGAGACGCGTAGGTCTGGTACGGCGACCGAGGGCGCATCGTCCCGCATTGGCTTCGAAGGGTCCTTTTGCGCATTCGAGAAAAAGGAACTTGGCCAGGCGAAAACCTATCCCTCTGGTCTCGCAGCGCGCGTTAAGGAGAAAGCTGCAGGCTTGCAAACACGGGGCATGGCCTGGCTGGGCCGCGCCGTTGCCTTGGTGGTGATGGCGAATCTGCTGCTGTGGTGCGGACTGCAGCTGCAGAGTCGCTACTGTCAGCCTGAGGATGTTCAGCCCGACGTGGTGTATCTGTCCGCCTTGTTGGGTGGCGACTATCAGGAGCTGAACGAGGATTATGCGACAGAGAAAGGTCTTTCTGTCTCGAGTGAGACTTGGCAGCGAAACCTTACCTATGGGGATCTGAAAGATGTGTCTGCCCTAGATGGCGTGACATCTGTGTATGTTGAGAATCCGGCAAGGTCGGCGGCGAGTGGCGAGATGGGACGAGCTGTCGAGGAGCTTCTCTCTCGCGAGAACCTTCAGAATCTGGTGGAAGAGGGAGAATACGTCCCTCTCGATCCCTCCGAGTTAAACGAATTGCTGGAAAGCAGCATCGAGACGCTGACTGAGGAAGACCTGGTTGCTTCAGCGGTGGTGCTGACTGACGAGGGCTGTGAAGAGCAGGTTTTGAATGCTCTGATGCAGGCATATCCTGCTTGCTACCTGGCATCCCAGGGCTTCATTGAGACATGGGCAAGCCAGATGAATCGCGGTTTGCTGTTGCAGCTGCTTGCGGTGATGGTGATCGGGGCGGCACTTGGCGCAGCCCTTGTGCTGACGGCTCGTCATGGCGTTGCGGAAGAGGATCGCCTGCGCCTTTCCTGCCAGAGTCGGTTCTTCTTGCAGGATTTGGGCGGCTATCGTCGGTATAGGGCGATGGGCTGTCTGCTCGATCTGCTTCCCGGGGCGCTGTGCTTCGGCATTGGCGCAATCGCGTTACCGGAACATGCGCTGTCTTTGTTTGCCCTTACCACAGTAGCTTTGTTGGTAATGGTGGTTCCTTCTTGGGTCGCCTCTCGGCGGTTGCTGCGCGGTGTGGTGGTGTGATCTTGCAGCATGGCTGTACGCCATTGCATTTAGTTGCGTGCTCATTCATGAAGCTGGCCATGTGTGTGCGGCGCTGCTGCTGCGGTTGCCTCTAAATCTGGTTCAGATTGGGTCGGGGCCTGGGTTCGTTCTTCGTGGGAGAAAGGGCTGCGGCAAGAAGGCTTTCGAAGGGGAAGTGCGTGTGGAGAATGAAGGCGGTGAAGGGGCGACGCTACGAGTAGGCGTTCTTCCTTGGGGTGGCTGTACGCAGGTTCGGATCGAGGAATGTCTCGTCGGTGAGGGACTCGTGTGGAGAAGCACCATCTTCCTTCTTGCCGGTGCTGCGGCGAATCTTGCAGCGGCTCTGGTGGCGCTATGTCTTTTGAAGGGGTTTTGGGCTTGGGTGCTTGTTTGGGCCCAAGCGGCATGCGGGATAGCGGCTCTGATACCCCTTGGCCCCAGTGATGGGGCCAAGGTAGTGCATGTGATTCGTAATCGCTGAGGTGAAGCTGAGCTTAGGTGATTGCTGGGCCGAGGTGATCGCCGAGACGATGCCCAGGTTTGTTGCCTGAGCGGCAACTAGGGTGGCACGCAGTGTCTGCTAGAGCTGGGTCAGGGTAGCGGTTAGGGTACCGTGGCTCGTTTTTCTAGCGACCAGCTACTACCTGGCGCAGGGCCTTTGCCAGAGCGCGCAGGGTGACTGCGGAATTGTCGGGCAGGTGCAGGTGCACGCAGCGACGATCGCGGTCGGAAAGGATGGTGAAGTCACCCAGTGCCTGGGCCTTTTCAAGCTGGCCCAAAGACTTTGCGCGGGGGTCGCTTACGGGGATGTCGCGATCCTCTTCGGCAGAGAGGATCAGATATACGCCGCGGTTGTTTCCGCCCTTCTGCAGCTGGCCGGTGCTATGCAGGTAGCGAGGGCCAATTTCCAGACAGGAGGCAACGCCGTACTTGTCGCTGAGGCTATGACGGATCTCTTCCATAGCTTCACGACGACCCTCGCCGGTAAAGGGAAGGAAGGCGTTGATGGCGAAGAAGTCGCCGGGGCGAATGCTGCCAATGAGCACGCGCAGGGCCTCGTTTAGGGTTCGACGACGCATGCTGCCCACCAGGTTCTTAGAGACGTTCACCTCTACAGCCCCGAGGTTCAGGTTGGCAACGCCGCTGTGATGGGAGAAGAGGCTGTTGCGGTCCTCGGCCAGGATGTTCAGCACCTCGGTCTTGGCGATCTGCACATCGGGCTGGTCGAAGGGGCAGACCTTCATGAGGTAGCCCAGCATGGCGGTGGCGTACTCCCACATGATGAAGTGCTCGGCCAGGTCGTACACCTCGCTGACATGGAAGGTCAGCTTGGGGATGGCGCAGTTCACGAACTCAAGGCTGCGCTCGAAGTTCATGCGCTCGTCCCAGTTGTCGATCTTGGTGTTGTAGATGATGGCGCTGCGATCGCCAGGATCGGAGGACAGGGTGATGGAATCGATCTCGATGTTGGGGAGGATTCCCTTGCCTTCCTTGCCAACGCTCTCGGCCACCAGCTGTTCTATCCACAGGCCCAGAACGCGACCGCGCTTGGGGGAGAGGAAGGAGAACTTGTCACGACCGTCGAGGTAGTTGTCGTACAGGAAGGAAGCCAGGATGATGGCGGGATTGTCGGGGCTGTCGGAGGAGCAACGCTCTTCTGCTTCGCGGGCACGAGCCATGAACTTGTTCAGGTCGAGACCTACCAGGGCTGCAGGCACCAAACCGAACACCGACAGGGCGGAATAGCGTCCGCCAACGGTAGGCTCGCCAGGGAATACCTTCACCCAGTCTTCGGCCTCAGCTTTTTTCTGCAGATCAGAGCCAGGGTCAGTGATGGCCATGAAGTGGTTGTGCACCTGGTCTGCTCCTAGTTTGGCGGTGAGCCAATCGGTGACCGCGCAGGTGATGAGGGCGGGCTCTATGGTGCTGCCGGATTTAGAAGACTGAATGAACAGGGTGGTCTCGGGATCGCATTCGGCCAGAATGCCGCGAACGCGAACGGGAGAGACGGAATCCATGGTCATGAAGGCGACGCCGTTGCCGTCTGCCTTGTTGTATTTGGTCATGGTCATAGGAGCCTGGGTAGAGCCTCCCTGACCGATGAGGATGACGGTTTTAATGCCGTGGTCCGCAACCGTTTGCGCAAAGTCGGAAATATCCTGAATGGGGTAGGGAGGCTCGCTTGCGAGGGTCGCCCAACCCATGTAGTCGGTTGCGAATTTCTCTGCGTTCTCTGAGAAATTGTAGAGAGAGGCATCCTTTGCGTGGATGCGGCTTGCCGCAGAAGCGTCAATCAGCGTTTGCGCTGATGGATACGTGCGCTCTGCCGTAAGTTCAATCATTGCTTTCCCCTTTCGAACATAGAGATTTATTTTAGCAAAGGGGGTCTGTCGTGTGCGCTCTGTGGCGGCTTCGCGGGAAAGACCATCACTAATACAGACATTCTCCACGGTCAGGGTCGTTATTTCGATTGTGAGATCTGCGTTGGCAGCCCTTTTGAAGTTGCACGGTGTTCGCTGGCGGCCCTTTGGAAGATGCGTAGCGCCCGCGTTGGGAGCCCCCTAAATGCCGTGCGATGCCCGTGTTAAGTTTTTGCCGTTGGTGGGTTTTAGCGCGCTGAAGCGGCGGAAAGCCCCTATACTTTTATGCGATAAAGTAATAAAGACCTCATAATGTATTCTCTTGCTTTATGGGTTCGCGCTTGGTTTATCCTTGGCGCAACGGCTCATATAGCCAGATTTTTAGGGGATTGCGGGCTCTTTGATGGGCTCGTAGGCTTGCGCCTCTGCGCCGAGCTTTGGCATTAGGGTCTGCTGGGTTGTATTTGCGATTGCGCGGGACGGTACGTAGATTATGGACATGCGTGAAGCCAATGAGCTTCTACATAGGGTAGCTGCAGGAGAAGTGACTCCTGAAGATGCCGCGTCTGCTCTTCGCGCCGATACCGTCACCGATCTTGGGTACGCTACCGTCGACCATCAGCGCGGCATGAGGCAAGGTGTCTCCGAGGTCATCTTCGGCATGTCGAAGACCCCTGCTCAGATAGAGGGTATTTGTCGCAGCATGATCGCTGCGGGTCAGTCTCTGATTCTCATCACCCGTCTTAGCCAGGAGAAGTTCCGGGAGCTCCCTGAGGACTTGGGCATCACGTATCACGAGGATGCGCGCATGGGCATCATTGGCACTATCCCCGAGCCAGACGGCATGGGTCCTGTCATGGTAGCGTGCGCTGGCACCAGTGACCTTCCCGTTGCCGAGGAGGCCGCTCTCACGGCGGAGGCACTGGGCAATGAGGTTATACGCGCTTATGATGTGGGCGTGGCGGGCATTCACCGGTTGTTCGCTCATGCCGACGACATTGCACGGGCGCGGGTCATCATCGCAATTGCCGGTATGGAAGGTGCCTTGGCCAGCGTCATCGGCGGCATGGCTTCCTGTCCGGTCATCGCGGTGCCAACTAGCGTGGGGTACGGAACCAGTTTCGGCGGCGTCACCGCGTTGCTTTCCATGCTGAACTCTTGTGCAAGTGGCGTATCGGTGGTGAATATCGACAACGGGTTCGGAGCCGCTTATCAGGCTCATTTGATAAATCATGTTGCGAATTTCCATTAAATAGAGTAGAAACGTAGTATGCATTTACGTTATCTATAGAAAATGCGGATAAGTTATAGATTTAGTAAATAGATATGCGAAAGGAGGTAGCTGAATGAATCTTTCTCAGCTGTATTATTTCCAGAAGCTGGCAGAGCTGCAGCACTACACTCATGCAGCAGAGGAGCTCTACATTTCCCAGCCTACCCTTTCTCACGCTATTGCGTCCCTCGAGGACGATCTTGGTTGCGACCTGTTCCGCAAGGAGGGACGAAACGTTCGTCTCACGGAAGAGGGCGCATTCTTCAAGGATTATGTAGACAGGTCCCTGACCATCCTCGATGAGGGCATTGCCGCTCTGAAGAAACGTCATGGCCGTCTCTCCGGTACCGTGAACCTGGGCGCTGTGGCAACGGTTCGTTCTGACTACCTTCCTGCTGCGCTGGTTGCCTATCGCAGGTTGCGCGGCTCGTTGGTGCGTATTAACGCCATGCAGGCTGGTTCCGAGGAGCTGCTGTATGCACTCGAGCGCGGCGACATCGATTTCGCCATTGGCGCCGAGGCCGTTGTGAAGCGCGGCTACGCCTTCGACAAGCTCTTCGTGCAGAGCTTGGTGGTCGCCGTCGACAAGGGTCACCCCCTGGCTTCCCGTAAGAGCCTGAGCATTCAGGACCTGCGCGGGTACGACGTGTTCACCTATCGCCGTGAGACCCCTCCTGGCCAGATGATCGACTCCTTCCTGCGCGCTAACAACCTGAACCCCGATGCCGCCAATCTCGCTCGCAGCTATGACGACGAGCTCATGATCGGCGCTCTCACCGCTAACGAACCCGTTGTTGGCCTGGTGCTGCAGACTTCCAGCTTGCTGATGTATCGCAATCTGAAGATCATCCCTCTGAAGGAGGATGCAGCTCGCGAGCTGTACCCCATCGGCCTGATCTACAAGGAGGGCGCGCAGTTCGACCCTGCAACCCAGGACTTCATGGAGTTCCTCCGCAGCTTCCCTCATTCCGACGCTATGATGTCGGCTCTCGAGGAGGAATAGGGCGAAGAGGCTTCAGCTAGGCTTGGCATGATGGCTGGCACTGCTGGCCGGGTTGGCAAGCGAGCGAGGAGTGCCGCGAAGCAGCTTCTTCCACATAAGCAAGAGTAATGATTGCCCAGTGCGTTTATGCGTGCTGGGCAATTGTTTTGCTGGGGGCGGTTCTAGAAAATGGAACCTGCTACGAAAGACTCGGAGAAATCCTTCTTTTCCCAGGTGAGAGCGGGGGAGAAGGCGCTTTGGGAAGTTCTGAAGCTTTGGAAGGAATCTCTGCGCGAGACTTCCTGAGCGTGATTTGAAAGGGGACGCTATGAAGGTTTGCGTATTGGGTGCTGGCTCCTTGGGCAGCACCATTGGTGGTGCACTTGCGCTTGACGGCCATGAGGTTCATCTGGTTGCTCGCGCGGCTCACGTGAACGCCATGAATGAGAAGGGCCTCACCATCGTGACGCCAACTGGCGAGGAAGTCGCCCAGGTTGTCGGCCATGAGACTCCCGACGGCATTGGCGTATGCGACCTGATCATCGTGCTGTGCAAGGCCTTCGACACTGAGAAGACCATGAAGGACGCCATTGGTCTGGTTGGTCCCGATACCGTGGTCATGTCCCTGCAGAATGGCTTGGGCGCCGAGGACGTTCTGTCTGAGATCGTGGGCGCCGAGCACGTTATCGGCGGTAAGACCTACATCGGCGGCATGCTCCTGGAGCCCGGCCGCGTAAAGGGCACCATCCCCGGTAAGGAGACCCTCATCGGCGAGCTGGATGGCGCCATCACCCCACGCGTGCAGGCCATCGGCGACGCTTTCAACCATGCGGGCATGATGACCACCGTTTCCGACAACATCATGGGCGTCATCTGGGACAAGCTGCTCATCAACGTTTCGACGGGCGCAGTGTGCGCTATCACCGGCCTGCCCTATGGCTGGGTATATCAGATCCCCGAGATTAAGGAAGTGGCTTTGGCTGCCGTTCGCGAGGGCATGGCCATCGCTGGTGCCGCTGGCGTTCCTCTGCGTTTCGACACTCCCGAGCAGAGCTGGGAGCTGGCTCGTGAGGGTCTGGGCTTCGACTTCAAGCCTTCTCTGCAGCAGAGCCTCGAGTCCGGCCGTCGCACCGAGATCGACTTCATCGCCGGCGCGGTGGTGCGCGAGGGCAAGAAGTACGGCATTCCAACGCCTGTGAACTCTACGCTGGTGGCTATGGTGAAGGGCCGCGAGAAGTACAACGAGGAGTACGCCTTCAAGAAGTAAGGAGTACAACGAGGAGTACGCGTTCAAAAAGTAGAGCGCTTCCTTCAGGAAGCAAGGCGCTTCCTTCAAGAGACAGAATGCTTTTGGCAATGTGGAAGAGGGCGCTGCCGCTTCGTGCGGCGGCGCCCTTTGTGTTTTCGGCTGAGTTTCCACAGGGAAAAAAGAGAGGGCACCCGCTCGTGTTCAGGTGCCCTCTTATTGCATATCAACGAATGGTGCTGGTCATTCGTTGGTGTGCGCTACGCGGCGCAACGCGGCTTCCGACGTAGCCGCGTTGCTGCGGTAGGAACGCTTCTGGGGCGTCCGTATGCTCCCGGAAGGTTCCCTCACCTCACTCTTCGCTTTGAAGGAGTGGGTGGATGAATTTGGGAGGCTCGAAGGTCTCGATGAATTCGATGAACCGTTGGGCGGCAACGCTTCGGAAGGCCTTTGAGCGGTAGGTCATGCAGATGGGGTAGAACTCCTTTGTGCCTTCTTCCTCTAGGGGGATGATGGCCATGGATGGGTCGATCTTCAGACTGGGAGTCACCAGGGAAAGAGCCACGACGCCTTCGTACTGGGCAATTGCGCCGAGAATCACCTCATCATCATAGTTCCTGATGAGGTTCAGCTTGTCTTCTGGGGCTTGGCAGTCTTCGAGGAGCTTTGTGAGCAGCTCGCCTACGATGCTGGTCTTGCGGTAGGTGATTACGTCGTATCCCACCAGATCATTGAAGGTCAGGGACTCATGGTTGGCCAAAGGGTGGGTCTTGGGAACCACTACCGCCAGCTCTTGGTACATGAGAACCTTCGTGGTCAGGGAAGACTTGTAGTAGGGGCCTCCGATAACCAGGTCATAAACGCCCTGTTCCAAATACTGGTTGAGCAGGGAGGTGATGCCCTGATACACGTGGAATTCCACCAAGGGGCCGTGCTCGTCGCGGTATGCCTTCATAGCGGCGGGCAGGTAGCCTGCGCGAACCGTGGCGATGGCGCCGATATCGATGCTGCCCGAGAGCATGCCGTGGCGGCTCTTCAGCTCGGAGATGCCGTTGTCGATGGCGTTCAGGCCTTCGTCGACGTAGCGTTTGAACAGCTTGCCGTCGTCGGTGAGGCGCATGTTGCGGCCGTCTTTCTGGAAGAGGCTGCAGCCAAGCTCGTCTTCGAGGGAGGCGATGGCGTGGGAGAGTGCGGGCTGGGTAATGTACAGGTCCTCAGCCGCACGGGTGTAGTGCTGAACCTCTGCGAGGTGCTGAAAATAGTAGAGCTGTGAAAGGTTCATAAACGTCTCCCATGAATCAATTGACCTCCTAAATAATAAGGCAAACGAATAGATAAATGGGGAAACATATAAACTTGATGCATTGAAGTTGCAAATGGAAACCGATAAAAATCACGCATTGGGAATATGAGTTGCTATGAAGGGACTGAAAAGCAGCCTTTCTCATCTGCGGGTACAGTGTTTTCAGTGAAAGCAGCCTTCTGCGGGAACGCTGTTTTCGGCAAGGATAGCGATTGCAACGTGGGCAAAAGCCTTCGGCAAGAGAAAGGACTGCATCATGGCAGAGTACAAGGTTCCCCTGAAGGTTGGGGATTTCTACGATTTCAGCAAGACCGTCACTGAGGCCGACGTTGTTCTGTTCGGTGGCGTTACCGCCGATTTCAGCCCCATGCACTTCAACGAGGAGTTCTGCAAGAAGACTCCTTACGGAACCCGTATCGTGCACGGCGTTCTGAGCTTCGCGCTGGCCTCCACTGCCTCTACTAATATTCAGACCAAGTATGAGACCGACATTCCTGCCGCTTCCTATGGCTACGATCACCTGCGCTTCACCGCACCGGTGTTCTTCGGCGATACCTTGACTGCCCATTACGAGATCGTGAAGGTAGACGACGAGGCCATGAAGTCCTATGGCGATATCACCGTCACCAATCAGAAGGGCGAGGTCGTTTGCGTCTGCACCCACATCCTGAAGTTCCTGCCTCCTCAGGAGTAGCGGAGCAACGTTTGCACCAACCTCCTCGGGAGTAACGGAGCGGCATATGCGCCCGTTCCGTGTTCATCGCTCGTTTTTGCGCCTCGTTCGCAGCTGTCTCGCAGGTTCCCAGCTGTGAATGAGGCGTTGAAGTGCAGAAACGGTGTCTCAGTGCAGAACTTATTCCAAAAAATCCGGCCATTTTGCAGAACGAGCCCCTCAGTGCAGAAGGTTCGACCCTTTTGGGAGGTGAGACGAAGCTCGCTCTGTGGAATCGGCTGACTGCTGCGCCTTGTTTTCGGGATAGAATCTCGGCTTAGACCCACACTGTGTGAGCGCTGACCAGCGCTGCGCGAGTCGAGATGCCAAGCGCTAACCTATTTGAGAATCTGTCTCAGCACCAACTTCTGCACTGAGGCGCCGTTTCTGTTTTTAGGGTCAAAAAAGTTGCATGTGGCATCTACGTGGGTTCTTCGGATGTGGAAAGCGACCGGGATTCCCGGTCGCTTTTGCGCGTGATGGGGGATTGTCGGCGGGGCGAGGTCGCAAGCAAGGCGAAATCGCTGCGGGCGGCGTGCGGGTTGCAGCTTGTGGGTTGCAGCTTGCAGCTCGCGGGTGAAATTCTCGCGTTCTACTCCTCGGCAGGATACAGAGGGTGGCGATACTTGGGAGCCTCGAAGGTCTCGAGGAACTTGATGAAGTCCTGGGCGGCGAGGCTCAGGAAAGCCTTCTGCATGTAGTTCACCGACACAGGGTTGAACTCCTTGGCGCCTTCTTCGGCCAAGGGGATGATGCACATGTTGGGCTGGGCGATGAGGTTAGTGGTGATCATGGTCAGTGCCACCAGATTCTCGTGGGAGACCATGGCGCCCAAGATGACCTCGTCTTCGTAGTTGCGGATGAGATGCAGTTTGTCTAGGTCAGCATCATGGTCCTTCAGGAACTTGGTGAGCTCCTTGCCCACGGGGATGCTCTTCTGATAGGTGACCACATCGTAGCCCTCAAGATCTTTCAGAGTGACGCTGTCGCGACTGGCAAGCTCATGGTCTGTGGGAACTACGACGGCCAGCTCCTGGTACAGCACGCACTTAGAGACCATGCCGGGCTGGGAGAAGGGGCTGGTGATGACCATATCGTATACGCCCTTTTCAAGGCGCTGGTTAAGGTTGCCGGTCTCGCCCTGAGAGACGATGAACTCTACCAGGGGGCCGCGCTCGTCGCGATAGCTCTTAATGGCTGCGGGCAGGTAGTCTGCACAAACCGTGGCCATAGCACCGATGCGGATGGTGCCGGAAACCAGGCCGTGGCGGCTCTTTACCTCTGCTACCGCGTTGTCGATGGCGGTGAGGGCGATGTCGATCTGGGATTTAAAGGCCTCGCCATCTTCGGTGAGGCGCATGTTGCGTCCGTCCTTCTGGAAGAGATTGGCGCCAAGCTCGTCTTCGAGAGCGGAAATGGCGTGGGACAGGGCGGGCTGAGTGATGTAGAGCTCCTCGGACGCTCGGGTATAGTGCTGCACCTCTGCAAGCTTCTGGAAGTAGTAGAGCTGGGAAAGGTTCATGACTCACCTCGGAGTGTCGGGCTCTTTTACATAACAAACATGATTGTACTTTATGTTTAGGTGCCCGACGTATTACACAAGTTGTTGATTATCTGGTTAGATTTGCGACTTTGCCCATAGAATGCGTGTTTTGAAGACTCGAAAGGGCTCTACCTGGGCTTATGTGGAAGAGGTGCGTGGGGTGCCGCGCGGCTGAGGGCGCAGCGCCGCCTTCCACAGCTTCTCATGGATAATCCCTGGGAACCGAAATGGGTCAGGCGGGGCATAAGCGGTCACGGGTATACTTAGCGGAGTAATGCAACAACGCAGGGGATGGAGACTCCGCATGGGCTTTTTCAGCAATCTGTTCGCGGGCAAGGGAGGCGGCGAGTCCTCGAAGCCTAACAAGCGCTTCGATGTGAACACCGGCCACCACAAGATTCAGGTGCAGGCCACCAACGGGTCCCAGGACCTGCTTCGCAAGATCAACACCGGCAGTGGCATGACCTTCTGCCTCACCGAGCTCACCCCCGAGCAGCTGGCGGAGGGCTGGCCCCCTAAGAACTGCCTGAACGTGAATGCGGGCAAGAACGTGAAGGAGAATTCCTTCGAGACGTGGCTGGGGTACATCGACCCTGATCGCGGCAAGGCCAAGTACCTGCGCAAGCTGGTAGAAGAGTACCAGGTGGTGAACGTGCACGGCCGTATCGAGACCAAGAAGGAGAAGGCCCGCATGTACCTGCTGGTGCAGGAGCAGAACAAGGACGGCTCTATACCGGATGCTGCCTCGGCTGGCGCAGCTAAGTAGATGATGGAAGCCCGCGGGGCGGGCGATGAAGATGGCACCCTGTGCGGGCGATGAAGATGGCGTCCCGCGAGGGCGGCGGATAGTGGCAGCGCGCTTTGATGCAAGCGCGCGATTCAAGGTCCTGGCGGGCGGCAAAACGCCCTGGCGGGCGATACGAGAGGATTCTATGGGACTAAGGAAACTTGCGGCGCAGGCCGTTAGCGCAGGTAGCACCGCGGTGCTGAAGCACGTCTTCCACAGGCCAGCAGCCAACTTCCCCGGCAAGGTGGCCCTGTACGTAGACCCCGCGATCATTGGCGACATGGCCTACAAGATTCAGAAGGGCTCCGTGATCGTGGTGGGTACCAACGGTAAGACCACGGTGACCAACATGCTGGCGGATGCTCTTGAAGCCGCAGGTCAGCGCGTGATCTGCAACCGCACCGGCGCGAACCTAGATTCCGGTGTGGCCACCTCGCTGCTGCATGCCGACGTTTCCGACTGGGGCATCTTCGAGAGCGACGAGCTCTGGATGGCCAAGATCCTGCCCTTCCTGAAGAGCGACTACGTGGTGCTGCTGAACCTGTTCCGCGACCAGCTGGATCGCGTGGGTGAGATTGACAAGGTGCAGGACAGCATCGTGAACGCCCTGGCCTCGTCGCCTTCTACCGTACTTATATATAACGCCGATGACCCGCTGTGCACCGCCATTGCGGACAAGGCTCCCAACAAGACCATTCCCTTCGGCATCACCGAGGACATGCATCTGCCTCAGAACACCGTGGCCGATGCGCAGATGTGCCAGATGTGCTCCGGCATGCTGAACTACGAGTTCCGGCAGTACGGACAGCTGGGCGACTTCCATTGCACGGAGTGCGACTTCGGGCGCCACGCCCCAGCTTACGGTGCCTGCGACATTGCCTTCACCGGTGACGGCCTGCGCTTTAACGTGGTGAACGGTTGCGCAACGGGCCAGGTCACGGCTCCCTATCAGGGTGCGTACATGGTCTACAACCTGCTGGCGGTGTATACGGCGGCCATGCAGGTGGGATGCCCCGCCGACAAGCTTCAGAATGCCATCGACGCCTTCGCGCCGGACAACGGACGCTTGCAGCACATGACGGTTCGCGGTCGCAAGGTGTTGCTGAACCTGGCCAAGAACCCCACGGGCTTCAATCAGAACATGAAGCTGGTGGTGCAGGGCGAGGGTCGCAAGGCGGCGGCGTTCTTCATCAACGACAAGGAGGCCGACGGCCGGGACATCTCCTGGATCTGGGACGTCGACTTCGAGGAGCTGGCTCAAAGCGATGACCTGGTGGTATTCGCCGGTGGCATTCGCGGCAACGACCTGCAGATGCGCCTGAAGCACGCGGGCATCACCGCGACGCTGGTGCAGACCGCCGACGACGTTATGAACGCGGTGGCCACGCTGCCTGAGGACTACCAGGTGTACGTGATCGCCAACTACACGGCGCTGCCCGCGGTGCATTCTGCTTTGGAACGCATGCGGGACGAATCCGCCGAGGAGTCCCAGGCAGCTGTGGAAGCGGCCCGTGGCGGTGCGGTGCCTCCGCTGTCGAAGCCCCAGACTCCTGACGAGCTGCAGAAACAGGCTGCTGACCAGGCAGAACTCTTTGGCCAGCTGCCTGAGGACGCTCGCGAGAGCCTGCAAGAACGTCCGCTGCGCATTGTGCACATGTTCCCCGACCTGCTGAACCTGTACGGTGACGGCGGCAACATCAAGGTGCTGCGGAACCGTTGCGCATGGCGCGGTATGCCGGTGGAAGTGCAGGCAGTGACCCACGGCATGAGCGTGAACCTGGCTGAGGCTGACATCGTGTTCCTGGGCGGTGGCCCTGACCGCGAGCAGCGCCTGGCTTCCGAGCAGCTTCTGGCCATGGGGGATGACCTGCGGGCCTATGCGGCTGACGACGGCGTGATTCTGGCGATTTGCGGCGGCTTCCAGATCTTGGGCCGCAAGTGGCTGTTGGCTGATGAGGTTATGGAAGGTCTGGCTATCGCCGACATAGAGACCCGTCGCAGCGACGGCGACCGCATCATCGACAACGTGGTGCTGAACTCGCATCTGACCCGCCGTCCGGTGGTTGGCTACGAGAACCATGCGGGTCGCACCTTCCTTGATGCCAGCGCTATGCCTCTGGGTAAGGTGGTGAACTCCGCCGGCAAGGGCAACAACGACGATGACGGCATCGACGGCGTGGTGGTGAACAACGTGATCGGCACCTACCTGCACGGTCCCGCTTTGGGTAAGAACCCTGAGTTGGCAGATGTGCTGATTGCTAAGGCGCTTGAGCGCCGCGTCGGCCATGAGGTTGCGCTGCCCGCCCTTGACGATGCGGTAGAGATCGCCGCCAACGAGTACATGGTGAAGCGCCTGAAGTAGGGTGGCGTAGCGCCTGAAGTAGGGTGGCGTAGCGCTTGAAGTGGTCAGAGCGAAATCCCGAAAAGGGATGAAACCGATACATACTTGTTAGGTGGAAGCCCGCGCAGCGAAAGCTGCGCGGGCTTTTGCTCGGCTCGGTGTTTATGGGCGAACTTTAAACTGTTAACTTATATATTTCTTGTAAATATATAAGTTAACAACTTCCCGATGATAGACTGAGGGCATCGAAGGAAGGGGAGCTCGTGGCATACAAGGATCTGGCAAAGCTCTATCACGCGGACAGCTCTAGCGATCGGTACGCGAATCTTGCAGAAGAGCATCAGCGTAGGTTGCAGGCGGACTCAACGTTTCGGTTGGGTTTTCGCACGACGGCCGGCGAGCTCTTCATCGCGTGTCCTCGTGAGCTGACCTTGCTCACTCAGCAGGTTCTTGCAGGTGAGAGCCAGATTGCTACGTTAGTTGCAAGCCTTCCCGACGAGGTGTACCAGCCATTTCTGCAGGGATTCGTTCTTGATGAAGTGGTGAGCACCAACGCTATCGAGGACATTGCCAGTACGCGGGAGCAAGTTGCCGATGCGCTGCATGCGCCCTCTGATAGCTCAGCGGAGCGCACGCGTTTCCGGGATCTTGCTCTGCTATACGATGCGCTGTCTCATCAGCGGAATCCGTTCGGCCAGGTTTCTGGTTCCGAGATGCGCATTACAGGTTCTGGTGCGCTCGGCGACGGGTCGTGCGCCTCTGATCGGGATTCCTTCAACCATGAAGCAAGCCTTCCTCGGACCCTCGAGGACATCCGGCGCATCTATGACCAGGTGGTGAAGGGCGAGGTGCCCGACAGCGAGAGACCCGACGGTTCGCTCTTTCGCACCGACGAGGTGAGCATCGTGCAAGAGGCGGGGAACATCGTGCATCGCGGTCTGCAATCTGAGGCTAGCATCCGCGAGGCTCTGCAGCAGCTTCTCCGCATTCTGCACGACCCCGAGATTCCCGCG
>JAQXVU010000053.1 GCA_029225085.1 Eggerthellales bacterium | reverse complement strand
CGTTATGAGCCCTGGTCTCACGCCCGACAAGCGCATCGACGCCCCAGCCGCCATCAAGGTATACGCCAATGCCCGCACCTGCGGAAAGGCCGATTATCCAACACGCATCATCCTTGGTGACCATAGGAGCTCCTTCGCTTTCGCCTGCTATTTAAGCAAGAAAGATTATAGGAAAAGTCCCAGTATCCAAAGTGGTCTAACACAACGTCAAAAGGGGACATCGAGATAAAACTTTGACTTAACCTGGGGAAATGCGATGGGACACCGTCACCCTAAACCAGGGGCTTGCCTTCCAGAGCCTTAATGGCCTTCATATCCCGTTTATCCGCGGTGTTCACGGGAAGTGTGTGGGAGCTGCGGCTACGCGCTGACGCCAGCCCCACCAGCGGCCAACCGTCAGCCAACCGTCGACCATCCGCGCCCACTCGTGGCTGACACCGAGCCCACCAGCGGCCAACGCCGAGCCAACGCAGAGCCATTCCAAAGCTCACCGAAGCCCAACCCAGCCGTTGCTTCTGGCCCATCGGAACCCAACGCGACCCTCAATTTTCGCCAATCGCCCTGTCTAAATGTGTACATTTACAATCTGACACTTCTGTCCACTTTCCCGCGCTATAGTGTCCACGAAACAAAACGCACTAGCGCAAAAGGAGGCACCCATGGACAAAGCAACCTTCGACTATGTAGCAGCCCGCGCAGACATTCTGGCAAACGCGCCCTCCGCTAAGCAGGAGACCAAAGATGCCGCCGTCGCCTGGAAGGCCGCCGTCTCTAAGGACAACTCGGCCGCCGGCGTTCAGACCGCAACCGAGGATTTCCTGAACTTCCTGGAAGGGCGCCCTAGCACCATCGACAACGCCATCGCATTCTTCTCCGGCCCCGCCAAGGAGGCATTCGGCGAGGAAATTGCCGCCAAAAAGCTGGCCGAGGAGCAGGCACGCAAGGCTGCTGGCGCCAAGTTCTGCGGTTGCGACGCTTGCACCGCTGCTTCCGAGATCCTGGCGAAGTTCGGTCGCGTAGAGCTGTAGGGAGTCGGTTGCCCAGCAAGAGCTGGCTGCATCGCAAATTGCACGCACGGCAAGAGTCGACCACGTGGCAAGTCGCGCAGAGCGAGAGCTAGCTGCATGGCAAGACGCGCCAAGCTCGTCAACACATATGCAAACGCAACGAGGGGGACCCACTGGGTCCCCCTCGAACATATATGCAGGTAAAAGCGGAGCTTGCCGCGCATCAGCTAAATCAGCCTTATTGCCATTCGCGATGTTCCCGGCAACAAAGAAAAACCAAAATGTGCGTAGAAAGAAGCAGCCTCATCGCCAGCAGGATCAACCACTAGGGCTTTTGCTCCGGCAAGCTGGGAAACTTTCATAGCGTTCATAACTGCATCTTTAAGAAGGGAGGCTCCCAAACCGCAACCCTTGAACCTCTCGTCTACCCCCATCATTCCCAAAAGAACCGCAGGGATAGGATCGGGGGAATTGCGGGGGAACCACCCACCTCGAATATCCGCCCTCGCCACCGAATGAGTACTGAGAGTATAAAATCCTGCAACGATGCCTTCGGAATACGTGGCGTACACAACCGCAGTACCTCTTTTACGAGCAGATGCAGAGTGGTTCTTAACCCACGAATCAACGACCTCGTTCCCGCAGCGGAAACCTTCAATCCCAACCCCTGGTTCCAATTGGATAGGTTTCGAAAACAGAGTCATTCCCATACCGCCTTGCGTTCAAGCAGCTTTTGAGTAGCCTCGGGCAGAGGAGCCTCGAGCATCTCGCAAAACTCGTCAAAAGCTTCAGGAGAAAGAAGCGTGGAAGTAGCTTCATCGATATCACGCTTTGCGCTTTCGTCGAGATGGGCAGTCGCCCATTGAGTCAATGACTGGCCACGGAGAGAAGCCGCACGCTCATAGCTCAAACGCTGCGGTTGGGTAAGTCGAATGTCCATCCGATACTGCTTTTCCTTTTTCTCCGCCACTGCAGACATAATTTGCTCCTGTCTTTAAACCGCCATATCTTAATTGTACGGAATAATTCCGTACTTACAAGATTCCAAGGTATTTCTTCGCAAACAAAAATGAGGGGATCAAGCAGATCCCCTCATTAACCGATTCAGCCAGTCCCCAAAGGCGGAAAAACACAGCGCCCGCTACCAAAATCACAAGACTGCCACAAGCGTCAACAGACCTTGGAGCTTACGCTCTCCCCTACCCCTTCACCTTAGCGGTCATGTCCTGCACCACCAGGTCGAAAACGCGGGTGCGATAAATCGCGGCCGGGCTGTACACAAAGTCATCGCCCAGGTGATAGTGGTCGCAGAGGACCTGCAGGGTATGGGCCTTTGCCTCGTCGCCTTCCACCTCATGAAGCTCGCCCCAGCCGATGACGCTCTCGAAGGCCATGGTGCAGTAGCCGCGATCAGGGTCGCACTGCAGCTCGTGGCCCCAGTCCATCTCGAAGCTCGCCTTGCCGGCGGCAGCCATCACGTCGTACTTCCGGCCTTCGGTAGCCCCGTGGAAGTACAGGTGCACCACGCCGTCGATGACCTCGGAGCCGAAGTTCACCGGCAGGATGTAGGGCACGTCCTCGTCGGCGATAGCCAGACGACACACGTCACAGGCCTCGATGATCTGCAGCATGCGGTCCTTGTCGGTAACCTCCCTATCGGCACGACGCATGCTAGGCCTCCCGAGCGTCAGCGCCAGCTGCGGCAGGCTCGGCAGCGGCAGGCTCGGCTGCGTTCGCAACAGGCTCAGCAACGGCTACGGCGGGCTCAGCAGCGGCGCCTTCCACAGCGGTCTCTTCCACGGCGGTCTCTTCCACGGCGGCCTCTTCCACACTATCAGGGATGCAATTAAGGAAGGCCTCTACGGGAATGCCGGTGTAGTCGCCCGTCATCTTATTGCTTGCCACGATCATGTTGCGCACCGCCTGCATAGCGATGGCGTTGGCCTCCTGCACGCCCATGCCGGCCATGACCTTGCCGGTGAACACCGCAGAATAGATGTCGCCGGTACCTGGGAAGCGCATGGGAACCTCGGAGAAGGCGCGGCGGAAGTACTCGCCGGTGTGATGATCGTAGCCCACCACGCAGTGCCTGAAGTCCTCGTCGGTGAGGATGGCGCTGGTGACGATGACGGACTTAGCGCCCATGTCGCGCAGGGCATCCACCAGCTGACAAGCCTCTGGCCAGGTCATTCCCTCAGCCTTGTAGGGGACGTTGGCCATGGCAGCAGCCTCAGTGTAGTTGGGGACGATGTAGTCAGCGCAGCTGGCCAGCTCGCGCATGAGGTCGACGGTCTCGGGGCCCACGCCGTTGTACAGATGGCCGTCGTCGCCCATGATGGGGTCGCAGAACACGGGCTTGCCCTGAGCGGCCAGATCCTTGCAGATGCTGATGACCAGCTCGGTCTGAGGCTTAGACACCAGGAAGCCGGTGCACACGGCGTCATAGGTGAAGCCCAAAGCCTCCCAAGCGGCCAGGCTCTCCTTCATGTAGTCGGTGGTTTCCTGGATGAAGAACTTCTCGTAATCGAGGGTGTTGCTGACCAGAGCCGTGGGCAGGCAGAACAGGTCGTGCTTCATGCTAGAGAGAATGGGCACCATGGCCGCGAGGGCCACCTTGCCATAGGAGGGTTGGTCGTTAATCAGCAGAATGCGCTTGCCCATGAAAAGCCTTTCGTTTGTGTTGAAGATAGCGCGCGAGCGGATGCGGGTACGCGACGGTGCGAGCGCGCGGCCACGCGAGCGAACACCGATTCACGAGGCGAACCCGAACGCAGCTTCGCGCCGATTCGCGAGACGAGCCCGGCGCGGACGCATGCCGAATCGCGAAACGAGCGCGAAGGCGGCTGTGTAGCCGCCCGGCCATCTGGCCACACGGTCACCTGGTCACCTGGTCACCCGCTAACGCTGTTTGTTTTCCGCGTTGAGTGTACGACAATCTGACGCCCTTAGGGGTCGCCGAAGGAAAAAGGTGCATGAATTAGAAAGAGGCGACAGCTCATTTCGAACTGTCGCCTCAATAAGCGGTCTTAGTTGCCAGCGCTGAAGGCGATAGCGCCCTAGGATCCTCCGTTGCTTAGCCTCAAAAAGTGGTCTTAACCGATTAGCCCTGACTACTTCCACAACCATAGCTTCCGCGTCTCAGCCCTGAATGCTGCCGTCAATCGCCTAACCCTGGCTACTTCCATCGCTGTAGCCGCTGTCAGCATACCCCGAGCTGTCGGCATAGCCGCCATCGGTGCCGCCGCCAGAAGCATCGGCATACCCGCCGCCGGAGCCGTCCGCATACCCGTCACCAGAGCCGTCATCGTAACCGTAGTAGTCGCCGGCATCGCCGGAGGTGGTCTGATCCGTCATGTTCAGAGGGCTCAGGTCATAGGTGGGCTGATAGGCGTCGTCGACGTTGTAGCCATCGCCCAGCCAACCGGCCTCCTCGGAGTTGATGGTGGTCTTCTTGGGGTCGTCGCCAGCGTTTACCAGCTGCATCATCTCAGCCAAAGCCGTCGTGTCAGCCACCACGTAGCTCACGCCGCCAATGCTCTGGGCAGCCGAGGGTACCGTAGCGGTGTACATGGTCACCTCGGTGGGCTTCTCGCCGCTATCAGTTGCGCCCATGATGTAGTCCCACACCAGCTGCAGGGCCGTGGTGAGGCTCAGACCGTTGCTGCCAGTGATCGCGCCAATAACCGTCGCGATGGCGTCGATGGGGCTGTCAACTTCCACACCGGAAGCCACGCCGCCGTTCTTTGCCGTCTGGAAGGTCATCACCAGGGCCAACAGCTCGTTGAAAGAATAGTCCGTGGTCACACACTTGCTGCACTCCATGAGGACGCCGGGCATGGCCGTAGCGTCGAGGCTCAGCATCTTGTCGACGATGGCGTTCACCAGGATCTTCTGGTTGTTGCCGCGGGTGAAGTCGCCGTTGGCGTAAGCGCGGGAGCGAGCGAATACCAGAGCCTGCTCACCGTTGAGGGTCTGCTCGCCGGCATCGATGGTAACCTTGCCGGCCTTGGGGTCGTTGATGGGTTCTTCCACATTAACCTGAACGCCGCCCATGGCATCGATGAGGGACTCGAGGTTGCCGAAGTTCACCTCTGCGTAGTGGCTGACGCTCACGCCGGTCAGATTCTCGACGGCGTTCACGGCGCCGGCCGCGCCGCCAAAGGTGTAGGCGCTGTTTATCTTGTTGGGGCCGTAGCCGTCGATGTATACCAGGGTATCGCGGGGCACGGAGACCAGGGTGGCCGTGGCAGTCTTAGGGTCGACGCGGGCCAGGATGATCACGTCGGTACGGCACTCGCTTTCGTCCTGTCCCTCGCGAGCGTCGCTGCCCAGCAGCAACGTGTAGTAGGGCTGCTGGCCCTCGACCTTGCTGAGGGCTGCGGACAGCTCGGGATCGTTTGCGGACATGTTGCCCATGATCACGTTCACGTAGATGAGGGCGCCGGCGAACAAGGCGATGATCAGGCCCACCACCACGCCGAGGAACTTCAGCACCGGGTGGCGCTTCTCGGTGACGCTGCGACGACCGGAGCCTCGGGAGCCACGAGAGCCCCGCCCAGAGCCGCCGGGACCAAAGTCGAAGCCGCGGTTGCCCGCGCCAGAGCCAGCGTTACCGCCGCTGCCCGCGCCGGAGCTCGTACCGCCGCCGAAGCTGTCGCTTACGCCACCGCCGCTGGAGCCATAGCCAGAGACACCACTCGCGCCACCACCGAAGCTAGAGCCGTCACTTGCCATATGTCCCGACCGGCTAGAGTACGACGCCGAACTGCGGGAATAATCAGAAGCGGAATTGCCCCGAGCCCCTGGGAAAGATGAGCTGGCCGAATACGAAGAGCGTGCATCGCGACCAGCGCTGGCAGAGTCTTGAGCGCCGAAACGTGCATCGCGACTGGCGCCATTCCCGTTGTCGGAAATGCGAGAGCCATCGCGACCTTGTTCGCGATGATGTCGAGATGCGGAATGTCTTCCTTGAGTCATGACTCAGCCCTTCTGCAAGTTGGCACGTTACCCCGCAATTATTGCACGGGGGACCCTTGGCTCCCAAGGGTCCCCCACCATTCTTCAGGGTATGTACAGGTTTCTGACAAAGGTTTTACACGGGAAGAGCCTGCGCCACAGCATCGCCTTCCACGGCGTTATGCCAGGCCAGCGCTGCAAACCTCTCCGTCAGGGCGCATCATGACGCAGCATCGCATTCCATACTGTTGCACCAGGCCAGCAAGGCTACTTCAGGGTCTTGATTTTCTTCACGCTCGACCAGGAGCCGTAGTACTTCACGCCATCGACGGTCTTGTAGGCCCGCACCTTCACGTAATAGTTCTTCTTGCCCTTCAGCTTACTGATGGTCTTCGACGTGTAGGACTTGCTAGATAGCGTTACCGTCTTGTAGCTGGTCATCTTGCTGCTGGTAGAGTACCTAATCTGGAAGCCCGTGGTTTGAGTCTTGTGGGAGCTCCAACTCACCTTGAAAGCTTTGCTCTTAGCGGTGAGCTTAATGCCCGAAACCTTCGTGGGCTTGATGGTGTAGGTCACCTTCATGCAGCCCGTGTAAGCGCCATTTCCCCAGATGTAGGCCGTGGCGGTACCTACGTCCTTGCGGTTCTTGTAGGTAATGGTGTAAGAAGCCAACTTCTGAGAAGCGGTCTCGTCAGCTGATCCGGCGTTCAGGCCTTTCACCGTGGAAGTAGTGGCGACCTTCTTGCCGTTGGCCAGCTTCAGACTGCTCACCGTTGGCGAGATATTCTTGCCGGTGTAGGTGAAGGAGGTTCCGCTTAGAGTCACCGAGCCGCCGGAAATGGAGGTCAGGTCCTCATAGGTTCGGTAGATGAAGTTCAGATCGGAGTGGCCCCCGGTCGCACCTTCGGCTCCACTAACATGAGCGTCAGAGGCGAACTGCCAGATGTCTTTGTCGGACATAGCGCAAGAAGCGTTGGTGCCCTCGAGCGGATAGTGGGCAACCCAACGGCTCCAGGCGGAGTTGCTGAAGACGGAGGAGGTGAGCTTAGAGTTCCACCAGTACGCGCTGGCGTAGATGCCGGTCTTATAGCCAGCGGCACCTACCGTGCTGCAGAAAGCGCGTGCGTTGTAGCCAAGCTGATCTGCGCCGATGTTTTCGGTGGACTTGTCTTCCATATCGAAATATACGGGAAGGGCCAGGTCATCAGGGGAAAGGCCGGCAAGCTGCATGCAACGAAGAGCGTGGCGGCCCTCGGAGTTAGCCATACTGGTAGTGGTCGCGTAGGAATACAGGTAGACACCGATCTTGATGCCGACAGCCTGGGCACCTTGCACGTTCTCGAGGAAGCGGATGTCGTCCTGACTGGTGTAGTTACTGCCGTAGCCGCACTGGATAATCGCATACTCGACGCCGGAAGCCTTAACCTTTTCCCAGTTCACCTTACCATTGGCGTAGGAGACGTCGATGCAGAGAGCCAAGGCGCCGCCCGCGTTATACAGGTCATAGGC
>JAQXVU010000052.1 GCA_029225085.1 Eggerthellales bacterium | reverse complement strand
CGCATGAGCGCGACCATGGAGGGGGGGATCACCCGGTCCCATTCCGAACCCGGCAGTTAAGCCCCCCATCGCCGAAAGTACTGCGGGATCGCCCGTGGGAGGATAGGGCGTCGCGCTCATGCGGGGCGCTTCCTGGTGTTCAGGAGCGCATGCGCTGGCCGGACCGGCCGGTGAGCGCACGAGGCGCATTCGGAGGCCCCGGAGCCGTTCGGCTCCGGGGCCTTTTCGCGCTCCTAGACTCATTCTTGGTCTCGGGTTTTGAGAATCCTTGCCTTATCGAAATAATCTGGAAAATTCCTTCCATATTTCCGATGTCTTTTCCCATGATTCACCTGGAGATATGAGCGAATGTTTGGGTTCATGCATCCATTCCGTTCTCTCTTTCATGCGCACCTGTCTTTTATTTGCCGAAAATAAGGACAGCGGTGTTTCAAGAGAGAGGATTTCTATGATCAAGACGCGTATGACCGAGCTTCTGGGCATTGAGTACCCCATCATCATGGGTCCCATGGCCTGGATCACCACTTCCGGTATTGTTGCTGCGGTTTCCAACGCTGGCGGCGCAGGCGTTATCGCGGCTGGCGGTCGTGGCGGTGCCTGGCTGCACGAGGAGATTGCCAAGACCCGTGCTTTGACCGATAAGCCTTTCGGCGTGAACATCCCTCTTTCCTATGAGGGCTCCGACGAGCTTCTTGATGCATGCGTTGCTGAGAAGGTTCCCTTTGTGACCCTGGGCGCAGGTGACCCTCGTCCTCTGATTCAGCCTCTCAAGAATGCTGGCATTACAGTTATCTGCATTGTTCCAAGCACCAAGTTGGCTAAGCGCATCGAGGCTGCTGGTGCGGATATGCTTATCATCGAGGGCATGGAGTCCGGCGGTCGTATTGGCAACCTGACCACTATGGCCCTTATGTCTAACGTTCTTCCTGAGGTTACCGACATTCCTGTTGCTGCTGCAGGCGGTATCGTCGACGGACGCGGCATTGCCGCTGCCCTCACTATGGGAGCTGATGGCGTTCAGATGGGTTCTCGCTTCCTGCTTGCTTCCGAGTGCGAGAGCCATCCTTCCAATGCTCAGGCAATCATCAATGCTGTCGATACCGATGTTTGCACCATCGGTTGGTCTCGTGGCAAGGGTCTTCGTGGCCTGAAGAATGAGTTCGCCGTTGATTATCTGGCTAAGGAGGTTGCTGGCGTTCCTACTGCCGAGCTGAGCGAAATGGTGAAGAGCATCAGCAAGGAGGTCGCTGACAACGGTACCGGCCCTGATGGCATGGGCGGTATCGTGCAGGTTGGCGAGAGCGTTGGTCCTCTGAAGAAGATTCAGCCCGCCGCTGAGATCATCCAGGAGCTCATGTCTGAGACCGAAGCCGCCCTTAAGCGTGGTGCAACGCTGATTTCCTAGTTCCGTTGTCTGGCAGATGCGAGCGTTCCTCACGTTCGTGAATTCGTGCTTCACCGCAATATGGCGCCTTCCGCTACGGGAGGCGCTTTTTTTCTCGGCAGCTTTGGTAAATGGTCGTACAATGTTCTTTTCGTGACTGCCTGCAGCGGGCTTCGATCTTATGCGGCGCAGTCGTTAGGTTTGAAGTAGGGGAGACGATAACTATGCATCCTTCCATGTATGGCCGTGATTTTCTTAAGATGCTCGATCTCACGCCTGATGAGATTCGTCATCTGGTGAGGTTGGCTGCTAGCTTCAAGGAGATGAAGCGCGCTCATCAGCCTCATCGCTATCTCGAGGGGCGCAACATCGTCCTGCTCTTCGAAAAGACCTCTACCCGTACCCGTTGCTCCTTCGAGGTTGCCGGACGGGACCTTGGCATGGGCGTTGTGTACGTAGATGGCTCCTCTTCCCAGATGGGCAAGAAGGAGTCTATCCCCGATACCGCTCGCGTTCTCTCCCGTATGTTCGATGGCATCGAATATCGCGGCTACGGCCAGGAGATTGTGGAAGAGCTGGCTGAGTACGCCGACTGCCCTGTCTGGAACGGCCTTACCACGGAGAGCCATCCCACGCAGATGATCGCTGACCTTCTGACCATGCAGGAGAACTTCGGCAGGGACCTTTCCGGTCTGCGCTTCGTGTTCATGGGCGATGCTCAGAACAACGTTGGCAACTCTCTGATGGTGACCTGCGTGAAGATGGGCATGCACTTCGTTGCATGCGGTCCTGAGAAGCAGATGCCTGATCCCGCTTTGGTAGAGAAGTGCCGCCAGATCGCCGCTGAGACCGGCGGTTCGGTGACCCTTACGCCTGACGTTGCCGAGGCCTGCACGGGCGCTCATGTGGTGTACACCGACGTTTGGGTTTCTATGGGCGAGCCTGCTGAGATCTGGGGTGAGCGCATCGAGCTGCTCTCGCCTTATGCGGTGACCCAGGAGGTCATGGACATGACCGCCGAGAACAGCATCTTCCTGCACTGCCTCCCTGCCTATCATGATCTGAAGACCGGCGTGGGCAAGGACGTGTACGAGAAGTTCGGCAAGAAGGAGCTCGAGGTCACTGACGAAGTGTTCGAAGGACCTAAGTCTAAGGTGTTTGACGAGGCTGAGAACCGTATGCATGCCATTAAGGCAATCATGTATGCGACCCTGTCTCCTGTTCAGTAATAGTGAGGAAAGATAATCTATGCAGATTCGTGAAGAGCTGGAAGTCCTGATTCGCCAGGGCATGCAGGCCGCTATCGACGACGGAACGCTGTCTATGGACACCCTTCCCGATCCCGGCTTGGAGCGTCCCAAGGACGAGACCAACGGAGACTGGGCCTCGACGGTTGCCATGAGGAGCGCAAAGGTCGCCCATCGTGCGCCTCGTGACATTGCGGCCGCCATCCTCGATCACCTTCCCGAGAACGATCTGATTGAGAGCGCGGAGATTGCCGGCCCTGGCTTCATCAACTTCGTGCTGAAGAACGCCGCCTTCCAGGGCGTCGTTGCCAAGGTTCGCGCTGAGGGCGCTGACTTCGGAAAATGCGACATCACCGGCGGTAAGAACAAGGTCAATCTGGAATATGTCTCCGCTAACCCAACCGGCCCCATGCATGTGGGCCACGGTAGGTGGGCGGCACTGGGCGACGCCATTGCCCGCATCATGCGTCACGCTGGCTATGACGTGACCGAGGAGTTCTACATCAACGATCACGGCGTGCAGATGCAGGTTTTCGCCAATTCCATCAACGTTCGCTATCTGCAGCAGTGCGGCCAACAGGTTGAGATGCCTGAGAAGTGCTACGGCGGTGCCTACATTTCCGATATCGCCGCAGACATTCTGAAGGCTGATGGGGAGAAGTGGCTGCAGGTCTCCGAGGAGGAGCGCATCGCCGCTTTCCGCGAGATCGGCTACAAGGCCATGCTCGACAACGTGAAGCAGACGCTTTCCGGTTTCGGCAACAACTTCGAGGTGTTCTTCTCTGAGAGCTCCCTGTACGACGAGGACGAGCAGGGTCAGAGCGCCGTATCCCGTGCCTATAAGGCCCTCGACGACCGCGGCTATATCTATGAGAAGGATGGGGCGAAGTGGTTCAGGACCACGGACTTCAACGATGATAAGGACCGCGTGCTCATTAAGGGCAATGGCGAGTTCTCCTACTTCCTCTCCGATTGCGCCTATCACTACAACAAGCTGCAGCGCGGCTTCGACACCCTTATCGATATTTGGGGTGCCGATCACCACGGCTATGTGCCTCGCTGTGAGTCGATGATGAGCGCATGGGGCAGGGAAGGCGATCTGGAAGTTGTCCTTGGCCAGTTGGTGAACCTGTTCAGGGATGGTGAGGCTGTTCGCATGTCCAAGCGCACCGGTGAGATGGTGACCTTCCAGGAGCTCATCGATGAGGTGGGCGTTGACGCAACGCGCTATCTAATGCTTTCGAAGAGCTCTGACCAGACCATCGATTTCGACATCGAGGTAGCTAAGAAGCAGGACTCCTCTAACCCGGTGTACTACGTGCAGTACGCCCATGCCCGCATCTGCTCGATCCTGCGTAAGGCCCTCGGGGAGGACACCCCTCGAGATGCCGACATGAGCGAAGTTGCTGCAAAGGTCATCTCCGATCAGGTAGACCTGTCGGTGCTCACCGACCCTTCCGAGCTGGCCATCATGCGCAAGCTCGATACCTTCCAGGACCTCATCGCCAACGCCGCACGCGATAGGGCTCCTTTCCGTCTGACCCACTATGCTCAGGAGCTGGCCGGCTTGCTCCACGGCTTCTATGCAAGCTGCCATGTTCTGAACGTGCCCGAGCAGGAGGCCCGCCTCGCTTTGTGCGATGCGGTTCGCCTGAACCTTGCAACCACGCTGGGCCTTCTGGGTGTTTCCGCTCCTACCTCTATGTAGGTGACTCGGGTTTCGGTGCTGACTGCTTTGGAAGGAGCCGTGGCTCCGATGGGGGCTATGCGGTGAATGTTGCCGAGCCGTTGAGCGAGGTCTGCGATGGGTGCTTTCAACTCCCGAGGATTGGTGCCTGGCAGGCGCCGTGGAGTACGTTGATGCCGATGATCATATGGCCGTCTCTCCGAAATAGGAGGGGCGGCCGTTTTCGTTTACGGTTCTTTGGTATCTGTCCGAATTTGGTGGACAAAACAATGCTTATGGGTATCAATTCAAGAAATTAATTAAAAAAATTTTGCAGCGTTTTGTGGTTCACCCTAGGTGTTTGATACACATAAATAAGGAAATGGGTAAAATCTATAGGAACGGCGAAAACCTATAAATTATCTAAACCCACGGCTCTGACCTGGGGTTTTAGTGAAAATGAAAATATTGGGGTCGAAGGCGCGGTCTGAAGAAAATGCTTCGTATTCAGCCATTGCCGCTCGCGCCCGCCAGCGGCCCACCGTAGGTTCACAAGGGGGCGAACCTGCTATAATTCGCGAAGGTAATCTGTCCCTTCGCAAAAGAGACGCTGGGGATTAAGAGAAAGAAAAAGGAGTTAATATGGACTTTAGCTTGACTGACGAGCAGGAGTTGCTGCTTGAGAGCATCGACGAGTTCGCAGAGCGCTACTTCGATGAGGACACCATCAAGGCCATGTATGAGAACCACGACTGCCCAGACGAGATTGCTGATGCATATCGTGACGCAGGCTTTGGCTACATGGGTCTCCCCGAGTCCGTTGGTGGCATCGACACCGACTATCTGACCCTCGCACTCATGACCGAGCGTCTTTATCACAAGACCGGCTGCATGACCCCATTCATGACCGCTATGCTGGCCATGAAGGACATCGCAGACTTCGGTACCGAGGAGCAGGCTGCCATGATCATGGAGCGCTACGAGCAGTCCGGTCGCTGCGTTGCAGCTCTGGGCATCTCTGAGCCTGCCGCTGGTTCCGACAACAACGGCATGACCACCTGCGTTGTTAAGCAGGAGGATGGCACTTACGTTATGAACGGTCAGAAGACCTGGGTTACCAACGGTGCTGTTGCTCAGTTCCTGCTGATCATCGCCAAGGACGAGTCTCCTGCATACGAGAACAACAAGTACTCCATGTGGCTGATCCCTGCAGACTCCGAGGGCGTTTCCATCGGTTACCTCGACAAGGTTGGCCAGCAGGCTATCTCCTTCGTTGACGTATTCCTGGACAACGTAAAGATGACCGAGGCTAACCGCGTAGGCGAGGCCGGCAAGGGCTTCTACCTGCTCATGAAGAACTTCGAGTTCGAGCGCTGCCTGGTTGTTGCTCAGGGTCTGGGCGAGGCTCAGGCTGCTATGGACGACGCTGCTAACTATGTTTCCGAGCGCGTTGCATTCGGCAAGCCTCTGGCTGCTAACCCACTGGTTCGCGATCTGCTGGTTGAGGCTGAGACCATCCTCGAGAACGTTCGCACCTATCTGTACAAGTGCTGCTGGATGCTGGACAACGGTCAGTCCATCCGCTCCGAGGTTGCTATGCTCAAGCGTTACGCAACCAAGGGCTGCACTCGCGTTGCTGACATCGCCATGTCCGTTTACGGTGGTCTGGGCTACACCAACGAGGTTCGCATCGGCCGTATCTGGAAGGACCTCCGCGGCAACGAGTTCGCTGGTGGCGCTGTTGAGGTTATGTCCTACATCGCTGGCCGCGAGATCGTTAAGAAGTATAAGAAGTAAAAATACTTTTTAGGGGATAGCGGTCTTTCTTTGAATGGCCGCTATCCTTTTTTCCTGTTTTAGGAAAGCTTGAAAAGCTGCTATTGGTTTATAGTGTTTGCATCTGCAAACCAAGACAGAAAAAGAGGGTTAACATGAAAATTGTTGCTGCAATCAAGGTTGTCCCTAACGACGAGGCTATCTCCGTCGCAGGCGACCGCACCCTGGATTACTCCAAGGCTGCTCAGCAGATCTCTATCTACGACCTGAACGCCATTGAGGCTGCAGCTCAGCTGGCTGCTGCTAACGGTGGCAGCGCTGTTGCCATCTCTGCTTCCGGCTCCAAGGCTGGCGACGCAAAGATGAAGAAGGGCATCCTGTCCCGCGGTCTCGACGAGCTGTTCATGATCGCCGACGACGCTATGGTCACCGCTGACTCCCTGACCACCGCTAAGGCTCTGGCCAAGCTGGTTCAGGACAACGCTGCTGATTACGACGTAATCATCGCTGGTGACGGTTCTGCTGACGTTTACGCTGGTGCTGTTTCTGTTCAGCTCGCTGCTGTTCTGGGCGTTCCTGTAGTGAACAACGTCACCAAGATCGAGGTTAACGGCTCCGTTGCTACCGTTGAGCGCACCCTCGACACCGAGGTTCAGACCCTCGAGGTTCCTCTGCCTGCTGTTCTCGCTGTCTCCCCTGAGATCGCTGAGCCTCGCATCGCTGGCATGAAGGACATTCTGGCAGCTGGTAAGAAGCCTGCCACCATCACCGACGCTGCTGCTGCTGGTGCTGAGACCGCTGGCGTTGTCGCTGTTGAGGAGATCAAGGCTCCTGTTCCTGCTCCTCGCAAGTGCGAGATCTACGGCGCTGACGACGTTGCTAAGTTCGCTGAGGCTCTCGCCGCAGCAATCCGTTAAAGAAAGGGCGATGATATAAATGGCAAAGGCACTTGTTCTTGCAGAATCCGTTGACGCTCAGCGCGCTCTCGCCGCTGGCGCTCGTACCGTTGCTGACGAGGTAGCCCTCGTTGTTGTTGCTGGTGCTCCTGAGACCGGCGTTGCCGACAAGGCTTATGACATCCAGCTCCCTGCTGGTGAGGCTGCCGAGAACGCATACGAGACCGTTAAGTCCGTATTCGATCAGGTTGCTCCTGAGGTTGTCTTCTTCGAGCCAACCGCTTCCCTGAAGGTTATCGCTGGTAAGCTGGCAGCTGCTGCTGGTTCCGCCATCGTTGCTAACATCACCGCTCTCGAGGGTAACGTTGCTACCAACGCTTACTTCGGTGGTCTCGCTGAGAAGAAGCAGGTTGCTTCCGGCGTTGCTTTCTACTCCAACACCGGCGCTCTGTTCGCAGAGGCTGCTGCTTCCGGCACTGACGAGGTTGAGGCTGTTGCTTTCGTTGAGCCTGCTCAGAAGATCGTTCTGAAGGGCTCCAACCCTGTTGTTCTCGAGGGTGCTGACCTCACCAAGTCCGACGTCATCGTCGGCGTTGGCCGTGGCTTCGCTGAGCAGGATCAGCTGAAGCTCGCTGAGGATCTGGCTGCTAAGGTTGGCGGCGACTGCGGTTGCTCCCGTCCTGTTGCTGAGAACCTCGGTTGGATGCCTCGCAACCTGTACATCGGCGTTTCCGGTGTTGAGGCTGCTCCTAAGGCTTACATCGCTGCTGGTATCTCCGGTCAGATGCAGCACATGGTTGGCGTTAAGAACGCTGGCACCATCTTCGCCATCAACAAGGACGCAAACGCACCTATCTTCAAGCAGTGCGATTACGGCATCGTTGGCGATGTTACCGCTATCATCCCTGAGATCATTGCTGCTCTCTAAGATATAGCCTACATGTGGGGGCGGGGCGCCTAGCTAGGTGCTTCGCCCCTTTGCATGTATCCATGGGAATTGGCAATTGGATTTCCCATGGATACGTAGGGTGCCCGCTTTGCGGGTACGTCTCGATGACGACCTTAGGAAGTCGTACGGTCCGAGGGCCGCTTGTCGAGACAGAATCGTTGTAGAAAACTAGACAAAACGAAAGGAGAGAGACATGGCTGAGATCGAATTTGAAGTCGAGTGCGAAGTTGCTATCGTTGGCGCTGGCCTGGCTGGCCTGGCAGCAGCAAAGACTCTGGTCGACAACGGTGTTGACCCAGAGGGTATCTTCGTAATCGAGCGTGGTAATCAGTCCGGCACCAAGAACGTTTCTGGTGGCCGCATCTACACCCACAACATGGCCAAGGTCTTCCCCAACTTCGAGGAGGAGGCTCCTCTGCAGCGCAAGGTTGTGCGCGAGCGCCTTTCCCTCATGGCCGCCGATTCCACCTTCTCCCTCGACTACACTGACGAGGCCTTCAAGAAGGCTGGCCAGGAGTCCTATACCGTTCTGCGCGGTACCTTCGACGCTTGGATGCAGGAGCAGGTAGAGAACCTGGGCGTTATGATCATGCCTACCTTCCCCGCTATCGACTTCGTTCGTGACGAGGCTGGCAAGATCATCGGCGTTGCCTGCGCTTCTGGCGAGTTCGACGAGGATGGCTCCGACATCGTCACCAACATCGGTGCTAAGGTTGTCATCATCGCTGACGGTGCTAACTCCCTGATGCTGAAGAAGTCCGGCCTCGACTCCAAGCCTGCTCCTAAGCCTGAGCACATGGCTGTCGGTGCCAAGGAGGTTATCCAGCTCGACGAGAAGACCATCAACGATCGCTTCGCTCTGAACGAGGGCGAGGGTTGCGCTTGGATGTTCGCTGGCGATCCTTCTGACGGCAAGTTCGGTGGCGTTGCCCTGTACACCTATCAGGACACCATCTCCATCGCTATGGTTGCCGGCATCGAGGCAATCGCTGAGGGTGAGACCCCCATCTACCAGATGCTCGAGAACTTCAAGAACCGCCCAGACATCAAGCCTCTGCTTGCTGGCGGCGAGATCGTCGAGTACTCCGGCCACATGGTTCCCGAGGGTGGCGCTAACATGACCCCTGAGCTGGTTGGCGACAACGTGCTGGTTGCTGGCGACGCTGCTGGCTTCTGTGTAAACGTTGGCTACACCGTTCGTGGCATGGACTTCGCTATCGAGTCCGGCTATCTGGCTGGCGTTGCCGTTGCTAAGGCTCTTCAGGCTGGCGACACTTCCAAGGCTGGTCTGCAGTCCTATGTTTCCGCTGTGAACGACTCCTTCATCAAGAAGGATATGGACGTTTGCAAGAACTTCGCTCCTGCAGTTGAGTCCTCTCGCGTCTTCACCGAGTACCCAGGATTCATCGGTCAGATCTTCCGCGGTCTGTACGTCATCGACGGCACTCCTCAGATCCCCATCATGAAGAAGGTTCTGCCTGTCGTGAAGCAGATGGGTATGTTCAAGACCGTTAAAGAGCTGCTGAAGTTGGTGAAGTCCCTATGATGAAGCCTGTAAACAATGGTGAGCCACTGGTGTCTGTAGACGCCAAGGCTGCTAACAACATCGTAAACGTTGTTGAGGAGACCCCTCATATCGTTCTCAAGCCTTACGAGGGCCTTTCCGGCGCCGAGCTTGAGAAGTACGAGGAGGAGTTCCGCAAGCTGGTTATCGCTTGCCCTGCTGCCGCTTATCGCGTAGACGACAACGGCAACATGAACTTCGAGGTTGCTGCTTGCCTGGAGTGCGGTACCTGCCGCGTTCTCTGTGGCGAGACCATCATCGACACCTGGCGCATGCCTGTTCCTACCGCTGAGGGTGCTGGCGGAATCAACTACCTCTTCGGCTAAGATTTGCTGAAAGAGGCGTTGGTAAACAACGCTCACAGGGCCGTGTCCGTAAGGGCACGGCCTTTTTGCGTTTTAGGGATCGGCGGGTGTTCTTTGAGGCCCCCTGAGCACATGATGCTTGGCCGATGGATCCCCCTGAGCACATACTGCTTGGCCGAAGGATCCTCCACGAGTGCATGCTGCTTGGCCGAAGGATCTTCCCTGGGCGCATGCTGCCTGATTGCAAAATGCGGCATCGAACAAGATTTCGTCTAGGTGTTTTTGTGTTTATGTGGGGTTCCCGCGCTGTTCGTTTACTTTGTGAATGTGCGCTTCTAAAATTGAGAACCTTGTGAAGTGACTCTTGCTTCGATAGGAGGATACGCTTGAAAACCTTCGACCTGTTGCGCCAGGGTTCCTACAGCGACATTGCGACGGTGGGCATTCCCCGAGCGTTCTTGTATTACCGCTTCGGTGTTCTGTGGAAGACCTTCTTTTCCGAATTGGGCTGTCAGGTTGTTCTCAGCGATGAGACCGACAGGCTCATTGTGGAACAGGGAGACGCCATTTCGGTAGATGAGTGCTGCCTTGCTTCCAAAATTTACTTGGGTCATGTGCGGAGCCTTATGGGATGTTGCGATGCGGTGTTCGTGCCCCGCTACAACCGTCTCGGCAAGAGGAAATCCTTCTGTACGAAGTTCCAGTCGCTGCCCGATCTGGTGAAGACCACGTTCGAGGGACCGGTTTTCCAATCCCAGCTTTCCGACGACGCCCCTGAGTCTCAGCTCTCCCTGCGTGTCCTTTCCCTCGATGTCGATGAGTATGCCGGCATCTCCGAGGAGGATGCCTTTGTCTCCCTCGGTATGCAGATGGGTCGCTCCCGCAAGTCCGCGAAGAGGGCCTATGAGCGGGCTCGCAAGGAACAGGACTCCTACGACAGCAAGATCCATCAGGAGCTTTGCTCCGATCTTCGCTCGCGGTCCACTGATTCTGCGGGCCAGGAGAAGATGAAGATTCTCATCGCGGCGCATCCCTATGTCATCCACGACCCCTATGTGGGAAAGCCCATCGTCGATATGCTTCGCGGCATGGAAACCATTCCGCTGTACGCCGATCATTTCGACAGGTCTCGTGCCTTCAAGCGTTCTAGGGAGTTCTCAGAGACCCTTCCTTGGTTGGTGAACAGGGAACTGATCGGCACTATCCTCGAGCTGCATGACGAGATAGATGGCGTTGTGCTGGTGAGCGCCTTCCCCTGCGGCCCTGATTCCATGACCAACGATGCCGTCATGCGCTATATCAAGGGCAGGCCCATTCTCTCTATCACCGTCGACTCTCAGAGTGGTACGGCGGGCCTCGAGACGCGAATCGAGAGCTTCGTCGACATTCTTCGCTACCAGAAGCAAGGAGGTTACGGCCATGCCGAACGATAAGAGCAAGCACCTTATTAACACCGGTGAGGCCCTCGATAACCTGAAGCGCGTCTATACCGACATTCGCACGTCTGTCGCGAATTCGGACAGCCTCCCTGAGCCTCTGTACCGCATGCGCAAGGGCGTGAAGAAGGAGAGGCCTCGGTCCGGCAAGCGCCGTAAGGTGGCCTTCATGCGCTACGGCTACTATGACATCGCCTTCAGGTTCTTCGTAGAGGAGTGCCTCGACGCCGATTTCGTACGTCTCCCCGAGGCAACGCGACGTACCCTCGAGCTCGGCACCCTGAATTCTAATGACTACGTGTGCGCTCCCTTCAAGCATATCCTGGGTGACTACATTGAAGCTCTGGAATTAGGCGCTGACACCCTGGTGCAGTTCTCCGGTCCTTGCAGGCTGGGCTACTACGGCGAGCTGCAGGAGTCGATTCTTCGAGATATGGGCTATGAGTTTCAGATGGTGAACTTCTCCGAGGTATCGGAGAAGTCGGCTAAGGAGACGGTCCAGTACTGCAAGAAGAAGATTAACCCCGACCTTTCCATGCCCGGCGCCATCGCCAAGTTCGTGGTGGCCCTCGAGATGATCGAGTCCCTCGATCGCTTCAACGACCTGTACCTCGAGGTCGCCGGCTTCGAAGAGGAGCCTGGGGCATGCAAGAAGGTGCGCAAGGCCTATTTCGATGACATGATGCAAGTGAAGACCATGCAGGACCTCCTGACGGCCCAGAAGAAGGGCATGGAGGCCCTTGAGGCGGTTCCTAAGCGCATTCCGAACGATCCTATTCGGGTTGGCCTGGTAGGAGAGTATTTCACCGCCGTCGACGCTCACAGCAATTTGGGCATCGAGGACAAGCTGCAGGCCATGGGCGTCTCTATGGCGCGCATGCTGAACATGACCAGCCGCAACCTTCGCTACAACGAGAAGAATCTTAGGGCCGGTATCAGCGAGTATGTGGAATACGACATGGGTCCCACGTCGTCTTTGACCCTTGCGGCAGCCAAGCGCTACGCCGAGGAGGGGTTCGACGGCATTGTGCACATGAAGTCCTCGGGCTGTACTCCTGAGATCGACGTGATGCCGGCGTTGCAGCGCATCAGCAAGGACTACAACATCCCCATTCTGTATCTGAGCTATGACTCTCAGACCTCAGATACGGGCCTCGACACCAGGCTCGAGGCATTCTACGACATGATTGCTATGGGCAAGGCCCGGTAGGAGAGGAACGACATGAAGGCATTTTTGGGAATCGATACAGGGTCTATCTCTACTAAGGGCGTCGTCATCGACGAGGACAAGAACATCATCGCCCGTTCCTATCTCTGGACAGAGGGAAATCCTACGGTAGCTGCCAGGCGCGTGGCCGACGAACTTCGAAGCCAGCTTCAGGAAGGCGGCTATGGCGACGCGGAGGTCATGGCAGTGGGCACCACGGGCTCTGCTCGTCGTTTGGTAGGCGCCATTTTGGGGGCGACGGTGGTGAAGAACGAGATCACCGCCCATGCGGTGGGAACCACCCATCTGCATCCCGATGTGCGTACTATTTTGGAAATCGGTGGTCAGGACTCCAAGATCATCTGCATCGATGGCGGTATCGCCACCGATTACGCCATGAACACCCTGTGCGCTGCGGGAACGGGCTCCTTCCTTTCTAGCCAGGCCCATCGTCTGGGCGTGGAAGTGGAGGAGTTCGGCGAGATCGCCCTGACCTCGAAGCATCCCGCCAGCATCGCTGCTCGCTGCACCGTGTTCGCTGAGTCCGACCTGGTTCATAAGATTCAGGTGGGCTATCCCCGCGAGGACATCATCGCGGGCCTCTGCAAGGCCGTTGCGGTGAACTACCTGAACAATGTGGGCAAGGGCAAGAAGATCGTGTCCCCTGTGGTATTCCAGGGCGGCGTCAGCAAGAACGTGGGCGTGGTGAAGGCCTTCGAGGACGCTTTGGGCATGAAGGTGCTGGTAGACCCTGATGGTCATCTGATGGGCGCTTACGGTGCGGCCTTGCTGGCTGCCGATTCCCCGGTTGCCCAGTGGAAGCCCTTCAGCTTCGACATCGACGACTTCGATTTCCGCACCCGTGAGGTGGTCTGCCAGAAGTGCGCCAACCACTGCGAGATCGTCTGCGTGTACCGCGACGACGAGCTCATCGATGCATGGGGCAACCGCTGCGAAAAGGGAGAGATCCGCATCGCCCGCAAGGCGTAATTGCTTCAGCGGCTTTGGCCCGCATAGAGGCATCGATATGGCCTACATAGAGGTATGAATGCGTTGGCCTAAGAACGGCCGTGCGATAGAAGAGCCCCGGCTCCTCGTCCCTCAGTGAGGGCGGGGGTCGGGGCTCTTTGGTGTCTTGCCGTCGCCTTAGAACGTGTTGCCGTTGTCCATCTGCATGAGGCTCACGTTCTCGCGAAGCTTCACTGCCAGGCTGCGGGAGATGGCGCCTTCGTCGAGGAAGTCCTGAATCTGCTGCAGTTCCAGCTCGAAGCCTAAGTCCATGATGGCGCTCATGCTGTCGGTGGTGTTGGTGATAGAGGTGATGGAGGGGCTGACGCTTTCCAAACGATAGATAGAGGAGTTGTATTGCATGATGAGGCCCACGATGTTGTCGGGGGTGTAGGAGCAGGTGGGGGAGTTCAGCATCTGGTCGAGATGGCGCACGGTCTCCTTCTCACAGAGAATCTGAATCTCGCGGACCTTGGTCTCCGTTTCGCCCTCGTCAACGCCGGGGAAGGTGCGCAGAAGGTTCTGGCGAAGGGCGCGCAGGCTCTGGCGGAAGCGATGCAGAATGGTCTTGAAGAACCAGCGAGATGAATGGTGGCTGGTGAGAATGTCCTCGCGGGCGTTCAGCATGCGGCCATAGCGGAAACCGGCTGCCTCATCTACCCAATCGTCGTCCATGAGGCGCTCAACGAACTCCTGCTGATAGTGGAGGATCTCGATGCGCAGGGCCAGCTTCTCGCTCTCGTCATCGGCGTTTTCCTGGGAGATGCGATTGATGCGATCGCGGTACTCCTTGATGACTGCGCGGGTGGCTGATGCGTTTGCCGGGGTCTTGTGGGCGTTCAGTTCGGTGATGACGTTGCGCAGCATCTGGATGCGGATTTCAGCGGCATCTTCCATCTCATCTTTAGCGGGGGAAGGTGCGGCTGGGGCGAGAATAGGCAGGATGAAGTTCGCTAACAGCAGCGTCAGGAGAATAACGCCGCAAGCGATGAAGATGACGAAGAAGCGCTCGTCGACGCCGACGGAGAAAGGCATAGAGAGCATGATGGAAAGGGTCACCGCACCCTTAGGGCCTGCGATGGTGCAGGCCAGGGCGGAGGACAGGCGCTCTTTGTTCAGGGGCATGCGCTCGCCGGTGAGAGGGTCTTTCTCGGCTTTCGTGAGGCCGATGAACCACAGAAGGCGTACTACTACAATGAGCACCGTGATGACAACGACCACGAACAGCAGCAGACCGTTGTCATAGGCGGGGTTCTGCCAGGTTGCGTTTGCGGCGGCGGGGAGCTCCATGCCCAGGATGATGAACACGATGCCGTTCAGGGTGTACAGCAGGGTGTCCCATACGTTGTTGGAAACGATGGAGAGACGGGCATGGTTGGGGCCGATAGAACGATCGGACTTGGTGCCCAGAACCAGGCCGGCGGCAACTACGGCCAGAATGCCGGAGACGTGGATGCCTTCTGCGGTGACGTAGATGAGGAAGGGCAGGAGCAGGTCGAGCAGGACGAAGAAGGTGGTCGATTCAAGACCGATACCGGCGATCTTCTTCTGCACGAAGCTCACCACGGTAGCCATGACCAGGCCCAGAATGATGCCACCGAAGAAGAGGACGGCGAACTCGATGCCTGCGTCTACCAAGCTGAAGGTGCCGGTGATGGCTGCGGCGATGGCGAATTGGAAGGCCACAACGCCAGATGCGTCGTTGATGAGAGCCTCGCCGGAGAGCAGGGCGTTCTCCTTGCGGTTCAGGTTCACGGAATCCTTCAGGGAGATGACGGCAACAGCGTCGGTGGGGCCAAGAGCGGCACCGAGGGCGAATGCGACGGCGAGTGGGATGGAAGGCACCAGCAGGTTCAGGGTGAAGCCCACGGCGAGGACGATGGCGACAACCAGGGCCACAGCCAGGGAGACGATCTTGGTGCGGTTGCTCCAGAGGGCCACCTTATCTGCGTGCTTGGCGTCTTGGAAGAGAAGGGGCGCCACAAAGATAAGCAGGAAGATCTCAGGGTTCAGATCGATGCTGATGGGGGAGATGCCGATGAAGGCGATGACCATGCCGATGGCGATCTGCACCAGAGGCGTTGAGACCTTAGGGATGATCTGGGTGAGAATGGCGGAGATGAGGACGCCGACTGCGGCGAGCATGATGAACTCCATGGTGGGCATGGGGAACGCTCCTTATAGATGATGTGCTGACGTGTTTTTCAGGTATTGAAGATACTATAGGGAACCTTCGTTTCTGAAGGTCGAACGGGATATTCAAAAAACAATCTTCCTGTTTGCGGCAGGTGAGAAATGGGCTCGTATCTAAGATGAGAAAAAACATTCATCTGAGGGCTTGCACTATCGGGGAAAGACCGTATAATAATTACTCGCGCCATGGTGGGTGTAGTTCAGTCGGTAGAGCGCCAGATTGTGGTTCTGGATGTCGTCGGTTCGAGTCCGATCACCCACCCCATGCGCTGCTAAAAATGTTAATAAAAGTTCTTGCAAATGAACGAACTTAGCATTAAGATAGCAAAGCGCTTTGACGCAAAAGACATAACTCTTATGGACCGTTAGCTTAGTTGGTAGAGCAGGGGACTCTTAATCCCAAGGTCCGGGGTTCGAGTCCCCGACGGTCCACCATTTGAATTCTTCATGACCTGCCTCGCAGGTCATTTTTTTTGTCTTCAGGGCCTTTGGCTGCGGAGCGAGAGTTTTGGGACTTCGTCAGGTTGCGAGGTGGCCCTGGCTACGAGGCGTAGGTGAGCGCGAAGGTGTTGGTGAGGTTTTCCGCGTAGTTCTGGCAAGTGAAATCCGATCCGTCGAACCTGAAGGTGAGAATCATCACCTTGTCCTCCCAGATGAAGGCGTATCCCAAGCAGTTAAGCTCCTGATCCCCTGAAAGAACCGTATGCTGATACTTCAGCATGGGAACGTCGGCGAGTGAGATGGTGAGGGGCTCGGAGAATCCCCTGATGTTTTTCTCGGCCCATTTCTGCAACCCCGATAGGTCGGTGGCTACTTGGTTGGCGGGAAGCTGAGAGACCTTCCAGAGGGTGCGAGAGAAGGGGTCGCTATAAGCGCCGAGCACCTCTTCACCGGCCAAGCTGGCTTCCCAGGAGGCCGACGTGGTAGACGCCGAGGGCGTCAGGGTGAGAGGCGTTGCTCCTACCTGCATGATGGTTGAGGCCTTGCGCACGGTGCGAAGGGACGCCAGGATCTCCTCGGCGTCAAGTTGCTGGTCCGCTTCGTAGCTCAAAAGCAGGGCGGTGCAGCTGGTTCCCCGTTGCGTGAGGTACAGCCTTTGGCGCAACGAGCTGGCAGAGTCGTCTTCGTCGGTGCCTGAAGCCCATTCCACCACGCGCCAGGACAGTCCAGCCACAGAGGCGCTGCGGGTTTCGCCGAGCTCATAACCGGCTTTCTGCAGGGATCTGGTGGCCTTGCCGAGCTCGGAGGAGAGGTCTTCTAAGCCCGTGTAGCTGAAGAGGGACAGGGTGATGCCTCTGTCTGCGGTGGCGTAGGACACCTTGGCCCCATCAGCGAGGGGCGTCTTGGTCTTAGAGAAGCCCTCGGGGCATGCCAGATAGAGCTTTGCGGATCCCAGAGCCTTGTAGGAGGGGTCTTTCGCCTTCTCGCCGTTCGCTGGTTCAAGACGGCTGAACATGGCCTTAGCAGCCTTCTCGGCGTAGGAATAGGAGCGAGGGAAGCAGAACTCCACTTCGGTGCAGAGGGACCCCTGCTTGAACAGGAAGCTGACGATGTTGCAGTCCGCCCCCTTGTAGGCCTCTCGGTTCACCAGGCAGGCGTAGGCGAGGGAACCCTCAGAGCACATTTCCGCAACCGCTCCCTGGTGGTCGTTGTTGATGGCGGTATCTACGAGGCCCGTGAGGTTCTTGTCGCTGACCCATTCGTAGATGTTCAGGAAGGTTGCGTCGTCCTTGCTATAGGAGGCGATTTGCAGGTACTGCAGGTCTTTGGTGACCTTGCGATAGTCGGCGGGGATGCTCAGAACGTAGTCAGAGGCTCCGATATCGATGATCTGCCCTTCACCCGGCTCTTCATAGGCGGTTTTTTCCTCTTGGGCGGCCTCTTGACCTTGGGCGGCCCTCTGATCTTGTGCGGCTTCCTGTCCTGCTTCGTTTGGTGCCGAGGCGTCGTTAAAGGCCCCGCAGCCAGGAAGGCTGAGGGCGGCAATGAGGGCGATGATCAGAGGGAGGGACCTGTTCATAGGGATGTCCGTTCGCTAAGTCCGACGTTGCCTGTAGGTATATGATAGTTGCAGTTGAAGGAGGTGCGGGGATGTTTCGCACGTTGAATCTGGGAATGCTGTCCCTAACCGCCAAGGATGCCTCTCAGGAAGCCTTTCTCTCGTTCGAGAAGAGCTTGTCGGGCAGGGATGGCCGATTGGTATATCGCCCCGAGGAGCTTCGGTGCATCGCATCCCTCTTGGCATCTTTGGAAGCCGAGGGCCCTATTCCCTTCAAGGCTCTCGACGGATTCGCTTATTCCTATCGCATTCCCCAGATTTGCGAGGAGATAGACCTGCTGCGGGTGACCGAGAGTCTGTCTCTGAACATCGAGCTGAAGAGCCAGATGGTCTCGGAGGGGAGGATTCGCACCCAGCTGTTGAGAAAGCGCCATTACCTCAGCCGCTTGGGGCGCAAGGTGGCCAGCTACGCCTATGTCCTCGAGGGCGACCGCCTCTATACCCTGCAGGAGGGGGAGGGCCTGCGCGAGGTGACGCTGGCGCCTGGCTCCTTCTGGCTTCTGCGTCGTCAAATTATGGAAGGTGCCGACAGCTGCTGCACCGAACTCGATGCCCTCTTCGATCCCAGCAAGTTCCTCATCTCCCCGCTGCGCAACGCGGAGGAGTTCCTGGCTGGCGAATACTTTCTCACCCAGCAGCAGGACGACTTCAAGAAGCGCATCTTCGGGTTCTTCGGCCTTGGTTCGCCGTGGAAGAGGGGTGACGTCGCCTCGGACGGAGAGGCAGATTCCTCTGATGGGGACGACGGGCCCATCGAAGCCGCTGCCGTGCTGGTGGAAGGTGGCCCTGGAGTGGGAAAGACCCTGCTGCTCTTCGATGTTGCGAGAACCTTTGCCCAGTTCCTGAGAGAGCCTGTAGCCATTTTGCATTGCGGGCCCTTGCAGCCTGAGCATCGGCGCTTCAACGAAGCCCAGAGGGGGATCAGAATCCTTGCGGCGCATGACGTTCTCGAGCAGGCGGACCCTGCGGTGCCCTTGGCCTCCTGTGGCCTGGTGTGTCTCGATGAGGCGGGGCGCCTGTCTGCAGAGGAGCTGCGCTCTCTGCTCGCTTTCGCTCACGGGGCCAGGGTGCCGCTGCTCGTGTCCCTAGACCCCTCCGTCTGC
This sequence comes from Eggerthellales bacterium, assembly GCA_029225085.1. Taxonomy (GTDB): domain Bacteria; phylum Actinomycetota; class Coriobacteriia; order Coriobacteriales; family Eggerthellaceae; genus JAQXVU01. The sequence continues at coordinate 139,084 of JAQXVU010000052.1, read as the reverse complement.
GCTGATGGCGGACGAGACATGGCGGTTGCCCTTGAAGGGGAGTTCGGCACGTTCGCCCGGTTCTCGCTGAGCTCGAAGGTGCGAACCAGCAGGGAGATATCCCGCTTCACCAGAGCCCTCTGTCGCTTGGGTGCGGAACCGCCGCGGCGCTACGACCACGTGCTGGTGCTCTGCTCCGATGGCTCGGCTACCACGGCCTCGCTGGTCTCCTACTGGAAGGGGAAGGGGTTCGAGCCCCTTTCAGTGGCCTCTGACTTGCCGGGCAGGGCGGTAGACGAGGTGCTGGGCCTGGAATTCGACGATGTGCTCATCGTGCTCGATGACCGCTTCTCCTACGATGCTTCGGGCCGTCTGGTTTCTTCGGGGGACGGGCAACGCGGGCGCCGATCTCTCGAGCAGGCGTTGGGACGGGTGCGTCGGGGCCTGGTGCTGGTTGCACAGGGCAATGTCCCGCTCTTCGAGGAGCTTCAGTGCCGGGTTATTGCGCCAGGCTTGGGTCTGGAAGGGGAGTAGCCTCACCCTTGACGTTCGAGCGGTCGTTCGCCATGCAGGTCGCCCTTCGGCGTCGCGTGGCTCTTAGGCGTAGAGGTAGCGGATGCTCAAGTCCTCGGGGTGAGGGCATGCGCGGCTGGCCAGCTTCACCATCTCGGAGAAGTCCGTGTCGTCGGTGGTGGGGATGGCGGCCGAATCGCAGACGCGTTCTAGCTCGGGCACTTGCGCGAAGAGCTCCTCGTCGGTGGCGTTAACGTAGGTCATTTCCACCAGATAGCACAGGAATCTGCTGGCATCGATGTTCAGGGGCATGTCCATGAGGGCGGCCGTGCCCGCTTCCTGCTTGCTGAAGTCGATAGATCTCCTGCCCATGTCGTCGTTAAAGCGCTCGAGGGCCAGCATGCGCTTAAAGCGGTCGACGGTGGTGCAGAAGAGGGGCCTCAGGGTGTCGGTGTGGGTGTAGGAATGACGCCTTAGCAGGTCGATGCAGTCCCGGACGCCCTCGGGCTTCGCCTTGATGAGCCAGTTCAGATACAGCAGGATCACGCGATCGAGGACGGCCATCCATTCATCGTTCACCTTGTAGGTGCTGACATCGAGGTCGGAGTTAGAGGCGATGCGCACGAAGCTGGTGAGAACGTCCTCGTTCTTGTGCTGGGTTGCCTTCCTGAGGGTGATGAGCATCTCGCGGACGATGCAGTGCTTGGCGTAGCGAACCAGCTCAGAGTGGGTGGTTTCCATATCTTGCAGAGTCATGAGCATGGTGAAGAACCAGTGGATGGACGCCTGCTCGATGATCTCGGGGACGCGGGCGGTGAGGGAGTAGGACTGGAAGCGCCTTACCTGGCTCAGGAGCTCGGTGAGGTAGTTACGGCTGCAGCCCATCTCGATGGAGTCCTGCACGATGAGGCAGTAGCTTTTCAGGATGGCGCGGGTGGCGTCGCCATTGTTGTTGTTGGCGGCCTCGCGATAGAGCTTGGTGAGCTCCTTGCCGCAGGCGTAGCAAGCCTTGTTGTGACGATGCCGCACGTCATCCTTCAGGTCCGTGATGGCCTTCTGGGCATAGACGCGGTGAATTTGGCGCAGTTGGTCGAGATACTTGATGATGGTGGTGTCCTTGCCGGTGGAGTTGCGGACGATGGTGGCGGCAACGTCGCTCATAGAGGCCAGGTTCTGACGGAACTCGTCGTACTCCTCCTCGCTCTGTAGGGAGCGGGCCTCGTAGATGTTGAATTCCAATTTGTCGATGACAGCGGCAGGGGCCTTTACCACGAAGTGCACCAGCTTCTCGATGGCGCAGAACAGGTAGAACACGCACACGAGAGCCCAGAACAGCACCACGGCCAGCACCGACCAACCGGGAAGCAGCACGTAGGTTCCGATGATGCCCGACACCACCAGCATCGAGACGATGAGGGAGGTGAAGGAGGAGAGGGACAGCAGGGTGATGGGGAACCTGGTCATGAGCAGGGTTCGGATGGTGGTGGAATGGTAGTTGTCGTAGGCGGCGAAGATGGTGCGCATGCAGGTGGGCAGCGCGAAGGTGATGGTGGTTACCGAGAGGGTGGTGGTGGATACCGCGAAGGCCTTGGTAACGGAGGCGTCGGGATCGTAGGGAGCGATGTAGGTTAAGCCTACGGCCAGACCCAGTGCTGCAACCCACAGCAGCAGGTACTGCAAGATGTAGGACTTGATGTTTTTCAGAATGTAGTGTTCCTCGAAGAGCAGACGACGCTCTGAACGCATGTATTCCTCCTTGAGCCTTGGGTGTGAGGGCATTCTATCATGGGCCCTTGGTGTTCCTGTGTGCTAGGCGACGGGGCGGGCGTCGCTGTCCGTTGCTGGTGGCGAGTCGCCAGGTGAGTGCGGTGTTGCCATTGCTGACGACGAACCCTGTGAATGGTGCGGTGTTGTCGGCGTGGTTTGCGCTGCGGGCGAGCGCAGACCCTGATAGGGGCTCATGTGGCTTTTTGGCCCCTTCTTTGCGCCGTTTACCCCAAATGGGTGTTAGTTGGTGCTGAATTGGGCGTCGTTCGTGCATTTTCCCTGGTCAAAACTGTTTGTTTTTTCTGGCAATACGCTAAAGTGCAAAGCGTGTGCAAGGGGATATAAATGCGTGAAACTAATGTAGCCATAATAGGTTTTGATGAACAAAAATGCCGCGATCTGACCGCAATGGTTCGAAAAGCCATGGGGTCCGATTGGCGTATCGTGATGAGCGCCGTGGGTCCTCATCGCCTTCTGCCGCTGATGGAATCAGGGGCGCATGTCGATGTCCTGTATATGGACATGGGCGATGATGAGACGCCTTCCATGGCCTTAGATGTGGTCCGGAGTGTGCAGCGTCTGTGCCCGTGGGTGCAGGTGGTGCTCTTCTCCTCCTATCCTGCTCATGCCATGTCGGCCTACGCCATTCCTCATTCCTTCTTCCTGCTGTGCCCCTTCCGGGAGGACTTTGTAAGCAGGTCCGTTGAAGAGGTTGCCAAGGGCCTTGAGCTGTCTATCGATCGCCCCTTCGGTCTGAAGATCGGCTCCTCTATGGCCAAGATCAGGCCGAGCCAGATAATCTACGCTGAGAGCAATCGCCATAAGATTCTCGTGCATGCCCGGGGTGGCAAGGAGTTCGAGGCGTACCTGCGCCTTTCCCAGCTTGCGGAGTTCCTGCCCTCCTCCTTCGTGCAGATTCACAAGAGCTTCTTGGTGAACATGGATCACGTCGTCAATCTCGACGTGAACGGCGTCGAGATGTCCGATGGCGCCGTCATTCCCGTGAGCCAGTCCCGCCGAAAAGAGGTGCGGGACGCCTTCGCCCAGTCCTGCTCCTTTGTGAAGGGCTCTTGCGCATAGGTTTCACCTTATCTTTCTCGTTGTTTTGCGGTACTCTCCTTCAGGTAAGACGAAATTAGGAGCAGTGCTATGGAAAGCAACGGAACCCACGAAACCTATGAGCCCATGACCTTGCCCGCCTTCGACGAGGCGGCGAAGAAGGTGAAGGAAGTCACCCTCGAGACGAAGCTCATCCCCTCCCAGCTTCTCTCCGATAGATATTCCTGCCAGGTGTTCTTGAAGCCCGAGAATATGCAGAACACCGGAGCCTACAAGGTCCGCGGCGCCTACTACAAGATTTCTACCATGTCCGATGAGGAGCGCCAGCGGGGTCTTATCACCGCATCGGCCGGCAATCACGCTCAGGGCGTTGCCTTTGCCGCAAAGCGCTATGGCGTGAAGGCCACCATCGTCATGCCTACCACTACGCCCCTCATCAAGGTCGACCGCACCCGTTCCTACGGCGCCGAGGTCGTTTTGGCGGGCGATCTGTATGACGAGGCCTATGCCAAGGCCCTCGAGCTGGCTGAAGAGCGCGGCCTTACTTTCGTGCATCCCTTCAACGACCTCGATGTTGCCACTGGACAGGCTTCTATTGCCATGGAAATCATTCAGGAGCTGCCCCTGGTAGACATGATTGTGGTGCCCATTGGCGGTGGCGGTCTGGTTTCGGGCATCTCCACCCTTGCCAAGGCGCTGAACCCCCGCATCAAGGTGGTGGGCGTAGAGCCTGCGGGCGCTGCCTGCATGAAGGCCTCTCTCGAGGCGGGTCATGTGGTGGCATTGCCCAAGGCTTCCACCATCGCCGATGGCACGGCGGTCCTTGAGCCAGGCGACAAGATCTTCCCTTATGTGCAGGAGAACGTCGACGAAGTGGTGACGGTGCGTGATAGGGAGGTCATTGACGCCTTCCTCGATGTGGTAGAGACCCACAAGATGATCGTTGAGGCCTCGGGCCTTCTGTCCGTTGCAGCCCTGAAGCACCTTGATGTGGAAGGCAAGAAGGTGGTCTGCGTTCTGTCCGGCGGCAATATGGACATCCTCACCATGTCGACGGTGGTACAGCACGGCCTCATTCAGCGCGATCGCATCTTCACAGTGTCGGTGCTCTTGCCTGATAGGCCCGGTGAGCTGGTGAAGGTGGCCGAGTCTATCGCCTCCTGCGGCGGAAACGTTGTCAGGCTCGAACATAACCAGTTCGTGAACCCCAACCGCAATGCAGCCGTCGAGCTGCGCGTCACGGTGGAATCCTCGGGTACCGCCCATAAGGAGCAGATTCTCAACGGCATTCGCGGTTTGGGCCTCGATCCTCAGCTGGTGCAGGCCATTCTCTAAACCCTCGGCTGATATGGGGCAGCCTGCAAACCCTTGGCTGGTGCAGGCTGCCATGTAAAGCGATTACTTGCCTTCGCGCAAGAGCTTCATGGCCCTGCAGGTTGTCTTCAGGGTGCGCATGGCGTTTTCGAGGGTGCAGAGCTCGGGGTTCTCCTTGCCCGCTAGCACCGCTTCTGCAATCAGGCGCTCATGGGGAGCTCCGACGCTCTTGGGGACGGTGAAGGGGATCTCGGTGACCTCGCTGCCTTTGGTGAGGACCAGAGGGTGGGGGATATCGAGGCCTCCCAGGCACAGGGATCCTTCCGTTCCGAAGATTTCGATGGTGTCGCGATCGGCGTCGGAGTCGTAGCACCACATGCCGCTGCCCACCATGCCGTTCTTCCAGCGGAAGCAGGCGCTGACCGCACCTTCCAACTCGGGGTTTTCAGGCATGGGAATTACCTGCAGGTCGACGGTCTCGTAGGGGCCCAGGATCATGTCGAGGGCATCCATAACGTGAATGTCCCCCTCGAAGAAATGGCCGCCTCCGGAAACGGTGGGGTCGGCGCGCCAGCCGTTCACGGTGTCTGCGGGGCAGGTGAAGGTGATGCGGGCGGTGAGCGGCGTGCCGATGGCGCCGGATTCTACCAGTTCCTTGGCCTTGCGATAGGGCTCGAGGCCGCGGCGGTAGTGAGCCACGTAGGCGAAGACGCCCTTTTCCTTAGCGGCGGCGAGAACCTCCTCGGCATCCTCGTAGGTCTTGAACAGGGGCTTCTCGATGTACACGTGCTTGCCGGCGTTTATGCAGGCCAGGGCCATCTCCTTGTGCACATCGGGGGTGGTGGCGATGTACACCATGTCTATGTCATCGTCGGCTAAGAGCTCGTCGACGGTTCGGTACACCAGGCAGCCGTTGTGCCGTTCGGACCAATCGACAGCCTTCTCGTAGGTGCGGTTGGTGATGGCTTTCAGCTGGCAGTTGTCGTTCTCGTAAAGTCCGGGGCCGTTCTTCAGCTCCGTGACGTCTCCTGCGCCGATCATTCCCCAGGTGAGCTTTTCCATAGCGACATCCTCCTTCATCAGGCTCTTTCCTTGCATTATGACGTAAGGCGCGAACGGGGTTGTGCATGGCTGTTTATGGTGTGGGGACGGCTTCGTGCCTATTTCTCATGGTCCGCCCATTGCGCTAGGATACCTGCAGCAAACCATTTGGAAGCATGCGTTCGCATTCGAGCTGGAAGGATGCGGCTGCTTTACGAGAGGAGATACCATGGCCTCAGCACGGGAGAACAGGGCGGCCTTCGTCGCAGCCCTTGAGAAGTACGAGGTGCAGTACACCCTGAACAGCTTCGGAACAGAGCTTTCCGTGGGCGTGTATCCGCCCATGAGCAACTTCCGGGACTTCTATATCGTGGCGGTGTTCCGCGAGGACGGTCTTGCCATGGATCTCATCACGTCGTCGCTGCCATCTCTGGGCTCGCAGATGCTCGGGGGCCTGAGCCTGTGCAATTCCCTGAATGCCAGCCGTATGACCCCTTGCTTTTATATAGATGATGCCGGCGTCATGTGCGCCAAGGCCGTGTTCTATTTGCCGGGGGAGCCTGACGGTGACCAGATGTTCGCTGCGTTGGTGAACTTCTTCAACGACATCGACATCAACTATCCCTATATCATGCAGGCCGCGCAGCGATAGTCCGGTCGCCGCTTTCGGGTTGTGTGGTGTCAGGCCATGGGCTTTTGTCTCGCTGATTTGAGCGTTGAACCGATTTGAGCGCTGAGCCGATTTTGCCGCACTAGGGTGAGAGGCGTTCTGTTGCCCTGCGTGCCCCCGGTTTTGGTCGCGCACGCTCCGTTGGTTGGCGGTGCATGAAAAGTACGGGAATTCTACGGGGCGGGTATTTGAATCTGGGGCACTCTTTGCTACCATACTCGTTCGTATGTGACCGAGTGCATGCTCGGTTGCCTGTGAGGATAGATGCGGGTGTGGCGGAATTGGCAGACGCACCAGATTTAGGTTCTGGCGGGTAACCCCCGTGAAGGTTCAAGTCCTTTCACCCGCACCATTCTTGTTTGTATAGATGTAATAGATGGAGGAAGTCTGTGAAGACACAAGTTGAGGCCTTGCAGGACGATCAGCTGAGGCTGACCATCACTGCTGAGCAGGCAGAGGTTGATGCTCGCATCAAGAGCACCTACAAGGATTTCGCAAACCGCTATAAGTTCCCTGGTTTCCGTAAGGGCAAGGCTCCTCGTCCCGTCATCGACAACGTTCTGGGTGCCGAGGCTGTTCTGGCAACCGTAACCGAGGACATCACCAACAGCTTCTTCCCCCTGGCAATGGATGCCGAGAATCTGTGCCCCATCGATGAGCCTCGCTTCGAGAACACCGACGATCTGGTAGAGGAGGGCAAGGACTTCGTCTTTTCCCTGATCATGACCATGGCTCCTGACGTAGAGCTCACCAGCTATGAGCCCGTTCAGATCAAGCTCCTCGACGAGAACCCCACCGAGAAGGACATCGATGACCGCATCGAGGCTCTGACCATGTACTACTACGACATGGAGGATGCTCCTGCTGATCAGCCTATTAAGGAGTCCGGCATCGCTGAGCTCACCCTGGCCGTCACCGATGACAAGGGCAACGCCGTAAACGTTCTGTCCACCGAGAACCGCATGTACGAGCTGGGCATGGGCCTGTATCCTGCTTCCCTCGACGCTGCTCTCGAGGATATGAAGACCGGCGACACCAAGCAGGTTACCGTGAACCTGGAGGAGGAGAACTCCATCCTCATGAAGGCTCTCGACGGCAACCCCAAGACCATCACCTTCGACGTGACCGTGAACTGCGTGAAGACCAAGGTCTATCCTGAGGTCACCGAGGAGTTCGCAACCGAGAAGGCTGGCTTCAAGTCTATCGAGGACATGCGTGCTCGTACCGCCGAGAACATCGTTCGCGAGCGCCAGGAGTACCTGCCCAAGATGAAGGAGAACGCTTGCCTGTACAAGCTCATCGAGCGTTATCCTGGCGAGGTTCCCGAGGTTATCCTGGTTCAGGAGCGTCGCGACCTGCTTACCGGCTTCTTCCAGCAGCTGAACCAGCAGGGCGTCACCTTCGACCAGTACCTGAAGCAGCGTGAGCTCACCAACGAGCAGTTCCAGGAGGATCTGAAGCGTCAGGCTCACGACATCGCCATGCAGAACCTGGCCATCGATGCCTATGCTAAGCACTTCGGCATGACCGTCTCCGATGAGGAGATCGAGGAGGAGTTCAACAACTCCGGTATGGAGGACGTAGAGGCTGTTAAGAAGCAGTTCCGCGAGGAGGGTCGCATCCGCATCCTGCGTCGCAACATCGTTCGCTCCAACGCTATCGACGACATCATGGACAAGGCCATCGTCGAGACCGTCGACTCCGAGGCATTCCGCGCCGAGAACGAGGCTCAGGCAAAGGCTGCTGAGGAGAAGGCCGCTAAGGCTGAGGAGAAGGCCGAGGAGGCTCCTGCAGAGGAGAAGCCTAAGAAGCTCACCAAGAAGCAGGCTCTGCAGGCCAAGGCTGACGAGCTGGGCATCTCCTACACCCAGAAGAACACCATCGCTGAGCTCGAGGCCATGATCGCCGAGGCTGAGTAATCTGCATTCTTCTTGTGCTTTAAGCGCTGCTGCGAATGCTCGTAGCAGCGCTTTTCTTTATGGGAAGAATATGCGGATGAGGATGTGGTTTCCTTGCTGGCTGGCAATTTGCTAACATTGTTCAGCGATACCTGAGCACGTTCTCACCTATCTGTCTTCGAGAAATCGCATAAGAAAAGAGGTACACCCATGGAAACGGTACACAACACGCTGATTCCATACGTTATCGAGCAGTCGCCCCGCGGCGAGCGCAGCTACGACATCTACTCTCGTCTGCTGAACAACCGCATCATCTTCCTGGGCGAAGAGATCAATGACGCTGTGGCCAACACCGTCGTGGCTCAGCTCCTGCACCTTGAGAGCGTTGATCCTGACAAGGACATCTCCCTCTACATCAACAGCCCCGGAGGATCCGTTACCGCTGGCTTCGGCATTCTCGATACCATGAACTACATCAAGCCTGATGTGAGCACCATCTGCGTGGGCATGGCTGCTTCCATGGCCGCCGTTCTCCTGTCTTCTGGCGCCAAGGGCAAGCGCTTCTGCCTGCCTAATTCCATGGTCCTCATCCATCAGCCTCTTGGCGGTGCCCAGGGCCAGCAGACCGAGATTCAGATCGTCGCCGACTTCATGCTGAAGACCCGTCGCCAGCTGAACAACATCCTCTCCGAGAACACTGGTCAGCCTCTCGACGTCATTCAGCATGACACCGAGCGCGACAACTACATGACTGCCCAGCAGGCTCTCGACTACGGTCTGGTAGACAAGATCATCACTTCTTCCACCGACAACGCTTAATTGGAGACTACATGACAGATCGCGTTAACACGGGAAACCCCGATGAGAAGGACATCCACTGCTCATTCTGCGGCAAGTCCCCTCATCAGGTAGCTTCCATGATTGGCGGACCTGACGGGGTCTATATCTGCGATGAGTGCATTTCCGTATGCGGAGACACCATGATGCGTCAGATGGGCATCGACCCTCTGGCGGGCATGCGCTCCGCCTACGGCGATCCCGTTGCCTTCGATGACGGTCCCGCCCCTCGTCCTGAGGTGGTTCTCAGCAAGCTGCCTACTCCTCACGAGCTGTACAAGCAGCTCTCTGAGCACGTGGTGGGCCAGGACGATGCCAAGCGGGCCCTGTCCGTTGCGGTGTACAACCACTACAAGCGCATCAGCATGGAAGACGACCAGGATCCCGATGACGTAGAGATTGCCAAGTCGAACATTCTGCTCCTTGGCCCTACGGGCTCCGGCAAGACCCTTCTTGCCGAGACGTTGGCCCGCACCTTGCAGGTTCCCTTCGCCATCGCAGACGCCACCAGCCTCACTGAGGCCGGTTATGTGGGCGAGGACGTCGAGAACATCCTGCTGAAGCTCATCACCGCCGCTGACTTCGACATTCCCCGTGCCGAGATCGGCATCATCTACATCGACGAGATCGACAAGATCGCCCGCAAGGCGGAGAACCTGTCTATCACCAGAGATGTTTCCGGCGAGGGCGTGCAGCAGGCTCTTCTGAAGATCGTGGAAGGCTGCGAGGCCTCCGTGCCTCCTCAGGGTGGCCGCAAGCATCCTCAGCAGGAGCTCATTCACATCGACACCACCAACATCCTGTTCATCTTGGGCGGTGCCTTCGTGGGCCTTGCCGACATCATCGCTGAGCGCGTGGGCAAGGTAACCATCGGCTTCGGTGCTGAGCAGCCCGAGAGCCGCAAGCAGGAGGAGGCCGAGCTTTTGGCTCAGGTGCTGCCTGAGGATCTGAACAAGTTCGGCATGATTCCCGAGTTCGTGGGTCGTGTTCCTGTCATCAGGTCTCTGCAGGCCCTGTCCCGCGACGACCTGATCAAGGTGCTCACCGAGCCTAAGAACGCTCTGGTGAAGCAGTATCGCCGCATGTTCGAGTTCGAGGACTCCGATCTTCAATTCGAGCGTGAAGCTTTGGAAGCTATCGCCGACAAGGCTATCGAGCGGGGCACCGGCGCCCGCGGTCTGCGCTCTATCTGCGAGAGCGTGCTGATGGATGTCATGTACGACCTGCCTGAGCATGAAGGGGCTACGCGGGTTGTGGTGCGCGCAAGCGACGTGACTGGGGAGACTGTTCCCACCATTCAGGATCTCAGCCTGTCTGAGTCTGAGGAAACTGAGTAATATAAGGGGATGCGCTCGGTAAGGGCGCATCCTGTGTATCTATGTATACGTGCTAGAGGGAGATTCGATGGCCGAACGTAAGAAAGTTGACTACGATTTCGCGGCTCATGAGAAGCCGTTTTTCGAGGCATGGCAGAAGGCGGGGGCGTTCAAGCGCTCCAAGGGCTTCGGCGAGCATGCAGACGACACCTATACCGTGGTCATTCCTCCTCCCAACATCACCGGTATGCTGCACATGGGCCATGCCCTGAATGAGACCATTCAGGACACCTGCATTCGCCGTGCTCGCATGCAGGGCTATCAGACCCGTTGGGTGCTGGGCACCGACCATGCCGGCATCGCCACCCAGACCAAGGTAGACAAGAAGCTGGCCGACGAGGGCATCTCTCGTCTCGACATCGGCCGCGAGAAGTTCATCGAGGCCTGTTATGACTGGCGTGAGGTGTACGGCACCACCATCGTGAACCAGATCAAGGGCATGGGCTGCTCCGCCGACTTCGACGATGAGCACTTCACCCTCGACCCTGATTACATCGCCGCCGTGCGTCGCGTCTTCGTAGACTGGTACCACAACGGTCTCATCTACAAGGGCAAGCGCATCGTGAACTGGTGCCCTCATTGCACCACCGCCATCGCCGACGACGAGGCGGAGTACGTAGATGACGCAAGCCATCTGTGGTACCTGCGCTATCCCCTCACTGAGCCCGTTGATGGCATCGAGTACCTGGTAGTGGCCACCACCCGTCCCGAGACCATGCTCGGCGACACCGGTGTTGCGGTGAGCCCTAAGGATGAGCGTTTCGCTAACCTGGTTGGCAAGACTGTGAAGCTGCCTTTGGTCGATCGCGAGATCCCCATCTTCGCCGATTGGCATGTAGACCCCGAGTTCGGCACCGGCTGCGTGAAGGTGACCCCTTCCCACGACCCCAACGACTGGGCCATGGGCGAGGCTCACGACCTCGAGAAGATCAACATCTTCGATGAGACCGCTCATGTGGTAGAGGGCTACGGCAAGTTCAGCGGCATGGATCGCGACGAGGCTCGCGAGGCCCTCGTTGCCGCCTTCGACGAGCTGGGCCTCCTCGACCATATCGAGGACCTGAACCACTCCGTCATGACCTGCTATCGCTGCCACACCAAGCTGGAGCCTTGGGAGTCCGAGCAGTGGTTCGTGGCCGTTAACAAGCTGAAGGAAGACGCTCGTCGCGTGGTCGAGGATGGCTCCATTCAGTTCCATCCTGCCCGCTGGAAGCAGGTCTACCTCGACTGGCTCGACAACCTGAAGGACTGGTGCATCTCCCGTCAGCTGTGGTGGGGCCATCGCATCCCCATGTTCTACTGCGACGAGTGCGGCTGGGAGGATGCCTCCGAGGAGGACATCACCGTTTGTCCTAAGTGCGGCGCCCCCGTTCGCCAGGATGAGGACGTTCTGGATACCTGGTTCTCTTCGCAGCTGTGGCCTTTCGCTACCCAGGGTTGGGCATCCGAGGGCATGGACGCTCCCGATATGAAGACCTGCTATCCTACCCAGGTTCTTTCCACCGCTCGTGACATCATGGGCCTGTGGGTTGCCCGTATGGTCATGAGCTCCATGTACTTCACCGGTCAGATCCCCTTCGAGCACGTGATCATTCACCCCACGGTTATGGGTGCCGATGGCAAGCCCATGTCTAAGAGCCGCGGCAACGGCGTTGACCCTCTGAAGCTTCTGGACGATTACGGTTCCGATGGCATGCGCTTCGGCTTGCTGCTGCAGGTTACCGGCGCTCAGGACCTGAAGTTCGATGAGGACAAGCTGGTTTCGAGCCGTAACTTCTCGAACAAGATCCGCAACGCCGCTCGCTTCGTGAAGATGAACCTCGATGACTACGTGCCTGGCGAGCCCGAGCTGGCCACCGACGCTGATGTCTGGATGTTCAGCCGCCTTGCTGGTCTGGTACAGCACGTCGATGAGTGCTTCGAGGACTTCGAGTTCGGTGAGATCACCCGTTCTCTGTACGCCTTCTTCTGGAACGAGTTCTGCGATTGGTACATCGAGTTCAGCAAGGTTCGTCTGAACGGCACCGAGGAGGAGCGCCACATCTGCCAGCGCAACCTGCTTTTCGTTCTCGATAACGCCCTGCGCCTGCTGCACCCCATCATGCCCTTCGTCACCGAGGAGATTTATCAGGACATGCCCTTCAACAAGGATGCCGATATGCTCATCAACGCATCCTGGCCTGATGGCGAGGCCCTGGCTAAGTATCTGAACCCCGAGGCTGAGCGTCCTGTCACCATGGTGACCCAGGCCATTTCCGGTGTTCGCGCCGCCCGTGCCCGCTACGGCATCTCGCCTAAGCAGGCGTTGTCCGTGACCATCAAGGCCGACGGCAAGGACGCCGAGAGCTTCGAGAGTCAGCGCAATCTGCTGGTGAACATGGCCAACATCGGCGACCTGCAGATCTCTGCGGATGCCGAGAAGCCTGCGGAGGCATCGGTGAACATTGTCGAGGGCTGCGAGGTGTATGTGGCCCTGTCCGGTTTGGTAGACTTCGAGGCAGAGCGCAAGCGTCTGAACAAGGAGCGCGACCAGCTGGTGAAGTTCATCAACGGTCTCGAGCGCAAGCTCTCTAACCCAGGCTATCTGGCAAAGGCTGCCCCTGAGGTTCAGCAGAAGGACCGAGACAACTACGAGGCTGATAAGGAGAAGCTGGCTCTTATCGACGCCCAGCTTGCCGAGCTCGGCTAGAGCCGGCATACGACGGAAGGAAAGAAACCATGAGCGAGCTGCTCTCTTCTATGTGGTCTGCGGAGATGCAGGGTGTCCTCATCATCCTGGCTGTGGCCCTCATTGCCCTGTACGTGCTCAGCATCGTCTGGGTCGCCCGCGACGCCTACGCCCGCGGCACTGTCTGGATGGTCTGGATGGTCGTGGCCATCATCCCTCTGGTGGGTGTCATCGCCTACCTGCTGCTTCGTCCTCCTCTGCTGCAGATCGATCGCGATGAGCAGGAGCTGGAAGTTGCCCTGAAGCAGCGCCAGCTGGGCCAGTACGGCAACTGCTCTAACTGCGGTTACCCTGTGGAAGCTGACTACCTGCTGTGCCCCAACTGCCATCAGCGTCTGAAGAACCAGTGCCCAACCTGCGGTCGTGCTCTCGATCCCGCTTGGTCCGTGTGCCCTTACTGCGGTTCTCCTTCCGGTGTTGCCACCGCTTCTCGTGGCGGTCGTCCTCGTTCCGCTGCCCCTGCCTCTCAGCAGGGTCGCGTTACCTCTCGCCCCGCTTCCTCTCAGCAGCAGGGCCAGCAGTCTCAGCAGGCAGGCCGTACGGCCGCGCATCCTTCTGCTGAGCGTCGCAGCGCCGCTCCTCGTCAGCAGCGTTAGGATCTGACGGACATATACAAGAAAAGCGTCCCTGCGGGGACGCTTTTTCATGCTTGCGACTGGTCGCTTTGTGTGGCTTGGTCAGGCGCAAGGTGGGTTGCGGGGTGAGCTCTTGAGCGTATCCGCTTAGGCCTCCTTGCAGGCGGCTTCGATAGCGCTGCGAAGTTCGGGGATGCCTGTGCCCTTGGCAGAGGAGGTGATGATCACCGGCTGATCGGGGGTGCAGTGCAGTTGCTTGCGAATGGTTGCCCATTGCCTCTGCTGCTGGGTCTTGGAGAGCTTGTCGGCCTTGGTGAGGACGATGAGGAAGGGGAACTGTCCCTGAATGAGGGTGGCCACCATCGAGATGTCCAGCTTCGAGGGGTCATGGCGAATGTCTACCAGCACGCAGATCAGGGCAAAGCGCCTGTCCTGGTTAAAGTAGCCGTCCATGAGCTCGACCCAACGGTCGCGGTCCTTGTTGGGCACCTTGGCGTAGCCGTAACCGGGCAGGTCGACGAAGTGGTAGTCGTCTACCTGAAAGAAGTTGATGGTGGTGGTCTTGCCTGGGGTAGAGGAGACCTTGGCAAGGGCCTTGCGGTTCAGCAGCTTGTTCAGCAAAGATGACTTTCCCACGTTCGACCTGCCCACGAAGGAGACCTCCGGGAGGGTAGAGGCGGGAAGCTGGGAAGCGGTTCCGTAGGATGCCAGGAACCGCGCGGAGTTAAGGTTCAGCACGTATCGTCCTTTCGTCGTGGTCTCGCGTGCGCTAAACAGTGTACCAGGCCATTTCAGGCAGGAGTCTCTGGAAATAATCTGCATTGCCGCCCTTGCGGCCGATTTCGTGCGCGGGGCAATTTTCATAGGGTATACTATCGGCGATATACGAGTGAAAGGAGTGTGCTCATGGTGCAGATCATCACGTCCGCTGAGTTTGAAGAGAAGGTCCTGAAGGCCGACCTGCCTGTGCTGGTAGATTTCTCTGCAACTTGGTGCGGCCCCTGCCAGATGCTTGCCCCCATCCTCGACCGCGTTGCCGATAAGGTTGCCGGCAAGGCCTTGGTCTACAAGGTCGATATCGATGCCTGCCCCGATCTGGCAGTGCGCTATCAGGTCATGGCTGTTCCTACCCTGAACCTGTATCGCAATGGCGAGGTTGCCAAGCAGCTCATGGGACTGCAGAGCGAAGAGGCTCTCATGTCACTGTTCTCTTAGGTACCATACTGTCTTTTTCGCGACCTGGGCAAACTGTACCCAGGTTGCTTTGTGTATGCAGGCGGTTTAAGCCTGCCCCGAAACGACCGATTCAAAGGAATGAGAATAGAAGGAAGCAATGGCTAAAGAAGATTCCAACAGCATGAAGGAAAAGCTCGAGAAGATCATCGCCGCCTACGAGGATCTTGAGACCAAGATGGGCGACCCCGAAGTTATCGCCGATCAGAAGGAATATCAGAAGCTGGCAAAGGAGTTCTCCCGTCAGGGTGCTCTGGTTGCCAAGGCTCGCCAGTACGTGCAGGACTGCAATGACCTGGCTGAGGCCAAGGAGATGCTGGGCGACCCTGAGATGAAGGAGTTTGCTCAGGAGGAGATCTCTCGCTGCGAGGACGAGATGCCCGCGCTGGAAGAGGAGATCAAGGTCATGCTGATCCCCGTTGATCCTGCTGACGAGAAGGACATTATCGTCGAGATTCGCGCTGCCGCTGGCGGTGACGAGGCCGCTATTTTCGCAGGCGACCTGTTCCGCATGTACCAGCGCTTCGCCGACGATCAGAAGTGGAAGATCGAGATGCTCGATTCCTCTCCTTCCGAGGCTGGCGGCTTCAAGTCCGTGTCCTTTAAGGTTCTTGGCGACAGCGTGTACTCCTTCATGAAGTTCGAGAGCGGCGTTCACCGCGTGCAGCGCGTTCCCAAGACCGAGAGCCAGGGACGCATTCAGACCTCTACGGCTACGGTGGCGGTGCTGCCTGAGGCCGATGAGGTGGAAGTCGACATCAAGAACGAGGATCTGCGCATTGACGTGTACCGCGCAGGCGGCCCTGGCGGTCAGTGCGTTAACACCACCGACTCTGCTGTTCGCATCACCCATCTCCCCACCGGCCTGGTAGTGCAGTCCCAGGATCAGAAGTCCCAGCTGCAGAACAAGATCGCCGCTATGGCCGTTCTTCGCGCACGTCTGTACGAGAAGATGCTCGAGGAGCAGCAGGCTGCCGAGGGTGCAGAGCGTCGTAGCCAGATTGGCTCTGGTGCTCGCTCCGAGAAGATCCGCACCTACAACGCCCCTCAGGATCGCGTGACCGATCACCGCATCGGCTTCAACGGCTCCTATAACGGCGTGCTTCTGGGCAATGGCGGCACTAACCTGCATGACGTGATCACCGCTCTGCAGGCAGCTGATAAGGCCGCGAAGCTCGAGGCTGCTGCTGGCGAGGAATAAGGGCAACTCGTACATGGTTGGGCTCTCGCAGGCATATGTCTGCGAGAGCCTTTTCGTAGGATGACGACAGGGGACCGAGGGGATATGGCAGAGGATATCTGGACAATCAGGCGCATGCTGGCGTGGTGCCAGGACTACCTAGAGCGACATGGGGACAGCAACCCTCTGCTGTCTGCCCAGTGGCTCATCTGCGGCGCTACAGGTCTCGAGCGCATTGAGCTGTATGCGAACTTTGATAAGCCCCTGTCTGCTTCGGAGAAGGATTACCTGCGAGATGCGGTGCGCCGTCGTGGGGCAGGGGAGCCTCTGCAGTACATCGTGGGGGAGACGTCCTTCCGCTTCATCCCCGTGAGGGTGCGTCCCGGCGTCCTCATTCCCCGTCCTGAGACGGAGCTTCTGGCTGGCGAGGTCATCGATTGGCTGAAGGACCATACCGATGCCCCAGAGAAGGCTCATTCTATGGTTCCCTTGGGAGGCGCCGTGGAACCTGCAGTCGAGCCTGCTGCGGAACCTGCCGCGGAAAGCTTGGGGCATTCCGCTGTGGGCACCGTGGCCGATTCTGCCGCGGAACCCGCAGCTGAGCCTGCCGTGGGATCTGCAGCTGAGCCTGCTGCCGAGTTCGCGGATGATCCGAATGTCCCCGTGGTGGTAGAGATCGGCTCGGGATCCGGCTGCATATCCTGCTCGGTTGCCTATGAGGTGGCCAACGTGTGGGTGCTGGCAACTGATATCTCCCTTGAGGCCTGCCAAATCACCGAGGAGAACGTGGTGGCGCTTGGGTTACAGGACAAGGTGCAGGTCATCGAGTGCGATATGGGCTGCAAGGTTCCTCCTGAGCTCATGGGCAAGGTGGAAGTGGTGGTGAGCAATCCGCCCTACGTGCCCACCGAGGTGTGCGCTGGTTTGCAGCCCGAGGTGAAGGACTTCGAGCCCATGCTGGCGTTAGATGGCGGCGCTGATGGCCTTGATGTGGCTCGGAGGCTCTTCCAATTCTCTCGCGCCGCGCTTCGCCCTGGTGGCCTCATGGTGGTAGAGCTCTTCGAGGGCCACATGCGCGAGGCGGCCGCTCTTGCCAAGGCGGCGGGCTTTCAGCAGGTGGAAGTGAAGCAGGACCTTACGGGCAGGCCGCGCATTCTCTGGGCTTTGGCCCCCGAGGGTGCGGTGGAAGCATCCTCCGAAGACGCGATGGAAGCTGCCCTAGAGGACGCGGAATAGGAGCGCGCATGCATCAGACGTCTTTGCGTCAAGACATCGCTCAGGTGGCCGCATCCCTCGAAAAGCTCACCTGTGGTGAGGAGCCCCTGTGCCTCCTTATCTTGGGCAGCGGTCTGAACTTCTTCGGTGACTGCCTGGAAGACCCCACGTACCTTTCCTACGATCTGGTCCCCGGGTTGGGCACCTGCAGCGCCGAGGGGCATCTGAGCCGTTTCGTATGGGGACGAGTGCCTGGTACCAAGCGACGCGTTCTCGCAATGCAGGGGCGGTTTCATGGCTATGAGGGCTATGCCTCGGCTCAGGTAGCCCTTCCGGTTTGGGCGGCCCATGGGGTAGGGGCGAAGATCCTGGTGACCACTAATGCGGCGGGTGCCATCAATCCTTCCTTTGGCGTGGGGGACTTCTGCCTCATGACCGATCAGATGAACCTCACCGGCCGTAACCCTTTGCAAGGCGACGAGCCCAATGAACTGGCAAATCGCTTCGTTCCCATGAACCAGGCCTTCAGTCCTCGCCTGGCGGACTTGGCCCGACGGGCGGCTCGGGCCGAACGCGCTAAAGACGCGGGGGTCGTTTTACAAGAGGGCGTGTATGCCGCTCTTTCCGGTCCCAGCTATGAAACGCCAGCGGAGATACGCGCTCTGGGCATCTTGGGCGCGGATACCGTGGCCATGAGCGTTGCCGAGGAGGTCATTGCCGCTCGCCATGTGAGCATGGAGGTGCTGGGCATCTCCCTTATCAGCAACATGGCCTGTGGCGTGGCAGGAGGAAACCCCAGCAGCCAGGAGGTGGCCGAGTCTGGTCTGCAAGCCCAGGATCGTTTCTCCGTGCTTATGGAAGGCGTCCTAACGCAGCTCGCTTCGTAGCTCTATACCTATTCTGACCTGGGAATATGTTTTGAATCTATGGAATCTCGCAGAGGTGAATTCATAGAATCGTTCTAAAAAGCGCGGTTTTCCCTCCATATCGGTTGAAGGAAGCGCGGCGGCCTTTTATGTTCAATGGGCACAAGCGCACTGTACCCGAGCATGAGAAAAGAGTTGCCTCGCACCAATGACCACGTTCTACACCACTGCCTCCCAGATGATCATCCTCTTCACCCTCGTCGGCATCGGCTTCGCCATGAGGCGAAAGGGGGTCATGAACGACGAGTTCGATGGGAAGCTGTCCTTCCTGGTGATTAACGTGGCAATGCCCGCCATGATTATCTCCTCCGTTCTCAGCTCCTCCGACCTCCCCAGCACCCACACCATCTGCGAGATCCTTATGTGGGGAACCGCTTGCTATATCTTTGTCATCTTCGTGGCCATCATCGTGGCCAATGTGCTGCGCACTGATGCCAAGACCCGTGGCACGCTGGAATACCTCATGGTCTTCGGCAACGTGGGATTCATCGGCTTCCCTGTTCTGAACTGCATCTTCGGCCCTGAGGCCGTGCTGTACGGCGCCGTCTTCAACATTCCCGCCACCTTCTTCACCTGGTCTGCCGGCGTCCTCATGCTCTCTATGAGGGAGAAGGGGGAGAAGAAGGCCTCGACAAAGGAGACGCTGATCGGTCTGGGTAAGGCTATGATGAGCCCCTGCATGATCAGCTGCTTTGCAGCTCTGGCCCTGATCATGGGTCACGTCACCGACTCTGGCGTCATCGGCCAGACCTTCGAGTTCGCAGGCCAGCTCTGCGTTCCCGGTGCCATGCTCATCGTGGGCTCTTCCATTGGCAAGATGCCCCTGAAGGAGATGTTCACCAATGCTCGTCCCTATGTGGCAACGCTGTTCCGCCTGCTGGTGATCCCCTTCGCGGTGTACTTCGTCTTCAGCTTCTTCATCACCGATCACCTGCTGCTGGGCGTCATCACCATCTGCGCCGCCATGCCCGCTGCTTCTAGC
This sequence comes from Eggerthellales bacterium, assembly GCA_029225085.1. Taxonomy (GTDB): domain Bacteria; phylum Actinomycetota; class Coriobacteriia; order Coriobacteriales; family Eggerthellaceae; genus JAQXVU01. The sequence continues at coordinate 119,791 of JAQXVU010000052.1, read as the reverse complement.
GGCACCATGATGTGCATCGATTTCGGTGGCAACCTGAAGACCATGACCCAGGGAACCTTCCTGAGCACTGTGTTCTCCTTGGGCACCATCCCCACGGTGGCAGCGGTCCTCATTTAGCGAGCCCAAGCCCTTTCTCCCTCATTCGTTCTTTTCCTGTGGGGTGTTCCACAACTTGCCCGAAAAGGCGATAATGAGTGTTCGCGGGAAACGTAAGAAATGGCAGGTTTCCCGAGAGAGGGAAAGGTCTGCTCCCGTGGCTAAGAAGAACGACAAAGAGAAGAAGAAGTACGTTCGCAACCCATCCGTCTACATCGAGATGGAAGACGGCAGGGTCATGAGCGGCAAGCTCTATCCCGAGGTTGCTCCCAACACCGTGAACAACTTCATCGCCCTTGCTAACAGCGGCTTCTACGATGGCACCATCTTCCATCGCGTGGTTCCTGGCTTCATGATTCAGGGCGGCTGCCCTGACGGAACCGGTCGTGGCGGCGCTGGCTACACCATCCGCGGTGAATTCTCCGCGAATTCCCACATCAACGGCCTGAAGCACGAGTTCGGCGTCATCTCTATGGCCCGTCAGGAAAAGGCCGACACCGCTTCGAGTCAGTTCTTCATCTGCCTCGACGATCCCAAGAAGACCTACCCCTTGAACGGCTTCTATGCCTCCTTCGGTCGCATCATCGAAGGTCTCGATGTCCTGGCCGAGATCGGCGCCGACGAGACCGACCCTGAGACCGAGCGCCCTCTTGAGCCTCGCGTGATCAAGAAGATCACCGTCGACACCTTCGGCGTTGAGTATCCTCAGCCCGAGAAGATCAACAAGTTCCGGGAGTTCTTCAGGAAGAAGGAGCGCACTAAGCCCGCTATCGTCTTCTAAGGACATTGGCACTAAGCAGTAAGTACCCAGCATGGGTTTACAAGGAAAAGGAGCGTGCGACATGGCACAGAACCCAGTAGTTACCATCGAGATGGAAGACGACGGCATCATCAAGGCCGAGCTCTATCCCGAGGTTGCCCCCAACACCGTGAACAACTTCATCTCCCTGGTGAACAAGGGCTTCTATGACGGCGTGATCTTCCATCGCGTTATCCCTGGCTTCATGATTCAGGGCGGCGATCCTCAGGGCATCGGCGTTGGCGGCCCTGGCTATTCCATCCGCGGCGAGTTCTCCCAGAACGGCTTCGCAAACGATCTGGTTCACACCCGCGGCGTTCTCTCTATGGCTCGCTCTATGATGCCAAACTCCGCCGGTTCCCAGTTCTTCATCATGGTTGCCGACGCTCCTCATCTGGATGGCGCCTATGCAGCTTTCGGCAAGGTCACTGAGGGTATGGAAGTGGCCGACAAGATCGTGTCCGCTCAGCGCAACTTCCAGGACAAGCCCTTCGAGGACCAGCGCATGAAGAAGGTCACCGTCGACACCTTCGGCGTTGAGTACCCTGAGCCTGAGACTCTGTAGGCACAGGTCGCCCTGGTAAGGGCGCATCGGCTTCGCTATGAGCATTCGGCCCCTCGGCCGCCTTCGCATGTGGAAGGTGACCGAGGGGCTTTTTGCGTGTAGGGCGGCGCCTGCTAGCTTTGCAGGACGGCTTGCAGCTCATTGAACAGCAGGTCGATCCCTTCGGCATCGATGCTGGAGTAATTCATGATGAGCAGGTGGTCGAAGCGATTGGTGGGCTGTTCGCAGTAGTGGGAGACGAAGGTAGAGAGAATACCCTTTTCTAAAAGGGCCTGGTAGATATCCTGATCGGGCGTATCGGTGGCAAGGCGCAGCAGGAAATGGGTTCCCGAGGGGGAGTTCAGCAGTTGCGCGGACCTGGCCAGAGGGGAGGCTTCCAGCTTGTCTGCCACCAGCTCGCGCTGCTTCAGGTTGTGCTGCCTGACGCGATGGATGTGCCGCTCGAAGTGGCCCTCGGAGATGAAACGGGCCAGCTGGTGCTGCAGCGAGCTTGCCACGGTGCAGGAGTAGAAGGTGGTGGTCTCTACGTAACGGTCCATGAGCTCGTCGGGGAGCACCATGTAGGCCAGGCGCAGGGAGGGGGCCAGGGTCTTCGAGAAGGTGTTGATGTAGATGACCTTCTGGCGCACGTCGAGGCTGTAGAGGGTGGGGACGGGATTTCCCTGGTACAGGTACTCGGAGTTGTAGTCGTCCTCGATGAGGTAGCGCCCCGGCTTTTGGTTCACCCAGGTCAGCAGCTGCACTCGTCGTTGCACTGGCATGGTGGTGCCCAAGGGGAAGTGATGCATGGGGGAGACGTGGGCGACGGTGCAGTCGCTGGCGGTCAGGGCGTCTGAGCGCATGCCCTCCCAGTCGGTGGGGATGCAGCGGTAGGGAACCTTGCTGTTCGCCAGGATCCTCTTGGTGTGGGTGTAGCCTGGGTCTTCCATGCCGAAGACGCAATCCTCGCCTAGGAGGCGAGCCAGACGCTGGTACAGGTACTCAGTACCTGAGCCGATGACGATCTGGTCGGGGGAGACCTTCATGCCTCTGAAACCGTACAGGTACTCGGCGATGGCGATGCGCAGCTCGGGGATGCCGTTGAAGGGGACGGTCTCTAGGAGGCTGCGGCCCTCGTCGGCCATGACCTCACGGGCGATGCGGGCCCAGACGGACAGGGGAAACATGTCCGTAGGCGTTTTGTTGGCGCGAATGTCGAGGCGATAGTGGTCTTCCTGAAAGCGGTTGGTGTAGCTGGGACGCTCTGAGCGTGCCTCGGTGTAGAAGCCGGTGATGTCGTTGGCGAAGTAGCCCACCTTCTCCTTCGACTGCACGTATCCCTCTAACGCCAGCTGGAAGTAGGCGTTCTCAATGGTCTTCACGCTGACCTTCAGATGCTCGGAGAGCTTCTTCTTCGAGGGCAGGCGCTCCCCGGGGGAGATGATGCCCTGCACGATAAGCTCTCGTATCTGCTCGTAGATCTGGGTGTAGAGGGGCTTGCCTCCTGAAGTGCGGTCGAGCTGCAGGGTAATCAAACTGACCTCCAAAAAAATAATTGAACTGGCTATTTATTGGATACCAGTTTTGCGGGATTCTATCTTCAGCAAGTTGGTGACAGGCGGTTCTCGGCAGTGGCATGGGCGCGGCATTCGCGCTGTTAACGTTTGCACCGGCTAGGAGGGGGCCACACTCTCCTCTATTACTTAGCCCCCCAATGCGTTGAGGCCCTTTCCCCGATAGGGGAGAGGGCCTTAGCTTTATAATGACCCGAGACGATACCCCTAGGTGCGGCGCGCATGCTGCTTTGGGCCTGGGCGAAGTCGGGCCTCATGGGGCTTGGCATGCGCGGGGCCCGTGGCGTTTTGGCGCAGCGCCGGTTTACGCAAGGCGAAAGGCGGAGGAGGAGCAGGTGGCCATAGAGCGAGTGGGATGCGCTGACAAGCGCCTGAAGGTGTATTCGGGCATGACCGATGCCCAGCTGAAGGAGTGCTATACCTCTCGCAGCGGCGATAAGCTGGGCGGGTACGAGGCCTATGCCTCCGGTCTGTTCATCGCCGAGTCTCGTAACGTCATCAGCCGTGCGCTGGCGGGAGGCTACCCGCTGGTCTCCCTGTTTTTAGAGGAGAAGTGGCTGAGCCATGAGATGCCCCTCATTCAGCAGGTGCTCAGCGATGGCCCCTCCGTCCCCGTACTGGTCGTCTCCCATGAGGACTTCGTTTCCCTCACCGGCTATCGGGAGACTCGCGGCGCTCTGGCCTGCTTCGAGCGCCTGCCGCTTCCGTCGGTGCGAGATCTCTGCGCCTCCGCTTCCTTGGTGGCCATACTCGAAGACGTCACCAACTACACCAACATGGGCGCCATCTTCCGCAGCGCTGCGGCGTTGGGGGTCGATGCCGTTCTGGTCACGCCCCGGTGCCACGACCCTCTGTATCGTCGCGCTTCCCGTGTCTCTATGGGCACGGTGTTCCAGGTTCCCTGGACGCGCATCGACGGCGCCGATGACTGGGCTGCGGGTTGCCTTCCCCAGTTAAAGGAAGCTGGCTTCACTACGGTGGCTATGGCTCTAGAAGAGGATTCCATCTCTCTCGATGACCCTGCTTTGACCGCCGCCGGCAAGCTGGCGGTGGTGCTGGGTACCGAAGGGGAGGGCCTGCGGGCTTCCACCATCGAAGCCTGTGACCATACGGTGATGATCCCCATGGAACACGAGGTCGATTCCCTGAACGTGGCCGCCGCCAGTGCCGTGGCCTTCTGGGAGCTGCGCAAACATAAGCGCGCGTAATCGCGTTGCCCCCGACAGGTGCGGGGGCGATACGTCTTTGAAAGGAGACAGGATATGGAAATGATCGATGCGCTGTTGAGCCGTCGTGCGGTGCGAGCCTATATCGATGAGACAGTCAGCGAGGAGTGCCTGAACCTGATTTTGCAGGCGGGTCTCACTGCCCCTACGGGTCATGGCAAGCAGCCCCGTGAGTTTGTGGTGGTGACCGATGACGAGACGCTGAAGACTCTTTCCGAGGCCAGGCAAACCGGCTCTGCCCGCATGTTGGCCTCCGCTTCTGCCGCCATCGCCGTGTTCGGCGATCCCGAGGTGGCAGACACCTGGGTAGAGGATTGCTCTATCGCCATGACGGCCATGTGGCTCGAAGCCGATGCTCTTGGTCTGGGAGCCTGCTGGATTCAGTGCCGAGGTCGTGACGCCTCCGACGACGAGACCACCGGTGCCTACGTGTCCCGCGTTCTGGGGGCTCCTGAAGGGCTGCAGCTTCTGGCTATGCTGTCGGTGGGCCACCCTGCAAAGCACCCTGAGCCCCGTTGCCCTGAGGACCTTCATTGGGAAAAGGTGCATCGCGGCTCGTTCTAGGATGCGGGACTCTTGCCCCCATACTGCGCCGCTGGCGGGAAGCCAGGCGGGGCAGGGTGGGGGTTGCCCTATTCTTGTTCACTAATGCCGACGACGACGTTAGGAGCGTACTTTGAAGATTTCCGTGGTAGAGCCTTTGGGCATCTCTGACGAGCAGCTTCGCGGCCTCATTGGGGACGCGGTAGGGGATTTCGATGTAGAGCTGGTGACCTATCCCGATCGCAAGGAGGACGAGGCATCCCTCATCGAGCGCAGCAAGGACGCTGACATCGTCGTCGTTTCCAACATCAAGTACTCTGCTGCCGTCATGCAGGAGTGCCCCAATCTGAAGTACATCTGCGTGGCATTCACTGGCTATGACCATGTGGATATGGCCTATTGCCGCGAGCACGGCATCACCGTGTCTAACTGCGCTGGCTATTCCACAGTGGCTGTTGCCGATCTGACCTTCGGCCTTCTGCTGGCGGTGTATCGCAACATCGTCGCTTGCGACAAGGCCGTTCGCTGCGGCGGCACCAAGGCCGGCCTGGTAGGCCCTGAGCTGGAAGGCAAGACCTTCGGCATCGTGGGCGCTGGCGCCATCGGAAGCCGCGTTGCCCGCATCGCCAATGCCTTCGGCTGCAAGGTTCTGGCCTATAGCCGCACGAAGAAGGACTTGCCCGATGTCACCTTCGTCGACACCATCGAGGAGCTCATGAGCGCCTGCGACGTGATCTCCCTGCATGTTCCCCAGACTCCTGAGACCACCGGCCTCATTAATGCGGAGCGCATTGCTCTCATGAAGCCCACTGCGGTGCTCATCAACTGCGCTCGTGGTCCTGTGGTAGACTCCGCCGCCCTTGCCGACGCTCTGAACGAGGGCCGCATCGCCGGCGCGGGCATCGACGTCTTCGAGACCGAGCCTCCTATCGCCACCGATCACCCACTGCTTTCCGCTAAGAACGTGGTGGCCACCCCTCATGTGGCCTTCGCTTCCAACGAGGCCATGTACAAGCGCGCGGTCATCGTGGCTGACAACGTAGCCGCTTATCTGGCCGGTGCCCCCATCAATCTGGTGTAGCCCCGGTCTTCATGGGGCTGGCGGCGGCTGGGGCTTGAACGAGCTGTTGCCTGCCTGTTTTAGGTGGGCTTCAGTTGCCGTGGTCTGCCTGACTGCTTGTGGCTGCAGCATCATCTTCCACCTTGTCTTATGGCGTCCGTCCGAAAGGATGGGCGCCGTTTTTCTTTTTCTCTGTTGCATTGAAAGAGCAGGCGAGTATACTAGCGAACACGACATCACTACCAACAAATGCGATGACGAGGAAAAGTAAGGGTCTGGCCCTCTTCAAGCAAGCAGGCGGTTCTGGAAGCCTGCGGGGGAAGATTCAGAAACAAGCCTCCGAGCAGTTTGGATGAACGCATGCAATGGGAACCGGACGATCTTCGGAAGACCAGCAGGCAAGTAGGCCGAACCGGTGACAACCGTTAACAGTCGAGCGTTTTCTCGCTCCCTTAGATGGTCCCGGGGCTTCTTGCTTCGGGTTTTTCTTTTTTAGGGGGTTGTTTCCGAAGTCGCTGGTTCCGTAAGGAAAGGAAGCGAAACGTGAGAAGCGATTCGATCAAGACGGGTTTGGCCCGTGCGCCTCACCGCAGCCTGCTGAAGGCTGACGGTCTCACCGATGAGGAGATGGAGCGCCCCTTCGTTGCCGTTATCTCCTCTGGCAACGAGGTTATCCCCGGTCACATTCATCTGCAGACCATTGCCGACGCGGTTAAGGCCGGCGTTCGCATGGCGGGAGGCACTCCCTTCCAGATGACCACCATCGGCGTCTGCGACGGCATCGCCATGAACCATGAGGGCATGCACTACTCCCTTACCAGCCGTGAGGTCATCGCTGACAGCGTAGAGTGCGCTGTTCAGGGCCATGGCTTCGATGCTCTGGTGCTGATCCCTTCCTGCGACAAGGTTGTTCCCGGCATGTTGCTGGCAGCTTGCCGTCTGAACCTTCCCACCGTGCTTGTTTCCGGCGGCCCTATGCTGGCTGGTCACGACAAGTGCGGCAACCAGACCGACCTGAACTCCCTCTTCGACGCCGTGGGCCAGGTTACCGCCGGCACCATGACCGAGGAGGAGCTGAAGTTCCTCGAGAACACCGCTTGCCCCACTTGCGGTAGCTGCTCCGGCATGTTCACCGCTAACTCCATCTGCTGCCTGTCCGAGGCTCTGGGCATCGCCCTTCCTGGTAACGGCACCGTTCCCGCTGTGTACTCCGAGCGCGTTCGCTTGGCCAAGCATGCAGGCATGGCGGTAATGGACATGCTGAACAAGAACATTACCGCTCTCGACATCATCAACGAGAAGTCTATCCGCAACGGCATGGCCGTCGATATGGCCTTCGGTGGTTCCACCAACACCATGCTGCACCTGACCGCCATCTCCCGCGCTGCTGGTTGCCCTGTCTCTATGCAGGACTGGGATGACGTTTGCGCTAAGACCCCCAACATCACCCGCATCGCCCCTGCAGGCTCCCTGCACATCGAGGATCTGAACGCGGTGGGCGGCGTTGGCGCCATCATGGGCGAGCTGGCACGTCACGGCATCATCGACACCGACTGCATGACCGTTCACGGCCCTCTGGCCGACTGGATGGCTGCTCAGGGTCCTGTCGACGGCGAGGTCGTTCACACCGTCGAGAACGCCTACAGCCCCAATGGCGGCCTGAAGGTTCTGCAGGGCAACCTGGCTCCTCACTGCGGCGTCGTGAAGCAGAGCGCTGTTTCCGCCGAGATGCGTCAGCACTCCGGTCCCGCCCGCGTCTTCGAGTCCGAGGAAGAGGCTTGCGACGCCATCTTCGGCGGCAAGATCAACCCTGGCGATGTCATCGTTATTCGCTATGAGGGTCCCGCTGGCGGTCCCGGCATGCGCGAGATGCTGACTCCTACCTCTGCTATCTGCGGCATGGGCCTCGATAAGAGCGTTGCCCTGATCACCGACGGTCGCTTCTCCGGCGCCACCAAGGGTCCTGCTATCGGTCACGTTTCCCCTGAGGCAGCTGCTGGCGGTCCTATCGCTCTGGTACAGGAAGGCGACATCATTAACATCGACATCGACAAGGGCCTGCTGGAGCTGGCAGTAGACGACGAGACCCTGGCTGCTCGTCGCGCCGCCTGGACTGCCCCTGAGCCCAAGCACAAGACCGGCGTTCTCGCCCGCTACGCAAAGCTGGTTTCCAGCGCTGATGAGGGGGCGTACTTCGGATAATGAGTGGAAAGGAAACCGTCATGCCTGAGAAGGGTATGCCCAAGTACGGTAGCCATACCGAAAAAGAGGGAAAGGTGATGACTGGCGCTCAGGCCCTCATCGCATCCCTCGAGGCTGAGGGCGTAGAGATGATCTTCGGCTATCCGGGAGGACAGGCCATCAAGATTTATGACGCCCTGTATGACTCTAAGATTTTGAAGCACGTGCTTACCCGTCACGAGCAGGGTGCAACCCATGCTGCTGACGGCTATGCCCGTGCCACCGGCAAGCCTGGCGTGGTCATCGTGACCTCTGGCCCTGGTGCCACCAACACGGTCACCGGCATCGCCACTGCCTATGCCGACAGCATCCCCATGGTGGTCATTACCGGCCAGGTGCCTCGTCGCGCCATCGGCACCGATGCCTTCCAGGAGGTAGACATCGTGGGCATCACCATGCCCATCGTGAAGCACAGCTACCTGCTGCAGGATCCTGAGGATCTGACCCGCACCGTTCGCGAGGCCTTCTACATTGCCTCTACCGGTCGTCCCGGCCCGGTGCTCATCGATATCCCTTCGGATATCTTCACCGCCGACATCGAGTTCCATTACCCCGACTCTACGGAGATGGCCTCCTATCGTCCTACGGTGAAGGGCAACGCCAAGCAGGTCCGTCAGGCCGTGTCCCTGCTGAAGCAGGCCAAGAAGCCCCTGCTGTACGTAGGCGGTGGCTGCATCGCTGCTGATGCAACCCAGGAACTCCTGGAGTTCGTGGACATGATGCAGGTCCCCGTGGTCACCACCCTTATGGCCAAGGGCGCCATTCCTTGCTCGAACCCCATGAACCTGGGTCCTGTGGGCATGCATGGCTCTATGTACGCCAACTACACCATGACCGAGTGCGACCTGCTCATCGCGGTGGGCGCTCGCTTCTCCGATCGCGTTACCGGCAAGATCGATTCCTTCGCCCCTAACGCCAAGGTCATTCACATCGATGTTGACCCTGCGGAGATTTCTAAGAACCGTGCGGTAGACGTGCCCATCGTTGGCGACGCCAAGGGCATCATGGCCAACCTGGTGGCCGAGGCCAAGAAGCAGGGCCTGAAGCCCGCTTACCAGGAGTGGCTCGACACCATCTTCGCCTGGAAGGAGGCTCACCCCTTTTACAACCCAGGCCTGACCTCTGAGTTCGACGCTGGCTGCGGCATCTGCGGCAACCCCTGCGAGAAGAACGGCGTTCGCTGGATCTCCCCTGAGGGCTCCCTTGAGCTGCTGTCCGACATGCTCGATCCGATGGAGTCTATCGTAGTCACCGACGTAGGCCAGCATCAGATGTGGGCCGCTCAGCACATTCACCGCGAGCTGTCCCGCACCTTCCTGTCCTCTGGTGGTGCCGGCACCATGGGCTTCGGCCTTCCTGCCGCCATGGGTGCCGCTGCGGCCTTCCCTGAGAAGACGGTGGTGTGCATCTCCGGCGATGGCTCCTTCCAGATGTGCGCTCAGGAGATGGCCACCTGCGCCATCAACGGCTTCAACGTGAAGGTCCTGCTCATGGACAACCGCACCCTGGGCATGGTGCATCAGTGGCAGAACCTCTTCTACGACAACAGGTTCTCTAACACCATCCTCGATGAGAACCCCGATTTCGTGAAGCTGGCCGAGGCCTATTACTGGCAGGCCGAGGGGGTTCGCGACCCCAATGAGCTGGAAGGTGCCCTGAAGCGCCTTTTGGCTGCCGAGGGTCCCGCCCTGCTGGATATGCGCATCTGCCCTGCGGAGAACGTATTCCCCATGGTGGCTCCTGGCGCTGCCATCGACGACATTATCGGAGCAGTGAGCGTGGGAGATATCTCCGAGATGCTCACCGGAGGGAAGGAGTAAGCAATGAGCAAGCACATTCTTTCCGCTCTGGTAGAGAACAAGCCGGGCGTGCTGAGCCGCGTCACCGGTCTGATCTCCCGCCGGGGCTTCAATATCGAATCCCTGTCCGTTGGCCAGACCGAGGATGAGAGCCTCTCTCGTCTGACGGCGGTCATCGAGGCTGACGAGGTGGCCTACGAGCAGATCACCAAGCAGCTGCATAAGCTGGTGAGCGTGCACAAGATCACCGACCTCACCGATGAGTCCGTGGTTAACCGCGAGCTGGTGCTCATTAAGGTTGCCGCCGCTCCCGAGCGCCGCAATGAGGTCATCGAGATCGCTACGGTGTTCCGCGCCAAGATCGTCGATGTGGGCAAGAACTCCATCACCATCGAGGTCACTGGCACCGAGAACAAGCTTCGCGGTATCCTGAACCTCTTGCGCGGCTACGGTATCAAGGAGCTCACCCGCACCGGCACCATCGCCATGCCTCGCAGCATGAAGGCCACTGATAACTAGGTTTTACCAACTGGGTTTACCGCTGACACGGACTTTTACTTCTGCTATACCGTTGTGGGGAGCAGAGGCGGAAGTCCCCAGTACTATGCGTATAAGAGTCATGAGAAAAGGAGAAAAACAACATGGCTATCGAAATCGTATATGAGAAGGATGTTGACCCATCAATCATCCAGAGCAAGAAGATCGCCATCATCGGCTACGGCTCTCAGGGTCACGCTCACGCACTGAACCTGAAGGATTCCGGCTGCGACGTTCGCGTTGGTCTTCGCGAGGGTTCCTCTTCCTGGGCTAAGGCTGAGGAAGCTGGTCTGAAGGTCACCACCATGGATCAGGCTGCTAAGGAGGCAGATCTGATCATGATTCTCGTTCCAGACGAGAAGCAGCCAGCTGTATACGAGGAGTTCATTGCTCCTAACCTGAACGCTGGAGATACCCTGGCATTCGCTCATGGCTTCAACATTCACTACGGCTACATCGTTCCTCCTGCAGACGTCGACGTCATCATGTGCGCTCCTAAGGGCCCTGGTCACATCGTTCGTCGTCAGTTCACCGAGGGCTCCGGTGTTCCCGATCTGATCTGCGTGCATCAGGACGCTTCCGGTCATGCTTGGGATACCGCTAAGTCCTATGCTTGGGGCGTTGGCGGTGCTCGTACCGGCATCATGCTGGGCACCTTCGCTCAGGAGACCGAGGAGGACCTCTTCGGCGAGCAGGCTGTTCTCTGCGGCGGCTGCGTAGAGCTGGTTAAGGCTGGCTTCGACACTCTGGTAGAGGGCGGTTACCCACCAGAGCTGGCTTACTTCGAGGTGTATCACGAGCTGAAGATGATCGTCGACCTCATGTACGAGTCCGGCATCAGCTTCATGAACTACTCCATCTCCAACACCGCTGAGTACGGCGAGTACTACGCTGGTCCTAAGGTCATCAACGACGAGTCCCGTGCTGCCATGAAGCTCATCCTCGAGCGCATTCAGAACGGCGAGTTCGCCAAGGAGTTCGTTGAGGACTGCAACAACGACCACAAGTGGCTCCTGGAGCAGCGTGAGGCTTGCGACAACCTGCTCATCGAGCAGACCGGCAAGAAGATCCGCTCTATGTTCACCTGGATCAAGAAATAGCAGTTACTTCCTGACGGAAATATAGGAGCAGAGGCAATGAGCAACAAAGTGCTTGTTAGTGAAAAGATTGCCGATGCTGGTGTCGAGGCCCTGCGTGAGCGGGGCCTCGCCGTGGATGTGAGGCTCGGCCTTTCTCGCGACCAGCTCATCGACATCATCGGAGAGTACGACGCATTGGTGGTTCGCAGCGCGACGAAGGTCGACGCGGAGCTGCTCGATGCGGGTAAGAACCTGAAGGTCGTGGGCAGGGCCGGCGTCACCGTCGACAACATCGATATCGCCGCCGCCACCGAGCGAGGCGTCATCGTATGCAACGCACCTACCTCCAACATCGTGTCAGCTGCCGAGCACACCATGGCCCTTCTGCTGGCCTGCGCTCGCAATATCGCCGCTGCTGATAAGTCTATGAAGGCGGGGGAGTGGCGTCGCAACGACTTCGTGGGCACTGAGCTGTACCAGAAGACCTTGGCTATTTGCGGTTTGGGCCGCGTGGGCCGTCTGGTTGCAGAGCGCGCCCGTGCCTTCGGCATGGACATCGTGGCCTACGACCCCTACTGCGCCGCAGACCGCGCAGAGCAGATCGGTGTCAGGCTCTACGATTCCATCGATGACATCCTTCCCATCGCCGACTTCATCACCGTGCACATGCCCAAGACCCCCGAGACCCAGGGCATGTTCGGCCCCGAGGAGTTCTCGAAGATGAAGGATGGCGTCATCCTTCTGAACGCAGCATGCGCCGGCGTGTACGACATCAAGTCCCTGTCCGACTTCGTGGCGGCTGGCAAGATCGCCGCAGTTGGCGTTGACATGTGGATGTCCGAGCCCGTTTCCGACAGCCCCCTGCACGAGTTCGATCAGGCAACTCTCACCCCTCATCTGGGCGCTTCCACCAAGGAGGCCCTGAACAGGGCCGGTGTGCAGATTGCCGAGTACGTGTATCTGGGCCTGTCCGGCTCTTTGGTTCCCACGGCTCTGAACATCGTGGCTTCTGCCGACGACGTAGTTGATACCGCAACTTCGTACATCCCCGCTTGTCAGATTCTGGGCTCTATGGCCCTGCAGATGCGAGGCGAGCTCCCTGCGAAGCTGAAGCTCACTGCGGCGGGCACCCTGGCCGATAAGGATCTGGATGTTCTGGCTGCCGGCGTTATGGACGGCATGCTGTCCTATCGTGGCAACAAGCGCGTCACCCCAGCTGACGCTTTCTCCGTGGCTCGTCGTCACGGCGTCGATCTGCAGACGTTCCTGGTGGGGGAGTCCGACGAGTACAGCTCGAAGGTGAGCGTGAACGCTGACGGTCTCACGGTTTCCTGCACGGTCTCCGGCGACGATCAACAGCCTCGTATTGTGGAATTGCTGGGCTATCGCACCCAGATTGATGCGACGGGTCGCACGCTGATCTTCGAGTACGTAGACGGTCCTGGCCGCATGGGCATCATCGGCACGGTGCTGGGCAACGCGGGCGTCTCTATTAACACCATGCAGATTGCCAAGAAGGCCTTCAGCGACATGGCCTTGGTGTACATGAACGTGCAGCAGGATGTTCCTGCTCAAGTACTTCAGGAGCTTCGGGCAAAAATCAACCCAAAGAACCTTTGGTATATTAAACTGTAATCTCGCTGGCAGAAATTGTCGGTGAACGACTGAATTAGCAAGATAGGGCGCTTTCGGGCGCTGACATGATGAGAATGAAAGGGGTACGCACATGGCGCGTAAGATTCAGATCTTCGACACCACTTTGCGCGATGGCGAGCAGTCGCCCGGCGCATCTATGAACACCGCCGAGAAGTTGGAGATCACCCGTCAGCTTCTTCGCCTGAACGTCGACGTCATTGAGGCTGGCTTCCCAGTGTCCTCTCCCGGCGACTTCGCCAGCGTACAGGCCATCGCTCGCGAGGTTGGCGACAACGCTACCGTCGTGGGCCTCACCCGCGCAGTCCACAAGGACATCGACTCCGCAGGCGAGTGCCTGAAGGTCGCAAAGTATCCTCGTATTCAGACCGGTATCGGCGTTTCCCCTAGCCACATGAGGGACAAGCTGCGCATCACCGAGGAGCAGTGCCTCGAGCGTGCCGTCGACGCCGTTAAGTACGCTAAGCGTTACACCAGCGACGTGCAGTTCTACTGCGAGGACGCCGGCCGCTCCGAATACGAGTTCCTGGCAAAGGTGGTGCAGGCCGTCATCGAGGCCGGCGCTACCGTCGTGAACATCCCAGACACCACCGGCTACTCTCTGCCTGACGAGTACGGCCGTCGCATCAAGTACCTGATGGAGCACGTTCGCGGCATCGAGAACGTCACCGTTTCCGTTCACTGCCACAACGACCTGGGCATGGCTACCGCACTGTCCCTGGCTGGCGTTGCCAATGGCGCTACCCAGCTCGAGTGCACCATTAATGGCCTGGGTGAGCGCGCTGGTAACACCGCTCTCGAAGAGGTCGTCATGGGCATCAAGATGCACGGTGAGGAGCTCGACGCTTACACCGACATCAACACCAAGGAGATCATGAGGGCTTCCCGCCTGGTTTCCAACATCACCGGCTTTGTGGTTGCTCCTAACAAGTCTATCGTTGGCGCCAACGCCTTCGCTCACTCCTCCGGCATCCATCAGGATGGCGTTATCAAGGAGCGCTCCACCTACGAGATCATCGATCCTGCAGAGGTTGGCGCTGGCAAGTCCGAGATCGTGCTGTCCGCCCGTTCCGGCCGTGCCGCTCTGAAGATGCGCCTCGACCTGCTGGGCTATCACTTCGAGGGCGCTGACCTCGACCGCATGTACGACAAGTTCCTGCTTCTTGCCGATAAGAAGAAGGAGGTCTACGACGAGGACCTGGAGTCCCTGGTGGGCGAGGACAGCCGTGGCCAGGAGGCCCTGTATACCCTGAAATCCGTGCAGATCTCCTGCGGCGATCCTCTGATCCCCACTGCAACCGTCACCCTGCTCGACGCTAACGGCGTAGAGCACGTTGCCTGCTCCGTGGGCACCGGCCCTGTTGATGCCGTATACAAGGCTGTGAACCAGATCGTCGACGTCGAGAACGACCTGACCGAGTTCGCCGTTCAGAGCGTAACCCGCGGTATCGACGCCCTTGGCGAGGTTTCCATCCGCGTTACCGACGCTGACGGCGAGGTCTTCACCGGTCGCGGTGCTGACTCCGACATCATCGTCTCTTCCACCAAGGCTTACCTGCACGCCCTTAACAGGCTGCTGCGCGCTGCCACCTCTAAGGAGCGCTAATCCTGCGATAGGGTAGCCTCCTTGCAGTTCAGAGCCATTGTCTGAATCCGACGCTCCTGTGAATTTCACGGAGCGTCGGTTTTGTTTGTATGCGCTGTGATAGAATGGGTCGCTGCATACTAGGCAATTTAAAGGATAACTATGTCTTTTTTAGATAACTTCAACTTCAACCTGGGTGGATTCGGCGCATCCTACGATATGGCCATCGACCTTGGCACCGCCAATACGCTGGTCGCCGTATCTGGCGAGGGCATCGTCATCAACGAGCCCTCCGTTGTTGCTATCGAAAAGAGCACGACGAGGGTTCTGGCAGTTGGTCGCGAAGCGAAGAACATGATCAACCACACTCCAGATGCGTTCTCCGCTGAGCATCCTCTGCATGACGGCGTCATCGCCGATTACGACGTAACCGAAGCTATGATCGCGGCCTTCATCAACAAGGCCGTTCAGCGCAAGTATCCCTGGCAGCCCAAGCCCCGTATCGTGGTGTGCATTCCCTGCGGCGCAACTTCCGTCGAGAAACGCGCCGTGTTCGAGGCAACCATTCAGGCTGGCGCTCGTCAGGCCTATCTGATCGAAGAGCCCATGGCAGCGGCAATGGGCGCCGACCTGCCCGTTACCGAGCCCACCGGCTCTATGGTCATCGATATCGGTGGCGGTACCACCGAGGTGGCCGTTGTGTCCTTGGGCGGTATCGTGACCTCTTCCTCTCTGCGCGTTGCTGGCAACCGCATGGATGAGGCCATTGCTCTGTACCTGCGTGACCTGCTGGGCATCAAGATCGGTGAGCGCACCGCCGAGGTCATCAAGATCAAGATCGGCTCCATTCTTCCCTTTGAAGATGGCCGCGAGCGCGATATGGTCATTTCCGGCCAGGACGTGGTAGATGAGCAGCCTCGCGAGGTAACTGTGCAGTCCGAGGATGTGCGCAGGGCTCTGCAGCCCACCATCGATGAGATGGTGCTGAACATCAAGGAGACCTTCAAGAAGACCAATCCTGACTTGGCCTCCGACATCATCAAGAACGGTATCCTCCTCACGGGCGGTGGCGGACTGCTTTCCGGTCTCGACCGTTATCTGACTCAGGAGCTCGAGATTCCCGTATGGGTGTCCGAGACCGCTCTGACCAACGTGGTCATGGGCTGCCTGAAGGTGCTGGAGTCTCCCACCACCTTGCGTCAGACCACCATGCGTTCTAAGTAGTGTATGGCCCAGTTCGGTTCTAAAAATAAAGGTCCTGCAATCGGCAGCCATGTGCTGCTGATTGTATTTCTGGTGGTATCCATCGGCTGCATGTCCTTGTACTCCAACGAGGGGGAGGACGGCGGCCTTCACAGCATGCAGCGCACCGTTTCCGGCTTGGTCTCTCCTCTGAAGATGGCCGGCTCTGCGGTTGGCTCCTTGGGCAACGGCATCATGAGCAGCGTCGATGATATCGGCGCCGACGCAGACACCATCTCCGAGCTGAAGAAGCAGAACCAGGAACTGCGCGAGATGGTCTCTAACCTCGAGGAGTACCGACAGGAAGCCCAGCGCCTCGAGGAGCTGCAGAAGATCAAGGATACCTATAGCCTCGACACTCTGACCTGCCGTGTCATCGGTCAGTCTACTGATGCGTGGAACAGGATGATCACCCTCGACAAGGGCTCTGCCGACGGCATTGAGGCAGGCATGCCCGTAATGGGAAGCTCCGGCGTGGTCGGTCAGGTTCAGCGAGTGAGCTCCTATTCCTGCGATGTTCGTCTGCTGCAGGACCCTAATAGCGGTGCTGCGGTGAAGATTCAATCGAGCCGCGCTCAGGGCGTGGTTCGCGGTAGCCTCGAGGGCTTGCTGTACCTCGAGGATGTCAGCTCCGATGTGTCGGTGAAGGTCGGCGACGTGGTGGTGACCTCCGGTTTGGGAGGAAGCTACTATGCGGGCCTCATGGTTGGCACGGTTGTTCGCGTCGATCAGGGTGCTGACACCACTGAGCGCACCATTGTGGTGGCTCCCAATGATGCTGCCCAAGTTATGGAAGAGGTCATGGTGGTCTTTTCCAATGACGCAGGTAAATCAGATGACGATACCTCGAGCAATCAGGGATAAGGAGGCGATATCGTGGAACAAGACTCCAAGCTCATTGGCATCATGGCCCTTGTGGCGGTTGCCTTGCAGCTGATCATCGCCCCTAACATTCAGATCATGGGCGTCATGCCGGACTTCCTGGTGAGCTTCGTGCTCGTGGTGTGCCTCATCAGGCCGCTGCAGAACCATTACGTCCTCGCCTTCGTCATGGGAATGCTGTCCGACCTCATGGGCTCGGGCGTCGTGGGCACCATGGCCCTGTGCCTCCTTCTTTCCTCGTTCTTCATGCGCTTTGTCGCCGAGGCCATCGGCAGCGACAATCCGGTTTCCGCCTTCGCTATCTTGGCAGGTTTCTCCCTGCTGGTTCTGTTGGCGTACTCCTTCTTCCTTTCCGGTGCCGGACTCCTGCAGCTTCCTGCGGGCCTCGTCTTCTACACGCTTCCCTGCGCTGTGTACGATGCCCTTTTGTCGATCATCTGGTTCGTGGTGGGCAACAAGATTTTGGGCGCCCATCATAGCGGCCCCACCATTTCCACCATGCCCAACCTGCGGTTCTAGGTGGCTCGCCGATGCTTGAAGCCATTATCGCCGTCATAGCCACCCTGGCTCTTATTGCCATTGCCTTGGTGGTGTTCTTCCGCATTCGCGCTGGAAGGAAAGGGGAGGGCCCTACGTTGGCCGCCCATGCCAGCGTTCGATCTATCAACACGGTGGTCAGCGCAAGCAAGGGCAGCGGCATGCTGTCGAAGGACGCTCCCACCACCTCGTCTCCCCGCGGTTCGTCGGGACGCATGTCCGATGGCCTGAAGAGCAGGTTTCTGGCCATGTCCCTTCTGGCGGGCGGCGTTTTCGGCACCTTGGCAGTGAAGCTCTGGAGCCTGCAGATTCTCGAGGGCAGCTCCTATCGCAGCGACGCGCAGAACAACCTGTACACCACGGTCTACACCCCTGCGCCGCGTGGCATCATCTATGACCGCAACGGCTTCGCCATGGTGAACAACAGGACGTCGCTGACGGTTCTGGCCGACCCCAGCGTTGCCGACGACCATGACACCGTGGCTCGTCTCTCGGCCCTTCTGGGCATCCCCTTCAACATCTTGGTGCAGCGCATCGAGGACTCCTCTGGCGGCGCTCAGAGCCAGCGCGCCATCGAGACCGAGGCCTCTCTGCGCAACGTCTCCTTCATCGTGGAGCATTCTGATGCTTTCCCCGGCGTCAGCGTCGATTCCCGCACTCAGCGCAATTATCCCTACGGTGCTTTGGCAGCTCATGCGATTGGCTATGTGGGAACCATCACCGACGATCAGCTGAACAGGGAATACGAGGGACGAACCGTGCAGTCTGGCGACATCGTGGGTCAGAGCGGTGTCGAGCTCGCCTACGATGACCTCCTTGCAGGCGATCACGGTGTGCGCACGCTGGTGGTAGACTCCGCGGGCAACGTGAAGGACGTGGTCAGCGAGACCGACCCATCCCGCGGTTCCGACCTGTATCTGACCATTGATGCCACGGTGCAGTGTGTAGCCGATGAGGCCCTGCATGACCAGATCGCCTCAGTTGGCGCAGCTGGCAGCGTGGTTGCCATGGATTGCACCACCGGTGAGATCTTGGCCTTGGCAAACTATCCCACCTATCTGCCTGGCACCTTCGTGGGCGGCATCTCCCAGGATGTGTGGGATTCCTTCAACACCGACGACAGCTACTATCCCCTCATGAATCGCGCGCTGGCGGGAACCTATCCGCCGGCTTCCACCTTTAAGCCCTTCGTGGGCATGGCCGGCCTCGACAACGGCTTCATCACCAAGGGAAGCAGTTGGAAGTGCACGGGCACCTGGACAGGCTTCGGCGAGGAGTATCCCCAGAAATGCTGGTTGGAAGCAGGCCATGGCACCCTCGACTTCTATGGGGCCATCGTGAACTCCTGCGACACCGCCTTCTACGAGGTGGCTAAGGAGTTCTACAATTCCAACAAGGTCTCTGAAACCGCCATTCAGGACTACGTGAAGCAGTTTGGTTTCGAGTCCGAGACGGGCATCGATATTTCCGGGGAAGCGGTTGGCCGTATCCCCACTCCCTCTTGGAAGGCCGAGTATTACGCCGATGCCCCTGAAGAGGCGGCGTGGCAGCCTGGCGATATGTCCAACATGTCCATTGGCCAGGGCTATGTGCTGGTGACGCCTATGCAGGTGGCGGTGGCCTATGGCGGCATTGCCACCGGAAAGCTCATGAAGCCTCGTCTTCTGAAGGAGGTTCGCAACTCCAATAAGGAGATGGTGGTTTCCGCTGAGAGCTCCTGGCAGGATCTGCAAGTGAGCGAGGATCATCTGAAGACTGTGCGAGAGGCCTTGCGCGGCGTGGTGACCGACAACGCCGAGATAGCGAAGCTCTTCCCCTCGGTAGATGCGGCGGGCAAGACCGGTACTGCCGAGTTCACTGACAAGGCGGACCATGGTTGGTTCGCGTGCTATGCCCCCTATGACGACCCCAAGTACGTGGTGGCCTGCATTATCGAGGAAGGCGTAGGCGGCTCGAGCTCCGCGGCGCCCGTGGCTGCCAAGGTCATGAACGCGTGCATCAAGTCCGGCAACGGCAAGCTGAAGAGAAACGTGTCCTTCGTCTCGTCGAAGTACGAGAAGGGCAAGGGCGGAAAGACCTCTACCGCCCGTCAGGACTAACGATGGTTGTGGCAAGCGGCACTGACAGATAGGGCAAAGCGGCTCGACGGATAAAAAGACGACAGCGCGGAGCAATGCTCCGCAGACGGAAAGACGGCAGAAGAAAGGCAGGTGATCACATGGCGGAGATGCAGACCATATCCTCATTGCGCACCCCCGGGGCTAAAAGCACCCGTACGGTGTCCCCTAAGGCGGGCCTGAAGGTGCACCTTCCTTTCCTGATCACCGCCGTGGTCCTTGTTGTTTACGGCCTCATCGTGTCGTTCTCCGCGACCTACGGAAACGCGAACTACAGTTTCCCCAAACAGGCCATGGGCGTTGTTCTGGGCATCTTCCTCATGCTCATCTTCTGGAAGATCGACTACCACCAGATGTCCGATTACGTCATGTTCTTCCTCATCGTGAACGTGGTGCTCATCTTCTTGCCGGCTTTGCCGGTGGTGGGTCTGGAAGTGAACGGTGCGCGCTCCTGGTTCAAGCTGGGCCCCTTAAGCTTCCAGCCCGGTGAGTTCGCCAAGGTTTCCGTCATCCTCTTGGCGGCTTGCGTGGTATCCCGCTATGGCGGAAATCTGAACAGGGCGGACGAGTACCTGAAGGCCCTGCTCATCATGGCCGTTCCCTTCGTGTGCATTCTCACCCAGCCCGACTTGGGCACGGGCTTGGTCTACCTGTTCATTGGCGGCGTGGCCCTCATCATCGGTGGCGCTCGGGCCAAGTACATACTCATAACCCTAGCGGTCATTGCCGGCGGCATCATAGCCTTGTTCACTCTCGACCCCATTCTCGATGAGATGACGGGCAGCGATGTGCTGCTGAAGGAGTATCAGCGCAGCCGTCTTCTGGTGTTTCTCGACCCCAGCTACGATCTGGCAGGCGATGGCTACAATCTGCAGCAAGCTAAGATCGCCATTGGCTCCGGCGGCCTCTTCGGCAAGGGCTTCCTGAACGCCACCCAGTCTACTCTGGGCTACTTGCCTGAATCCGCCACGGACTTCGTGTTCTGCGTGCTTGCCGAGCAGTTCGGCTTCGTAGGCGCTTTGGTGCTGCTGGGCCTCTATACCTCTCTAGTGTTCAACGGCTTCTCTATCGCCAAGAACAGCAACGACCTCTTCGGCACCGTGGTAGTGGTTTGCATCTGCGGCATGTGGATCTTCCAAGTCCTCGAGAACATCGGCATGGATTGCGGCCTTATGCCCATCACGGGTATTCCTTTGCCCTTTGTGAGCTACGGAACCTCTATGATGTTGGTGAACTTCGTCTGTCTGGGCCTGATTCTCTCGGTTTGGGCGCATAATGGACGTCACTAGCCTGTATTTGGCTTTCTGAAAAGGAGCTATCCCATGAAGATCCCCGTAGACGTTTCATCAGTTCTTTCCGCTATCGAGGAGACGGAGAAGTCCCGCAAGGCTTCCTTCCGCATGCATATCTTCATGGAAGAAGCGGCTGATGTCGCCCTTCGCGAGATGGTGTGCAACGTTTTCTCCTCCGAGGAGGAAGGTGCCAAGGTTTTCGTCGACACCTTCTCTTCGAAGCTTCCCGCGCCTGACAAGAAGGCGGATTTGTGCATCGTGGTGGCTGGCCCCACCTCCTTCTCCGCTTCCCTGTACCATCAGCTTCTCGACGACGGGTTCCCTACTATGGTGGTGACCCTGTGCCCGAATCTGCTGCAGAAGATCGCCGGCATGTCCGATCTTGCCATCGACGAGGCGGATCTGGTGAGCGCCGTGTCCCCTGATAAGGTTTCCGCCACCGATGAGCCCCAGCCCTTCGGCGAGGCCGAGCAGAGCTCTCTGGCCTACGCCATGGGGCAGTGGCTGTCCTATGTGTACCCTGACAAGCGCTTGGCCTTTGCCAACGCTTTCCCCTTCTTCCGCAAGGCCCTGGCAACGGAGTCGGTGAAGGCTACTGCCATGCAGAATGGCGGCATCGGCCTGGTCGCCTTCATCCCTGGTGCCGATATGCCCCTTATGACCCTGAACGAGGCGAAGATGGTGCTGCAGATCGCCGCAGCCTATGGCCAGCAGATCGACAAGTCTCGGGCGAAGGAGCTCATCGCGGTAGCTGGCAGCGGCTTCATGTTCCGCGGCATTGCCCGTCAGCTGGTGGCTCTCATTCCCGCTCTGGGATCCCTTACCAAGGCTGGCATTGGCTATGGCGGTACGTTGGCCTTGGGCTACACCTTCATCGAGTACTTTGAGGGCAACGGCGATGTGAAGGCCCTGCTCGACAAGGGCGTCACCCTGACGAAGGAGATCGCCTCCGGCAAGCGCCAGCTCCCTCTGCCTTCTGACCTGAACGAGGTGAAGGACAACGTGCTCTCTGCTGCCGAGGCCTTCGCTACCCGCGCTCTGCCCATCGCCAAGGGCATCGTGCAGGTGTTCGTCGATAACGGCCTCGATGGCGACAAGGTTGCCAAGGCTTCCGGCAAGGCGGTAGAGACCCTTATGGGTGCTGCCCTGGGTAAGCTTCGATAGGGGAGAGCCGTCGCGATTTGGCGGAAGCGTTGGCGGGTGCAAAACTTTTTAAAAAAAGTTGTTGCGTCTACCAGGCATGTCCTGTAATATTCTCGTTGCTGCAAACGGGGTGTTAGCTCAGTTGGTTAGAGCGCCGGCCTGTCACGTCGGAGGTCGCGAGTTCAAGTCTCGTACATCCCGCCAGTTTGAATTTGAAAAGCTGCCTTCGGGCAGCTTTTTTCATGCCCAAAAGCGGATCCCCGCTTCGGCTTGGCGCCATTACTTCTTTTTTTTGCTCGTCTTCGGTTCTGTTTCCGGTTGTGGAAATACTGCGACCTTTTGTATGCGTATTTACGTTACAGAGTATTCTATTTCGTAACGTAAATTCAAACGCTGTCTAGATAAAGGAGCGCCGTCGTGGCTGTGCAGATCGTTGTCGATTCGTCTTGTGATATCACCAAGGAGAGGGCTGACCAGCTGGGTCTGACCTTCTTGCCCCTGAAGGTCCTGTTTTCCGATGCCGAGTATGTAGACGGCATCACTCTCGGTCATCGAGAGTTCTTCCAGAAGCTTGCCGAGACCGGTGAGATCCCCAAGACCGGCCAGGTGACTCCCGTAGCCTTCGAGCAGGCCTTCCGCGAGGCTCTCGACCGTGGCGATGAGGTGGTTTCCATCTCTATCGCCTCCGCGCTGTCGGGTACCTTCCAGAGCTCTCAGATTGCCGCCGACCAGCTCAGCGATGAGGAGCGCAGCCGCGTGTTCCTGGTAGATTCCGAGTCCGTGTCGGTTGGCGAGGAGCTGCTGATTCGCCTTGCCATCTCTATGCGCGATGAGGGCAAGAGCGCCAAGGAGATCTATGACGTGCTGCAGGTGAAGCGTCGCGAGATGAAGTTCTTGGCCCTCCTCGACACCATGGAGAACCTGAAGAAGGGTGGTCGCATTTCTCCTGCGGTGGCGGCTATTGGCGGTCTGCTGTCCGTGAAGCCCCTCATTAACATCAGCGAGGGTGTTCTGGGCATGCATGGCACCGCCCGCGGCATGAAGGGCGGTTACAAGGCGCTGGCCAAATATGTGGAAGAAGCTGGTGGCATCGATTACTCTTTGCCCTTCGGCTTGTCCTATGGTGGCCTTACCGACGGCCAGGTGCAGGCCTTCCTGGCTGCGTGCCCACAGGTGTTCGAGGGCTACGAGGGGGAGGTTCCTGTTTCTTCGATGGGCACCACTATTGGCACCCACGCCGGCCCTGGCTCCCTGATCATCGCGTTCTTCGCCCGCGGATAGTGCTTTGCGGACGGACGGCGTCTATTCGCAGAGCGCTTAGTCTAGGAACTTGGGAGGGAGCACCGTACCGGGCTCTAGGAAGCTCACCGAGGCGCTCATAGGCTGCACGGTGGGGGAGACGAACATCTTGGCGGTGCATTCTGCCAGCAGGTGCTCCTCGGCGTCATAGACTCGGGACTCGCAGAGGCAGATGGTCTTTCCCTGACGCAGCACCGTGCCCTTGCAGTACACCGTGCCCTCGGAGACCGCCTTCAGGAAGTGGGTGCTCATGTCGAGGGTGGTGTAGCCCTGGTCTTCGTCGAGGAGGCAGTACAGGGCGTAGTAGGCGCCCATGTCTAGGAGGGAGGCGTAGGCGCCGCCGCAGAACCCGCCGTAGGAATTCTTGTGCTTGTCGGAGATGTTCACCGAGATTGTGCAGGTGCCGGGACCCATCTCCTCTACCTTCATGTCTAAAAGGGAGTAGTAGGGGGTTTCGGCCAAAAGACGCTTCACGGCCTCGAGGTGCTCAGGGTTGATGGTTCGCATGGTTGCTCCTTTGAAATCGTTTAAGCATGCGCGGTTGCTGCCGCATTGGGTGGCGGGGGTACGCTTTCTGCGTGGGACGGCTTTCATATGCGGTTGGTTGCCATATAGGCGACTGCTGCGTGGGCCGCTAGATGAGCCCCATGCTCATGAGCATGAAGCACCAGCCGAACAAGGTGAAGGAACACAGGGCACTGGTTGCCACCACGATGTTTCCAGCGAGCTCTGCGTCTCCGCCCATTTGCTGAGCCATGGGGAAGGAGGCGGTGGCGGTAGCGGAGCCGAAGATGGCTACCAGGGTGACCAGTTCCACATTGCCGAAGCCCAAGGCGATGCCGCCTGCAAGAGCCAGGCCCGGAACGACAACCAGGCGTCCCAAGCATACCCAGAACAGATCTCGGGCGTAGCTGGGAAGGCTCGAGAAGCGGAAGAAGGCTCCCAAGAGGAACAGCACCAGAGGGGTTGCGGCCTGACCGATTTGACTGATGACCGACTCGAGGGGTGTGGGGAGCTTAATGCCCAGTCCCACGAAGACCATGCCCAGCACCGTGCCGATGATGAGGGGGTTCTTCACGATGTCCAGCAGGGTGCGTCCCCAGGAGATCTTCTCGCCGTTGTGGGAGGCCAGGGTGATGACCGCCAGGATGTTGTAGATGGGGATCACCACCACCATGAGGACGCTGACGCAACCCATACCCGAAGCATCGAGGAAGTTCGCCGCCAGGGCCAGGCCGATCATCATGTAGTTAGATCTGAACAGTCCCTGTACCATGACACCCTGCTTGCTCCGCTCTGAGACGAAGACGCTTACCAGCAGGGTGCTCACGGCGTAGACCACCAGGATGGCTGCGGCGGTGTAGGCCATGAGGCCGGGGCGCACGGAGCTGGCGAAGTCCGAGACGTAGAGGTTGTTGAAGATCATGATGGGCAGGAACACGGCGAAGACCACCTTGTTCATCTTCAGGACCGTGGCCTTGGTGATGAGGTGGCAGCGCTGCGCGAGATAGCCGAGGGCCATGAGCAAGAACATGGGCAGCACGGCGTTGATGCATATGATGAAGCTGTTCACGGGTCTTCTTCTGCTAGGTGATGTATTGCTCGTTCAGTCTACTCCTCTTTCGCCCAGAGGGTAGCTTACGACCTGCCTTGCAGCTTCTTGTTTCATCTTTGTTGAAGGTTTCCCTGGGCAATTTGGAAGACATTTGGCGGTGGTATGCTGAAAACACTGTATGTGCAACCATTGCGAAAAAAATTCGGCCACAAGGCCCCCGTTTGTTGTATGAATAGAACAATGAAACGATGTAGCACACTAGAGGAGATGATACTTGTGGAAAAGAAGGATCTCGATTGGGGAAGTCTGCCCTTCTCCTACATGAAGACCGACTACAGCTATGTCTGCAACTACAAGAACGGTGCATGGGAGGAAGGCGGTCTGACCACCGATCATTCCCTGCAGATGAGCGAGTGCGCTGGTGTTCTGCACTATGCTCAGACCATCTTCGAGGGTCTGAAGGCATACACCACCGAGTCCGGCGACATTGTCTGCTTCCGTCCTGATCTGAACGCACAGCGCATGGCTGATTCCGCTGCTCGCCTTTGCATGCCTGAGTTCCCTCAGGACAAGTTCGTCGAGGCCGTAAAGGAAGTTGTCACCGCAAACGCCGCTTGGGTTCCTCCTTTCGGTTCCGGTGCAACCCTCTACGTTCGCCCCTACATGTTCGCAACTGGCGACGTCATCGGTGTAAAGCCCGCTGACGAGTATCAGTTCCGCATCCTTGTTACCCCTGTTGGCCCTTACTTTAAGGGCGGCGACACCGCAGTGACCATCACCGTAGCTGACTACGATCGCGCAGCTCCCCACGGCACCGGCAACATCAAGGCTGGTCTGAACTACGCCATGAGCCTGTATCCCGGCGAGAAGGCTCACGCTGCTGGCTACGCTGAGAACCTGTACCTCGACTCCATGACCCGCACCTATGTCGAGGAGACCGGCGGCGCTAACATCCTGCTGGTCGACAAGGATGGCAACCTGGTCGTTCCTCAGTCCTTCACCAATTCCATCCTGCCTTCCATCACTCGTCGCTCCCTGGTGGTCGTTGCCCGCGACATCCTGGGCATGAATGTCATCGAGCGTCCCGTGAAGTTCCAGGAGATCCTCGACGGCGACTTCGTTGAGTGCGGCATGTGCGGCACCGCAGCTGTCATCTCTCCTGTTGGCCACATCGAGGCTGAGGGCATCGACGTCACCTTCCCTGATGGCGCAGAGACCTCCGGTCCCGTTATGCACAAGCTTCGTTCTACCCTCACCGAGATTCAGTCCGGTAAGGTCGAGGGCCCCGAGGGCTGGGTTGTGAAGATCCTCTAATCCTCGCTGAAAGCGCATCGTTGGGAGCCTCCTTCGGGAGGCTCCTTTTCGTTTCGGGGCGCTATGGAAGGGGAGCGAGCTCTTGGTTTGGGGCGGCTCTCGCTCTGCGGGCGGACTGCGCCTTTGCGATTCCGCGCTTGCAAGTTGCCGCGTCAACATCTTTTCGGGGTCTTGCAAAATGTTTGCCTGAGGGAATTTGAACGCTATTTGCTCATGCTGTGCGGTTTATGTGCCCTCAGTATTCTGTGGTAGGATGGAGTGCATGAAATTCGAGAAGAACAAAGAATACGTAGTGGTTGAAGGAGCGAAGGCAAAAGCGCGTCAGGCCAAGGAATCTTGCGCCGATGGCTTCGTGCCTCAGGGCAAGGTTCCCATCGCTGTCTTCGACTTCGACCGTACTTGCATAGATGGTCGCTCTCCTCTGCGTCTGACGGCCCATCTGGCCAAGACCGGCAAGCTGCGTCCTGATGTGATCGGTCGCATGCTCTTCTGGGGCGCCGCCTACAAGCTGCACCTTCCCCAGAATGAGAGCTGGGTGCGCCAGCAGGTGTTCCGACCCTTCGTAGGAAAGCCCAAGGAGCAGGTAGACCAGTATCTGGGCGATTTCTACGACAGCAACATCGAGAAGCTTTTCCGCCCCGAGATGGATGCGCTCATTCGCAAGCATCGCGATGAGGGCTGCTTCGTCATCGTGGTGTCTGCGACCTTTGAGCCCATGCTGCTGAGGATGATGCAGCGTCATCCCGTGCATGACCAGATCTCTACCCGCATGAAGGTAGACGACCAGGGCAACTACACCAATGAGGTAGACGGTCTGCCGGTTGAAGGCGACCAGAAGGTTGCCAGCTTCGAAGCCTATGCCAATGAGCGCTTCGGCGAGGGCAACTGGGAGGTCCGCTACGCTTACAGCGACCATTATTCCGATAGGCCTCTCTTGGCTTTGGCCGAGCATCCCGTATGCGTGAATCCCGATACGTCCCTTTCTCGCACCGCTAAGCGTGAGGGCTGGGATGTCATGGAGTTCTAGGTCCTTTCCTCCGTTATACTTGCCTATTCCCTCTGATTCCTTCCGCGTAATGCTTTCGAAGCATTGGGCGGTTACCGTATATGCCTGAAGTACCGAAAAGGAGGTTCTCAGTGCTCGAAGAAGACGATAAGAACAAGAACGCCTCCTGCGATGGGGACGCCCCTGCGGGCGAATATGCCGATTATCTTGAAAGGGCGGTTGATGCCCACGAGGCAGGAAAACTGCAAGAGGCTTTGCTGCTGTACCTGCTGGCTTTCGAGCGGGCGGTGAACGACGTCGATATGCCCGTCCCTCCCTCGGATCACCCTGTGGTAGAGGGCCTGAAGTGCGCTTGGATGCTCTCTATAGAGCTGGGAGACAGGAGCATGGCCGAGCACGTTCTCGACCTGCTGCAGACCTATCTGACCCAGCACGAGCTCGATACCTGCGCAGGCCAGCTGCAGTCTCTGGCCCTCAGCCAGCTGAAGACCATGGGCATGTCCGAAGAGGAAGTCAGCGCTATTTCTGAGCTCATGGATGCCGATGTCTCCGGCAACCTGGGCGTTGACGTGCGCATTCCCGAACCTGAAGATGTCATCATCGAACCCGACGAGCCCACTCCTGACGGCCTTCTTCTTGCCGAGTCCCCCGAGTCGGGCCTTCCTCCCTTCGTAGAGGCGCTGGCTCGCGAGGTGCAGGATAAGCTGGCGGCTCGTGCCTCCCAGGCCCAGGGAAACGCTGCCGAGAAGGACGCCGTCGTTGCGGGGTCTAAAGGCTTTGCCGACCTGGCGGGCTACGATGAGCAGATCGTGCGTCTGAAGTCTATGGGCTTCGGCATGTTCTCTGACGAGTCCTTCCGCTCCTTCGTCGACGAGCTTAACAAGGCTCACGGCATCAGCTCCCTGCCTTCTTTCGGCACGCTGCTGTTCCGCTCCGTCATCAGGGAGGACGCAACCAGGCTCATGCTGGCTGCTGCCGTAGAGATGAAGGCTCCCACGGTGCGCATGTACATGGACGAGAACGCTCAGGGCCTGCCCATTCTCTGCGTGCTGGCTTCCCCCGATTTCCGCACTAAGGGCAACGTGGGCTTTGCAGGCACCATCGATGCCGGCGTTCTCATTTTGGAAGATGTCGATCTTTGGGGAGCTCCCTTTACCGAGTCCGCCATCGACGATATGGGCGACTTCATGTCCGCTCAGATATCCAATGGCGTTCGTCGCGCGGTGACCCTCATTCGCTCTGCGGTGGACAACCCCAACGTGACGGTGCTGGCTTCGGCTTCTACCGACGGCATTCTCGATGAATTCATCCTCGACCTGCTTTCCCCGGTAGAGCCCTTCGACATCCCTTTGCCCGGCGAAGCGGATCGCCTGCAGATCTGGGATCATCTCTTCGAGAAGCATCCTTCTTTGGCTGACCTCGATAAGGACACGCTGGTGCGCCTGTCCTTCGGTCTGTCTCGCTATGACATTTTCTACGCGGCCCGCGAGGCGGTGGAACAAGCCTATAAGGATGGTCTGGCCCATCGCGAGGTTCGCATGGTACGCCCTGATGAGATGTACGAGAAGCTGGCCGCTTTCCAGCCCTTGGCCTCGGCGGAGTACAAGCAGCTGGAAGATGCGGTGATCGAGCGCTTCAAGGGCGATATCGATGACCTGGAGGCCAGCTTGGGCGACCTGGGGGAGCAGGAAGCGTAATGGCAGATAAGGCGCCACTGTTTCCTCTGACCGACTTCCAGCGGGAGACTTTTGTCTCTACCGTCTGGAAGAAGGGCGAGGAGCTGTATCGCGACCTTCCTTGGCGCCATATCCCCGATCCCTATGAGGTGCTGGTGAGCGAGGTCATGCTGCAGCAGACCCAGGTTTCACGGGTGCTGCGGTTCTGGCCGGAGTTCCTGCGCCGCTTTCCCACCATCGATGCCCTGGCGGCCACCTCTACTGGCGCAGTGCTGGAATCATGGCAGGGCCTTGGCTACAACAGACGGGCCCTGGCTTTGAAGCGTTGCGCCGAGCAGTGCTCTGCAGAATATGGTGGTACGTTGCCTCGATCCTATGAGGAACTGGTGTCCTTGCCCGGCATTGGGCCGGCAACGGCGGCAGGTGTTCGGGCCTTCGCCTTCGGTGAGCCTGGGGTGTATTTAGAGACCAACGTGCGCACCGTGCTCATCTACGAGTTCTTTCCCGACCAGGAAAAGGTTTCCGACAAGGTGCTAGCTGACATTCTTCAGCAGACCTGTCCCGAGCAGAAGGTTACGGATTGGTATTACGCCCTGCTCGACTATGGCGCCCATCTGAAGGCGACGGTGGGAAACCTGAACCGTCAGAGCAAGACCTATGCGCGGCAATCTGCCTTCGAGGGCTCTCGCAGGCAGAAGCGGGCTTTCTTGCTGCGTCAGGTTCTTGACGACCCAGGGCAAACCGCTGACGAGCTACTGCGGGCCTTGAACTGGGAGGAGGCCTCCTGCAAGAGGCCCGAGGTTCCCGAAGGGGAGATGCAGGGGATTCTTGCTGACCTGGTTAAAGAGGGCTTCTTTACCTGCAAAGAGGGCAGATATTATTCGTAGCTGCTGGTGCTTCCTTACGGGGAGATTTGTATAGGTACATGAAAGGGGTGCACTTCTGCTTCTGCGGGGGGCGCCCCGGTTTTTCGAGGAGAGCGAGCCTCAGGGGTGAGGCTACGTGAGAGGTTGAATCATGGGTTTTGTTGAATTGGTGCTGCTTGGCGTGAGCCTCGCCATGGATGCCTTTGCGGTGTCGGTCTGCAAGGGTCTGGGCATGAAGAAGGTGAACTACGTTCACGCTTTCGTCATCGCCCTGTTCTTCGGCGGTTTTCAGGCTCTCATGCCCGCCATTGGCTGGTTCCTGGGAGCGCAGCTGCAGAGCTTCATCGAGCCCGTCGACCATTGGGTGGCCTTCATCCTTCTGGCGTTCATTGGCGGCAAGATGCTGTGGGATGGCATACGCGGCGATGGGGAAGAGGAAGAGTCCTGCGAGACCTGCAAGGACTCCGAGAAGCTCGATATCCCCGAGCTCTTCATGCTGGCCATCGCCACTTCCATCGATGCCCTTGCCGTGGGCATCACCTTTGCGTTTCTGAAGGTGAACGTGGTGGTTGCCGTGACCATCATCGGTGTGGTCACCGCCATTATCAGCTTTGCCGGCGTGGCAATCGGCAACAAGTTCGGCTCGAAGTACGAGCGCCCTTCCACCATTGCCGGCGGCGTGGTGCTCATCCTCATCGGTTTGAAGATCCTCGTCGAGCATTTGTTCTTCTAGCTGGTTGCGATAGCCTGCCGAGAACCGCGGCGGGTCGGCTCCGGTCCGGGCCCTATCACTCAATGCTCGGCACGGGCTAGCAGATTAAAAGCGTATTCGATTTCGGGTGAAAACCGAGGGGTGGCTCCAGGATGTCCTGGAGCCGCCCCCTCGCGTTTGTGCGTTTTGTCTCTGGTAGCTTAGCTGATGGGGTAGGAGCCCAGGATGCGAACCTCGCGCAGTTTCAGCTTCAGGCATTCCAGGGCGATGCGCATAGCCTCGTCTTCCACCGAACCCTCTACGTCGATGAAGAACATGTAGGTGCCCAGGGCCTCCTTGGTGGGGCGGGACTGAATCTTGGTGAGGTTGATGTTGGCGAAGGCGAACTCGGACAGGATGCTCATGAGGGCGCCTGCCTGGTTAGCCTTCAGAAACAGGGCCAGGGAGGTCTTGTAGTTAGTGCCGGTGAATACGGCGGGGTGGTCCGCCCGAGCGATCAGCGCGAAGCTGGTCTGGTCGGCATCGTGGTCCTGGATGCCCTCCTCAATGACCTTCGCGCCGTAGAGGCTTGCGGCTCCCGCGTTGGCGATGCCGGCGAGGGACTTGTTCATCATGACCATGCGTGCGGCCTCTGCCGTCGATGACGTGGTGATCTGCTTCGCGTCGGGGAAGTTCCTCCTCAGATAGTCGCGGCACTGGGCGATTCCCTGTCTGTGTGAGGCGACGGTGGTTATCTCGGACAGGACGGCATCGGGATGGGCCACCAGGCAATGGTTGATGTCGAGAATCTGCTCGCCGAGGATGGTGAAGCCGGTGCGGCTGGCGAAGGTGTCGAGGGTGACGGTTACGGGACCTTCGATGGAGTTCTCCATGCCTACCACGCCATACTCGCAGGCTCCCGAGGATACGCTGTCGAAGATATCGGGGAAGCTTACGTGGGGAACCAGGGTGTAGTCCGTGCCGAGGCGCTCGCCGAAGGTGGCGGCAGCTTTCTCGGTATAGGTTCCCTTTGGTCCTAGATAGGCGATGGTTGCAGTCATGTTCTCTCCTTTTTCTCGGTGCTAATCATAGTGGTTCGTTAGGCGAGAGGGGAGATGTTACGTGGTTCTTTGTCAACTATTCCGGTCATGTCGGAGCTTGTGCGGTTTGTAATTTGGAAGATGGCATAAAACGGACAGAGTTATAGAACTGTGTATCTCATGGAAAACGACCGATTGGCGAGCGGTAATTCTTTTCCAAAACTTGCAGCGAATTGTTACACACTTAGATGTTAATGGGTGGTTTTTGCTCTTTGAAGGTTTTGTGAAGAGGCTGTAAATGTTACGTGAAAATGGCCTTGTAACATTATTTGTCCACCTGCCAGAAAAACCGCCTTTTGGGCTTACTATTAGTCGCGGCTGAGACTGCATTGGGGAAGAATCTTAGCCAACGTCAAGTTCTTTTGAGACACCCAAGGAGGTGCACACATGGTAAACGAAGCAAATGCCGCGACGTTCGATTCCATCCTGGAGTCTCGCGGTGTATCGCGTCGTAGCTTCATGAAGCTCTGCGGTGCCGTTGCTGCCGCTGCTGGTCTTTCCCAGCTGACGGTTGCTCAGGTTGCAGACGCTCTCGAGGCATCCGTGATTGGTGCAACCGAGGGCAACCTGTATCCAGTGATCTGGATGGAGGGCGCTTCTTGTACCGGTTGTACTGAGGCTTTCGCACAGATTGACGAGCCAGATCCCGCTACTGTGGTTCTCGAGCTCATCTCTCTGAACTACTGCGAGACCCTTTCTGCAGCAGCTGGCTATTCTATGGAAGAGGCCAGGAAGCAGACCATCGAGGCTGGCAACTACATCCTCGTATACGAAGGTTCTCTGTCCCGTGCCTTCGACGGCAATGCTCTGCGCATCGCTGGCGAGACCGGTATCGATTCCTTCCGTGAGACCGCTGAGCACGCTAACGCTGTGGTAGCCCTGGGCTCCTGCGCTGTGAACGGTGGTTGGACTGCTGCTTATCCTAACGCTTCTGACGCCGTAGGCTGCCAGAAGTACCTGCGCGACAACGGCATCGAGACCCCTGTCATCAATATCCCTGGCTGCCCTCCCAACCCTGAGTGGCTGGTAGCAGTTCTGGTTGACGTTGTTCTCATGGGTGTTCTGCCTGAGCTGAACGCAGACAACAAGCCTGCTGTCATCTTCAACCAGACCATTCACGATAACTGCCAGCGTCGCGGTCACTTCGAGAACGGCGAGTTCGTGTATCAGTTCGGCTCCGAGGAGGAGGCAAAGGGTTACTGCCTGTATCCTCTGGGTTGCCGTGGTCCTCAGACCCGTGCAAACTGCGGTGTCGTTCGCTACAACCATCGTCGCTCCTGGTGCGTTGAGTCCGGTGCTCCTTGCATCGGCTGCTGCGAGGCAGATCCTATGAATCCTGGTGACAACTGGGTCGAGGTCAACACCCCATTCTTCAAGCGCAACCGCGATCTGCGCATCGGCAGCTGGACCATTCAGCCTGACGTCATCGCTTGGGGCCTCACCGGCCTTGTTGCTGCAGCCCTGGTTGTTCACGGCTTCGGTATGAAGGCTATGGGCCGCATCGGCGAGAGCCGCAAGACCGAGCTCGTTCGCGAGTGGGATCTGAAGCATCCTGAGCAGTCCATCGGCGTTTACGACGAGGCTGACATCAAGGAGGCTCTCGAGAAGAAGAAGGGAGGCAAGTAACAGATGACTCGTACCGTAATTGACCCAATTACTCGTATTGAGGGTCACCTCCGCGCTGAGCTGGAGGTAGAGGACGGCGTTGTTACCAATGCCTGGGTTTCCGGCGGTTCTTTCCGCGGAATGGAGCTGGTAGTGCAGGATCGCACCCCAGAGGATGCTGCCATGATCGTGCAGCGCATCTGCGGTGTTTGCCCTGTTTCCCACTGCCATGCTGCATCTATCGCAGGTGAGAAGGCCTACGGAATCACCATTTCCAACAATGCCCGTATCATCCGTAACATCATCGAGGGCGCTCAGTTCCTGCACAGCCACATCCTGTGGTTCTACAACCTGGCTGCTCTCGACTTCGTGAACCCTCTGAACGGTCTGAAGGCTTCCGCAAAGGACGCTCAGGATCTGGCAGAGGCTGCCGGCACCTCTACCAACACCGACTTCGCTGCCCTGAAGAAGCGTCTGTCCAAGTTCGCTGCTAACGGTCAGCTCTCCATCTTCTCCGGTAACTGGTTCGATGCCGACAAGGGCGAGGCTTACAAGCTGCCTGCAGAGCTCGATCTGATCTGCACCGCCCACTACCTGGAGGCTCTCACCATGCAGGCTAAGGCCTCTGAGATCTCCGGCCTCATTGGTGGCAAGATGCCTCACATCATGACCTCCACTGTTGGTGGCACCATGTGGGTTCCCACCGAGGAGAAGCTCGACGACCTGTGGGCTCTGGTAAACGAGCTGCGTGACTGGATCCACGCAACCATCCTGCCAGACACCATGGCAATCGCTCCTTACTACACCGATGCTTTGAAGTTCGGTGGCAACGACTGCAAGTACGCTGCATGGGGCGTTTTCGATCGTCCTTCCTTCGAGATGTCTGATCGCTACCTGCCTTCCGGCATTGTCGATCTGGACAAGCTCACCTACGAGGAGGTCGACGAGAGCAAGATCATGGAGTACGTTGGTCACTCCTGGTACGAGGGCGAGGGCACTCTGAACCCACTCGAGGGCGAGACCAAGCCTCTGTTCACCGACTACGACGTGAACGATCGCTACACCTGGTGCAAGGCTCCTCATTACGACGGCGAGCCTCTTGAGGCTGGTCCTCTGGCTCGTGTTCTCTCCGCTTACCTGCACGGCGTTAAGCCTATCAAGGAGGGCGTTGATTCCGTCCTGAAGGGTCTGGGCGCTCCTGGTAAGTTCAGCCTGCTGAACTCCACCCTGGGTCGCATCGCTGGCCGCAACGTTGAGGCTGGCTACATCGCCGACCTCATGGTTGAGTGGGTTGCTGAGCTCATCGAGGCTGTTAAGGGCGGCGACTCTGAGTACTTCCGCTCCGCTAACCAGACCACCGGTGACGGCACCGGCTTCTGGGAGGCACCTCGTGGCGCTCTCTACCACACCGAGCACGTGGTTAACGGAAAGATCACTGGTTACCAGATCATCATTCCTACCACCTGGAACATCGCTCCTATCAACGAGTTCGGCAAGCATGGTCCTATGGAGCAGGCCTTCATCGGCTGCCCTGTTGAGACCCTCGACAAGCCAATCAATGTTTTGCGTACTGCTCACAGCTTCGACCCATGCACTGCTTGCGCAGTTCATGTCACCGAGCCTAAGACCGGTCGTTCCTTCAACACTGTTCTGAACCCTTGGGGGGTGAAATAAATGGCACATCTCGCACACTATAAAGAGGCTCATCCACTGCCTTTCGTCATCACCCACTATGTGAATCTCGTCTGCATGATCATCTTGATCCTCACCGGCTTCATGATTCACTTCCCAAGCCTGCCTGTTGCTGAGGGCGTTATGCGTGGACCACACATCCTCTGTGGTTTCATTCTGGTCATCAACGCCATCGTTCGTGTGATCCTGGCATTTGTTCTGGAGTCCGCACCAACCCTGGGCACCCGCATCACGGTGAAGGACTACAAGGTTTGGCTGCCTCAGGCTGACAACAAGCACCAGCTGATCCCCTGGCTGAAGTACTACTTCTTCCTGAAGAAGGAGCACCCCATCGCTGCAAAGTACGGTGTTCCTCAGAAGCTGGCCTACATTGCCGTGTTCTTCCTGATCCTCCTCATGTTCTGGACGGGCACCGCTCTGTGGGAGCCCACTGCAGGCCTGCCCTTCAACCAGTGGCTGATCGGCTTCTGCGGCGGTCTCATGTCCCTGCGCATCGTTCACTACTTCGGCATGTTCGTATTCCT
Source organism: Eggerthellales bacterium (assembly GCA_029225085.1). Taxonomy (GTDB): domain Bacteria; phylum Actinomycetota; class Coriobacteriia; order Coriobacteriales; family Eggerthellaceae; genus JAQXVU01. The sequence goes on along the minus strand of JAQXVU010000052.1, from coordinate 84,514 downwards.
GATCTTCATGCTCATCCACATTTACCTGTGCTGCATGGAGGGTGTCGCTTGCCTGAAGCTCATGTTCCTGCGTAAGGAGACCCCAGGCGCTGAGTACGACGTACTGAAGCACGTCGAGAAGAAGCACTAGGATTCTTCCCCAAAGCTTGAAGAAGGCCCGCATTGCGGGCCTTCTTTTTTGTACTTGGGTGCTATGGGATATTGCCCATACCAACACATATAGAAGGCCCCGCCATGTGGCGAGGCCTTCTGCATGCTGTGAAACGATTTGACGAAAGATTGAGGCTCAGTTTCTGTCTAGGCAAGCTTTCATGGCCAGGGCCTTGCGCAGGATCTCTTCCTTACCAACGCCTTGTGCCTGGCATACCTCTTGCAGGCAGAAGCGGGGCGCATCAATCAGGAAGCGACTCTTCAATGCCTCATCTACATCTAGCTCGTAACGCTCGTTTTCTAGATGGGAGCAGACGCCAGCGGCGCCGTTTGCGAAGAACTCGATGATCATCTGAGCTTCTGGCTTCAGCTTCTCACCGGGCTCGCAGAGGAACTCCGTCCACATGCGCAAGGTGAGTTCCCTGAACTTCACGTACACCTTCTCCATGCCGCCCTGTCTGATCATGAGGGCGATATGGGAGAACCGCTCTTTGTTCATGGTCAGGGTTTGGCGCAGGTTTATGTTAGAGAGGAGCGCCAAAATCGTGTCGGACAGTGCGTTGTCAGAAAGGATGCACTGCTCGAGCATTTTGTCTACCAGGTCTTCGAGGTTCTCGTAATGGTAGTAGAAGGTGCCGCGGTTGCACTTGGCCTCTTCCACCACCATGCCGACGGTGATCTGATCGTAGCGATTCGTCTCGAGGAGCTTCCAGTAGGCATCGGAGATGCGCTGCTTTGCCTCGACGGTTCCGGAGTTCTTCTTAGGCCTGGCCATGGGCGGTCCTTCCTTGTGCGCGCAAGCTGTTCAGGATGAGCATCTGCAATCTGTTCTCGATATTGGCTAGGGGCGCATCGGGGTCGAAGTCCAGACAGAGAATCTGGGAATCGGGATGCAGCTCCTTGAGTTTCTTGGTGATGCCGCGACCGACGATGTGGTTGGGCAAGCAGCCGAAGGGCTGCAGGATGACGAAGGCCCGGCACCCGTGCTTGGCGTGGTGCAATATCTCACCGGGGATGAGTACGCCCTCGCCGGCATCGAAGGTATGGTGGATGATGGGGTCGGAGTCCTCTACCAGGTCCTGCATGCGGGTTGCGGGCTCGTACAGAGGGTGGCGGGTTGCAATGCTGTCGGTGAGGGAGTGCGCGAGGTTGAAGATGTTGTCCTCGACCTCGAAGAGGGCTCGCTCTGACAGGCTCTTGTTCAGCTTGTACTCCCTGTTCTGGCGATTCTTGTAGAAGTAGGACTTTCTGATAACGTCGGTCATCTTCGCCTCGATGACTTCCATACCATGATCCTCGAGGTAGGCCTCGATGTCGTGGTTTGCACCTTGGTGGAAGTTCAGCAGGTACTCGCCTACGATGAGCACCGTGGGCTTGGGCTTGCTGCGGTCGTACTTCACGCCCTTCATGATGTCGATGGCCTTCATGAAGCCCTTTCGTGCGCCGGAGATGCCGGATTTCTCCATGCCCTTCATGGTGAGTTCTAGGGCCTTGTCGAAGGCCTTCTGGGTGCTGTCTTTAACCACCTCATAGGGGCGCATCTTGCGCAGCAGCTCTTCAAGGGCGTCGATCATGGGCAGGCCGAAGGCGATGCGAGCGGCGGTAAGCAAGTTCATCTTGAAGCCGGGATGCACATTGTGACGGTCGACATCGTCGTTGGTGAGGATGGGAACCTGAGTGAAGCCGGCATCGTCGAGGGCCTTCCTCAGCAGGGCGGTGTAATGGGTCAGACGGCAGTCGCCGACGTACTTGCCCATGCAGACCGCTACAGTGTCAGGGTCGTACTCGCCGCTTTCCAGCGCTTCGAGAAGCTCTCCGATGACCACCTGGCAGGGGAAGCAGATGTCGTTGTGCACGTACTTCTTGCCCAGCTCGGCAGCGCGATCTCTGCCGACAGGCAGCGAAACGGTATTCAGACCCTGGCTCTTGAAGGCAGCGGCCATGAGCATGCTGAAGGCATGGGAGGTGTTGGGTACCAGCACCGTGCGGATTTCCTTGTCCCGCTTCTCGAACTTCTGGGGGAAGGGGTCGGGTAGGGGGTGGATGTTTAGGGTGGGGTTGGCGGCTCGGCGCATGTTCACCGTTTCGATGAAGGAGCGAACGCGGATGCGCAGGGGGCCAGGGACATCGCTTTCATCGACTTTCAGCACCAACGGCGCCTTGCCCGAGATGGTCTTCATGATGCGAACGATCTCGTCGGAGAGGTAGGCGTCATGACCGCAGCCGAAGGAGACAATCTGGGCGTATTCCAGATGGGGGTTCTCGGCGGCCAGAATGGCGCAGGATAGCATGCGAGCGTGGAAGTTGTTGGCGATGTCGATGAGGCTGTGAGAGAGGTCAACTTCCTTGAAGCCAGGGACGGAATCGACGGTGAGCACGGGAATGCCCTGATCGATAAAGTAGTTGGGCAGGTCGTGATTCACCAGGGGGTCGTTCTGATAGGGGCGGGATGCAAGCACGACAGCGTAGCGTCCCTCGGCTTCCACCTTGTCCATAATCTGGCGACCGCGGGCCTCGAGGGCATCGGCAAAGGCAGTCTGAGCGGCATCGGCCTGAGCGATGGCTTGTCGGGTGCTCTCGGCACCGATGTTGAAGACCTTCTTCATGTAGCCGGTGAGCTGCTTGTCTCGGTCCTCATCGGTGTACCAGTGGAAGAGGGGGTTCAGGAAGGGGACGCCGAACTGCTGGTCAGGGTTGTCGCTGTTGCGAATGACCATGGGATAGCCCTTCACCACGGCGCACATAGAGAAGCTGGATTCCTCGGTGTTCTCTGACTTCACGGTAGTGATGGAGGGCATGAAGATGTAGTCGGGCTTCTTCTTCGCAAGATCGCGGATGTGGCCGTGCACCAGCTTGGCGGGGAAGCAGACGGTGTCGGAGGACACAGCTTGCAGGCCACTTTCGTACTGGGGCCTGGTGCTGGGCGAGCTGAAGATGACCTTGAAGCCCAGGGCCCTGAAGAAGGTGGTGAAGAAGGGTGCGGCCTCCCAGTTCAGGAGCACGCGGGGCAGGCCGATGGTCGCTCCCTGCTCGGGGAGAACGGGGGAGACGGGATACTCTTTGAACAGGAGCTTCTCGCGCTCTTCGAACATGTTGGGTACCTGGGAGCGGGCGTCTTGGGAGGCGCGGAGCCTCTCCCTGGTGGCTTGGTCCTTAGGGTCGCCCATAATCTCGCCCTTGGCACAGCGGTTGCCGGTCACCCAGCTGCTGCCGTCGGGGAAGGTGACCGCCGTGCGGTTGCAGTGGTTGGTGCAGAAGGGGCAGATAAGGTCCGCCTGCTGGGAGTAGGTGAAGGTCTGCAGGTAGGGGAATCCCACGAAGGAAGAGGTCGCTGCAGGGTTTTCATTCTTCCTCTCTTGCATGGCCTCCTGGGTCACGATGGCGGCGCCGATAGCACCCATGAGCTCAGGATAGGGCGCGCGAATGACCTGCTTGCCCACGTATTCTTCGAAAGCGGCCACAACGGCGTCGTTGAGGAAGGTGCCGCCTTGCACTACGATGTGGTCGCCCAAGTCAGAGATCTTGGTGTTTCGGATGACCTTGGTGAACACGTTCAGAATGATCGATTTGCAGAGACCCGCCATGATGTCCGCCGGGGTCTTGCCGTTCTTCTGCTCGGTGACGATGTTCGAATTCATGAACACCGTGCAGCGGCTGCCCAGATTGGCGGGGCTCTTGCTGGCAAAAGCCAGCTCGGCGATATCCTGAACGCGGATGTTCAGGCTCTGGGCGAAGGTCTGCAGGAAGCTGCCGCAACCGGAGGAGCAGGCTTCGTTCACCAGGATGTTGGTGATGATGCCCTCTTCGAGCCACATGGCTTTCATGTCCTGACCGCCGATATCCAGAATGAAGGAGGCGTCGGGGATGTAGCGCATGACGGCGCGTGCGTGGGCCACGGTCTCGATGACATGGGTGTCGGCATGCAAGGCCGCTGCGAAGAGCTGCTCGCCGTAGCCAGTGGTGCCTACGCCCAAGATGTTCAGTTGCAGGCCCGCCTTCCGATAGTCTTCGTACATGGCCAGGAGGGCGTTCTTGGCAACGACCAGGGGGTCGCCTTCGTTGGTGGCGTAGAAGTGATCGAGGAGCTGACCGTTCTCTGCGAGCAGGACGAACTTTGTGGTGGTGGAACCGGAGTCTATGCCCAGATATGCGGACACGACGCCGCCTGGCACTTGGTCGGGGGAGGTGGGGCGGACGGGTTTCTTAGGAAGGGCGTGACGTGCTTTGAAGGCCTGCAGCTCCTCGTCGGATGCGAAGAAGCCCTTGCTCTGGGAGTCATCATGGGTGGGATGCTCTAGGTCGTAGAGAGCGGCTTCTAGCTTGTCGGGGTTAAGGTGGCAATCTTTTGCGCCGAAGAGCTCGGTGCGGGCCAGCGCAGCGCCGTAGGCCACGGCGCATTCAGCATTTTCAGGGGCGATAACCTGGCCTTCGGCGAGATTCAGGCGGGTTGCGAAGGCCTTCACCAGAGTGGGGTTGAAGGTGAGGGGGCCGCCGAGGAACACCACAGGGGGTTCGATAGCCAGACCCTGAGCCAAGCCGCCGATAGTCTGCTTCACCAAGGCATGCAGGGAGGACAGGGCGATGTCCTCGCTCTTTGCGCCCCTGTTCATGAGGGGCTGAATGTCGGTCTTGGCGTACACGCCGCAGCGACCGGAGATGTCGTAGACGGTGGTTCCCTTGCTGGCCAAGTCGTCGAACTCGGTGACGGGGATGTGCAACAGGCTGGCGATCTCATCGATGAAGGCACCAGTTCCGCCTGCGCAGCTTCCGTTCATGCGCATGTCGGACACGGTCACCTCTCCCTGCTCATCTTGGGCTAGGAAGATCATCTTGGCGTCCTGGCCGCCGAGTTCGATGGCGGTGCGAGCTTCAGGGCAGATGCGCTGAATGGCCAGGGAGCTGGAAATGACTTCTTGGGCAAAGGGCAGCCCTAAGGCCTCGGAGATGGGGAGTCCGCCTGAGCCGGTTATGATCGCCTCTGCGTCGGCGTTGGGGAAGGTGCTCTTAATCTCCTGCAAGATCTCTCGCACGCTGGAAGCCTGCTTGGCATGGTGCCTGCGGTAGCTCGAGAAGAGGACCGATTCGTCTTCGGGGTTTAGCACCACCGTTTTCGTGGTGGTGGATCCTACGTCGATGCCGATGGTAATGCGCTGTGCGTCAGAATTAAGTATGGGAATCACCGTTTCTCTATCGTGTTTTCAGATAGGTTAGACAAGTGAAATTCTAAATTAAACAGTCTGTATACTTAATTCGATAAATCCTCATGATTTGTAGGGGGAACCGATAGAAAACACCCATAGTGAACTGGGTGTATTCTTATTTTCGTGGAAGAAGCTTTCCATAGCCATAGCGAGGTTCGAGGCCCACGATGAAGGCAAAGGTGGCGATGACGGCGACGGATTCTGCTGCCAGGAAGGCGAACCAGATGCCCTCTACGCCGAAGAGTGCGGGCAGCAGGAAGACGAAGCCGGTCTCTAGCACCAAGGTGCGGGCGAAGCTCAGGAGCGCCGAAATCTTGCCGTTTTCGAGAGCGGTGAAGAAGGCCGAGCCGAAGATGTTGAAGCCGAACATGAGGATGCCGATGTAGAAAAGGCGGAAGGCGTGCTCGGTGAGGGCGCAGAGCTCGGCATCGTAGCTGCAGAACATGAGGGCCAACGGATAGGCAAGCACTTGGGCGAGCGCCAGCATGGCGATACTGAACAGGGCGGTGATCTTCAAACTGGTTCTTGTGAGATGCCCCATCTCAGTTTTGTTCTTGGCGCCGTACTGGAAGCTGAGAAGGGGGCTGAAGCCCATGTTGTAGCCGGTGAACACGGCGGCAAAGATCAGGAACACGTACATGATCACGCCATAGGCCGCTACGCCGTTTTCTCCCAGAATGTTCAGCAACACGATGTTGTAGGCCATGTTCACCACGGAGGCGGAGACGTTGTTGGCCATCTCGGAAGAGCCGTTGATGGCGGTGCGCAGCAGCACCTTTCCCCTGAAAGGGGCTTTGCCCAGCTTGAAGAAGCTGCCGTTTTTGCGGGCGAAGTAGATCAGGGGAGCGAGGCCGCCCACGTATTCGCTGCAGTTGGTGGCGAGGGCGGCGCCAACAAGGCCCATGCCCATGAAGCCGACCAGCACGAAATCGAGGACGATGTTGGTGAGGCTGGCTGCGATGATGACATACAGGCCCACCTTGGGCTTTCCCGCTGCCACCAGAAAGCTCTGGAAGGCGCATTGCAGCACGAAGCCGGTGAGGGATAGGTACACCAGGCTACCGTAGAGCACGCAGTCGTCGAGGAGCTGCTCGGTTGCTCCCATGAGGGCGCAGAGGGGGCGGGCAGTGACGATGCCGATGACGGTCATGAGGATGCCCGTTACGATGGTGGCGTATACCAGCAGGCTGAAGTACTCGTTCGCCAGCTTGGGCTTGCCAGCGCCGCGGGTGGCGGAGATGATGGCGCTTCCGCCCGTGCCCACCATGAAGCCCACGGAGCTCAGAAGCATGATGATGGGCATGATGAAGTTCACAGCGGCGAAGGCTGTCTTTCCCGCGAAGTTCGACACGAAGAATCCGTCTACCACGGTGTAGATAGAGGTCAGGATCATCATGAGGATGGAAGGTGCGCAAAAGGCCAGCAGCTGCTTACCGGTGAAGTGAGCCGACATGTCTACTTGCTTGCTCAACGCGTTTCCTTCCTTCTGGGGGATTTTGGTTTGGGCCTTGTGCCTGTGGGCGAATCGTGTTTCGCGGTCCTGCGCGAACTATGTGCGGGCAGCGCGCACGAGGGCTGATTGTAGAGCACTTGCCCTAGGGGCGAAAGGGCGACTGGCTGAGCATTTGGCGGGCTGCAACGAGAGATGGCTGAGCGTTGTCGAAGCCGCCGCTGGCCGCCGCGGTTGGAAGGAGGTGGTGGCATCTGCTCCTTTTGCCGGCTAAAGTGCGCCGCTCTCTGTTTCCAATTCGTTTCACGAAAAAAGTCCTTGCATCGGGAATTTCAGGGGTCATAATAAGTCACGTTAAACCAACCAAACCGTTGAAGCGGAAGTGTCGCGAACGAGCGCGTACAGAGAGCTTGGGGTGCTGAGATCCAGGTCGTAGGCAGTTCGATGATTTGGGCCGCTGAGGGCGCACTGAACGCTGAGCAAGTAGGATGCGACGTGTGGGCATACGTTAGTTGCCAGAGGCGTGTTTGCGCTTCGTGAGTGCACGAGTAATCGTGAATCAAGGTGGTACCGCGAGCTTTCAGCCCGTCCTTGACCGTATTGGCAAGGGCGGGCTTTTGTTTTTGCCCGGAAAGAAAGGTGGGTCTCATGGAGTTCTCCGTAAGCGAGCTCCAGGCTATCGCTTCCTCTGGCCCCTACAAGCGCATTCCCGTGAAGCGGGAGCTGCTGGCCGATTTCATCACCCCGGTAGAGGCCATGCGCGCTCTGCGTGGGGCAAGCCATCACTGCTTCATGCTGGAAAGCGCCGAGGAGTCCGCTCATTGGGGGCGCTACACGTTCCTGGGCTTTGATCCTGCCATGGAAATCACCTGCGCCAATGGCGAGCTGCGGGTGCGCACGGGGGTAGAGGGCCAGGAAGCGGCGGAGCAGCGCATGACCGTCGATCATCCCGGCGAGTTCCTGCGCCAGGTCATCGCCGACAACCGCAGTCCTCAGTTAGAGGGGTTCCCCACCTTCACCGGTGGTTTGGTGGGCTACTTCAGTTATGACTATATTAAGTACGCCGAGCCTACCCTGCGCCGTGATGATCTGGGTCACGGGGACTTCCTCGATATGGACCTCATGCTCTTCGACAAGCTGGTGGTCTTCGATCACTACCGTCAGAAGATCATCCTCATCGCCGGTGTTCGCACCGACGACCTGCAGGCTTCCGCCGAGGCTGCCGAGGCTTCCCTGAACGAAATGGAAGAGCTCCTGCGCAAGGGAGAGCGCTATCAGTTCGAGCCCCTCGCCATGCAGGGTGAGCCCACCCCCCGCTTCGATGCCGAGCGCTACGGCCAAATGGTGCAGACCGCCAAGCAGCACATTTACGAGGGCGATATCTTCCAGGTGGTGCTTTCCAACCCTCGTGAGGTGCAGGCAACAGGTAGCCTCTTCGACACCTATCGAGTGCTGCGCTCCGAGAACCCATCTCCCTACATGTTCTACTTCACCTCTGATGATGTGGAAATCGCCGGTGCCAGCCCCGAGACCTTGGCGAAGCTCGATGCCGGGACCCTGTACACCTATCCTCTGGCAGGCACCCGTCCTCGCGGCGCCACCCCTGAAGAGGATGCCGCTCTCGAGGCGGAGCTTCTGGCCGACGAGAAGGAGCTGGCCGAGCACAACATGCTGGTAGATTTGGGCCGCAACGATTTGGGCCGCATCGCCAAGATCGGCAGCGTACAGGTGCAGAGCTACCTGGACATCCTGCGCTTCAGCCGCGTCATGCACATCGGCTCTACGGTGCGGGCCACCATCGCCGATGACAAGGACGGGGTAGACGCCATCGATTCCATTCTGCCTGCGGGCACTCTGTCCGGCGCACCTAAGCTTCGCGCCTGTCAGATCATTCAGGAGCTGGAAGGCTCTAAGCGCGGCATCTACGGCGGCGCCATCGGCTACCTCGACTTCAGCGGCAACCTTGATACCTGCATCGCCATCCGCTTGGCCTACAAGAAGAACGGCGTGGTCTGCGTGCAGTCCGGTGCCGGCATCGTGGCCGACAGCGTGCCCGAAAATGAGTTCCTGGAGTGCCAGAACAAGGCTCGCGCTGTGGTTGAGGCTCTGAAGAGGGCAGAGGGAGGTCTGCGATGATCCTGCTCATAGATAACTACGATTCCTTCTCCTATAACCTGTTTCAGCTGGTGGGAGAGGTGTATCCCGACATCAAGGTCATTCGCAACGACGATATGACCGTCGCCGAGATCAGGGAGCTGGCCCCTGAGGCCATCATCATCTCCCCAGGTCCCGGCCGTCCCGAGGATGCCGGCATCTGCGTCGAGGCCGTCCGCCAGCTGTCGGGGGAGATCCCCATCCTGGGCGTGTGCCTGGGCCATCAGTCTATCTTCCAGGCCTTCGGCGGCACGGTGACCTACGCTTCCGAGCTCATGCACGGCAAGAGCTCCCTGGTGCAGGTAGATACCACCTGCCCCCTGTTCGCCGGGCTGGCCAATCCCGTGCAGGTGGCCCGTTACCATTCCCTGGCAGGCGACCCTTCCACCTTGCCTGCTCAGCTGAAGGTCACCGCTCAGACTGACTTAGGCGAGATCATGGCCGTACAGCACATCTCTCATCCCACCTTCGGGGTGCAGTTTCATCCGGAGAGCATCATGACGCCAGAGGGGAGGACCATGCTGAAGAACTTCGTCACGGCATTTATGGAATTCAACGCAATGTAGATGAATCCTGCGGGGGAAGCCCCCAGGGCAATGAAAGGAAGAGCAATGATTCAGGAAGCGATTTACAAGATCGTCGACAAGCAGGACCTGACCTACGACGAGGCCTATCAGGTCATTCAGGAGATCATGGAAGGACAGACCACCCAGGTGCAGACCGCTGCATTCCTGGCGGCCCTTTCCACCAAGAGCACGAAGGCTGAGACCATCGACGAGATTGCCGGATGCGCCGCCGCCATGCGGGATCAGGCCAAGCAGGTCACCTATTCCGAGCCCGTGTTCGAGATCGTGGGAACCGGCGGCGACAAGGCCGGCACCTTCAACATCTCTACCACCGCTGCCATGATCATTGCTGCAGGAGGCGTGAAGGTGGCCAAGCACGGCAACCGCGCTGCATCTAGCAGCTCCGGCACCGCTGACGTGCAGGAGGCCCTGGGCGTCACCATCTCCCAGTCCCCTGAGAAGTGCGTGGAGCTCTTAGACAAGGTGAACTTCTGCTTCTGCTTCGCCCAGGCCTTCCACCCTGCCATGAAGTATGTGGGCCCCATCCGCCACGAGCTGGGCATTCGCACCGTCTTCAACATCCTGGGCCCCCTTACCAACCCTGCTGGCGCCACCAAGTTCGTGCTGGGCGTCTACGATGCTTCCCTGGTAGAGCCCATCGCCAAGGTTCTGGTGCAGCTGGGCGTTACCGATGGCATGGTGGTACATGGTGTGGAAGTGCTCGATGAACTCTCTACCTGCTGCGATACCCTGGTGTGCGAGTTCCACGGCGACAAGTTCGAGAGCTACACGATGAAGCCCGAGGACCTGGGCCTGCTACGTTGCACCAAGGCTGACCTGAAGGGCGGCACCCCTGAGGAGAACGCTCAGATCACCCTGGGCATCCTGGATGGCTCTATCACCGGCCCCAAGCGGGATACTGTGCTCATGAACGCGGCAGCCGGCCTGTACATCGGCGGCAAGGCCGAGTCTCTGGCCGATGGCCTGGCAAAGGCCACCGAGCTGCTCGATTCCGGTGCGGCTCTGACCACTCTGAAGACCTACATCGCCCTTTCCGGCCAGGAGTAATCATGACCACCATTCTCGATCAGATCGCCGATCGCACCCGCCAGCGCATGGCTGACGAGGAGGCCGTTCTTCCTACGGAGGCTCTGGCTGAGCAGGCGCGGGCTTTGGCTGATGAGGAGCTGCAGGCCGGTGGGGGAGCCTTCACCTTCCCCTTCGAGGCGGCTCTGCGGGCGCCCGAGTTCTCCTTCATCTGCGAGGTGAAGAAGGCGTCCCCGTCGAAGGGCGTCATCGCCGAGGAGTTCCCCTACCTGCAGATCGCCAAGGACTACGAGGCGGCGGGCGCTTCGGCCATCTCCTGTCTGACGGAGCCCTTCTGGTTCTTGGGCGCCGATGAGTACCTGGCCACGATTGCCGCAGAGGTCAGCACTCCCGTTCTGCGCAAGGACTTCGTGGTGTGCCCGCGCATGATCTACCAGGCCAAGGTTCTGGGCGCGTCGGCCGTGCTGCTGATCTGCGCCATTCTCACCGACGAGGAGCTGGCAGAGTACGGCGCTCTGGCGGAGAGTCTGGGTCTCAGCGTTCTGTATGAGGCTCACGATGCCGAGGAAGTGCGCCGCGCTCTCGCCGCAGGTGCTCGCATCCTGGGCGTGAACAACCGCAACCTGAAGGACTTCTCCGTCGACTTGGGCAATGCCGGCAGGCTGGTAGACCTGATTCCTCCTGATGTGGTGTACGTGGCGGAAAGCGGCGTGGCGGGTCCTGAGGACGTGGAGGCCATTGCAGCCATGGGCGCTCAGGCAGCCTTGGTGGGGGAGGCCCTCATGCGCAGCGAGGATAAGGTTGCTACCCTGGCTTCCTTTAAGGAGGCGGCGCAGCGAGGAGGGCGGACGCGATGATCGCTAACCCCCTGAATCAGCCCGGCCCCTTCATGAAGTTCTGTGGCATGACCCGCGAGAAGGACATCTACGCGGTGAATGAGGCCAGGCCCCTGTTCTGCGGCTTCATCATTAACGTGCCCAAGAGCAGCCGCAACCTGTCTTTGCGGGATGCGGAGTACCTGGCGGGTCTTCTGTCCGAGGACATCTTCCCGGTGGGGGTGTTCGTGAACGAGCCCCTTTCCACCATCGTGCAGATGTGCCAGGGCGGGGTCATCACCACGGTGCAGCTACATGGTGACGAGGACGATGAATTCGTAGACGCGGTGCGGGACGAGGCATGTCCCTCCCTGATCATCCAGGCCTTCAAGATTCGCACCCCTGAGGATATGCAGCGAGCCCGTCGCAGCCATGCGGATATGATCCTCCTCGACAACGGCTGGGGCACGGGGCAGAGGTTCGACTGGTCGCTGGTGGGGGAGGTCGGCCGCCCCTTCATGTTGGCCGGCGGTCTGAGCCCAGACAACGTGGCCGAGGCCATCAGGGAGCTGCATCCCTGGGCGGTGGATATGAGCAGCGGTTTGGAAACTGACGGATTGAAGGACGAGGACAAGATTGCGAAGGCAGCGGAAGCAGTGCGAAGCTGCGTGAACGATAAGGAGAACAACCATGAGTAACGGAAGATTCGGCGTACACGGGGGTCAGTACATCCCCGAGACCCTTATGAACGCCGTCATAGAGCTCGAGGAAGCCTACAACAAGTTCAAGGACGACCCTCAGTTCAAGGCGGAGCTGAAGGACCTGCTCGACAATTACGCAAACAGGCCCTCTCTGCTGTACTACGCCGAGCGCATGACCAAGGACCTGGGCGGTGCGAAGATCTACCTGAAACGCGAGGATCTGAACCACACCGGCGCCCATAAGATCAACAATGCCCTGGGTCAGGCTCTGCTGGCCAAGAAGATGGGCAAGACCCGCCTCATCGCTGAGACCGGCGCTGGCCAGCATGGCGTGGCCACGGCGACGGTGGCTGCTCTTCTGAACATGGAATGTCATGTGTATATGGGCGTCGAGGATATGGAACGCCAGGCTCTGAACGTGTACCGCATGCGCCTCATGGGCACCGAGGTGCACGGTGTCTCCTCTGGTACTGGCACCCTGAAAGACGCGGTCAGCGAGTGCATGCGCGAGTGGACCAACCGCATCGAGGACACCCACTATCTGCTGGGCTCCTGCATGGGTCCCCATCCCTTCCCCGAGATTGTTCGCGACTTCCAGAGCGTCATCGGCAACGAGATCATCGATCAGTGCATGGAAGCCGAGGGTCGCTATCCTGACTACGTGCTGGCTTGCGTCGGCGGCGGCTCTAATGCCATCGGCACCTTCTACCCCTTTATCGAGCACGAGGACACCAAGCTCATCGGCTGCGAGGCTGCCGGTCGCGGCATCGACACCTTCGAGACCGCTGCTACCATCAACACCGGTTCCCTGGGCATCTTCCACGGCATGAAGAGCTACTTCTGCCAGGACGAGTTCGGCCAGATCGCCCCGGTGTACTCCATCTCCGCCGGCCTTGACTATCCCGGCATCGGCCCTGAGCACGCTTGGTTGCATGATATCGGCCGCGCTCAATACGTGCCCGTCACCGATGAGGAGGCCGTATGCGCCTTCGAGTACCTGAGCCGCACCGAGGGCATCATTCCCGCCATCGAGAGCGCTCATGCGGTGGCTCACGCCATGAAGATCGCGCCAACCCTGAGCAAGGACCAGATCATGGTCATCACCCTGTCCGGCCGCGGCGATAAGGACTGCGTGGCCATGGCTCGCTATAGAGGAGAGGATATCAATGAGTAACCCCCGCATCGCTGCCGCCTTCGCCAAGGGCAAGGCCTTCATTCCCTTCGTCACCTGCGGTGACCCTACGCTAGAAACCACCAAGGAGATCGTGCACGCCCTCTCTGACGCCGGCGCCTCCATCATCGAGCTGGGCATTCCCTTCTCTGATCCCACGGCAGAGGGTCCCGTCATTCAGGGCGCCAACCTCAGGGCGCTGTCCGGTGGCGTAGATACCGACAAGATCTTCGCCATGGCCAAGGAGCTGTCCGCTGAGATCGACACGCCGCTGGTGTTCATGACCTACGGCAACGTGGTGTACCACTACGGCATCGAGCGCTTCGCCAAGAACGCCGCCGACGCCGGCATCTGCGGCCTCATCCTGCCTGACGTGCCCTACGAGGAGAAGGAGGAGTTCGCTCCCATCCTGGCTTCTGAGGGCATCGATCTCATCTCGATGGTCGCCCCAACCTCCGAGGACCGCATCGCCATGATCGCCGCCGAGGCTCAGGGCTTCATCTACCTGGTGAGCTCCTTGGGCGTTACCGGAACCCGTTCCGAGATCACCACGGATCTGGGCTCCATCATCGAGAAGATCCGCGAGGTCACCGACACGCCGGTGGCCATTGGCTTCGGCATCTCCAACCCCGAGCAGGCTGGCAAGATGGCTGGCCTGGCGGATGGCGCTATCGTGGGCTCCGCCATCGTTCGCATTGTGGAAGAGCACGGTGAAAAGGCCGCTCCTGAGGTGGGAGCCTTCGCCAAGTCCCTGGTGGAAGCGGTGCGAAAGGCCTAGACGCTGAGGCTGAGACAAAGGAAAACGAAAGAGCGGGCCTGCGCGTTTGCGCAGGCCCGCTGCTGTATGGCGTCGAGGTTAGTTAGCCGAGGTCGGGATACTTGGTCTAGGACTCTAAGGTCAGTTGAGAGGGGAGGACTAAGGTGCTCCCCTTCTGCATGCAGTATCGGTACACGCCCTGATCGTCGATGCGGGTGAGGAAGCCCTGCTCGGTGAGGAATTCCAGATAGCAGAAGATGATGCTCACCCTGCGGCCGCGGATGTTGTCGGGTTCTGCGGCGAGGCCCTTGGGAAGCCTGGCGTAGTAGCGATCGGCAATGGTGTAGGCGCTCAGAGGCTTCTCAGCGAGAGATTCCATAAGATTTGCCAGCTTGGCGATGGGCTTGTCGTACTTGTCTATCTGGGACTGCAGGAAGGCGTTGATCTCCTCAGTGCCGCAGAAGGAGTCGGCGTGGCACATGAACACGCGCTGCAGGTTGCAGGTCTTCAGATACAGCACGTTTTGCAGCCAGCGGTTCAGCAGATGCTCGTCGCGGTAGTAGGACATGAGGCCAGGAGCGGAGTCGAGGAGATGGTCGCCGGCGAAGAGCAGGCCGTGGTCATGGTCGATGAGGCAGGTGTGGTCTCCGGTGTGACCGGGGGTCTTCAGCACCTGGAAGGTGTAGTCGCCGTAGGTGAGCTTTTGGCCCTCTTGCAGCACGGTGGCATGGGCCAGGTAGTCGGCGTCAGGTGGCAGGCTGCCCATGAGATAGGCGGTCTCGCCGCGGATGCCCTGGTCATCTCGTTCGGCAGCGCCGCAGGTCACCAGCCATTCTTCCATATCTTCCTGGCGATAGGGCACGTAGGGTCCCACGTAGATGGCCTTGGCCCCCTTGCTCAGGGCGTAGGGCACGTTGCCGTCGTGGTCGTCGTGGAAGTGGGTGATGTAGACGGCCATCTTGTCCCAGGATATTCCCAGGTCAGAGACAATCCTATCAAGATGCTCGGTGCCCACTAGGCGCGGGTCGCCGCAGTCGGGGATGAGAGCGCCCTTTTCGGGGTCGGTGATGGCGAAGAGGTCGAGCTCATTGGTAAAGTAGAAGTTGTCGAACTGGTAGGTGCTGTGGAAGATGCCGGGCAGGTCCTCGTGCAGCACCTGCAGGCTCCTGGTGACAACCTGTTCGTAGACGTTTCCCTTAGACATGGTCCTCATCGTTTCATTCGGTGAATGATATTCATTGATACGAATAATAGGACACCTGGGGTATCAATGGTAGCATTGAATAAATAGTGTTTCGGGCCCTTGGTTCAGGGCCTTCGGAAAGCGAGGTAGCTGCATGTATACCATGGGCATCGACATTGGCTCGGCGGCCACGAAGGCCGTGGTGCTTTCGGATGGCCAGGACATTGCGGCTAGCTCCGTCATCGGCTTCGGCGCCGGCACGTCAGGCGCCCCTCGCGCGGTGGAAGACGTCTTCTCCCAGCTGGGCATTGGCTGGGACGACATTGCCTTCACGGTGGCGACCGGCTATGGTCGCTTGCGGTTCGACGACGCTGACAAGCAGGTCAGCGAGCTCAGTTGCCATGCTCTGGGCGTGCACTTCGCCCTGCCGGGAACCCGCACCCTCATAGACATCGGCGGTCAGGACGTGAAGGTCATGCACCTGTCTGAATCCGGCATGCTCGACAACTTCGTCATGAACGAGAAGTGTGCGGCGGGAACCGGGCGCTTCCTTGACGTTATGGCGCGGGTGCTCGAGACCACCACCGATTCCCTGGGCACTCTCGATGCCCAGGCAACCGCCCCGGTCGAGATCAGCTCTACCTGCACGGTCTTCGCCGAGAGTGAGGTCATCTCCCACCTTTCCAACGGGGAGGACATCTGCAACATCATCGCGGGCATTCACAACTCCGTGGCCCATCGCACCGCTGGCTTGGCTCGTCGCTTGGGCGTTCAGCCTCAGGTGGCCATGAGCGGCGGCGTGGCTCAGAACGCCGGCATCATTCGGGCCCTGCAGGACGTGCTGGGCACGGAGGTGGCGGTCCCCGACAACACGCAACTAATGGGAGCCCTCGGCGCGGCTCTTCATGGATACCGTTCGGTCGTAGGCAAGCAGAGAGGATAGGTGTGCCTATGGAACGCATAGAGGCCATACTCAGTGAGATGCAGGAGGCGTCCGAGCATCCCGTTCGGGCCATTCAGCGGTACAACACCGACGACAAGAAGGTCATCGGTCTGGCTCCGTACTTCGTTCCCAAGGAGCTGGTACGCGCTGCCGGCATGTACCCCGTAGAGCTTTGGGGCGGCGACGTGACCCCTTCTGAGGCTCACAAGTATTACCCCGTGTTCTACTGCAGCATTTTGCTCACGCTGATGGAGCTTGGCCTGAAGGGGGATTACGACTTCCTCTCCGGCATCATCATTCCCACCACCTGCGATGGCCTGCGCAACCTTGAAGAGGATTGGAAGTACGCCAAGCCCGACATGCCCGTCATCTCCTTCGTGCAGCCTGTGAAGCGCAGTGGCGATCCTGCCCGTCGCTACTATGCCGCCGAGCTGCATCACGTGCAGCACGAGCTCGAGAAGATCTCCGGCACCCGCATCCTCGATAGGGATCTGCACAAGGAGATTCAGCTTGCCAACGAGCACCGCGCCCTCATGCGTCGCTTCGACGAGGTTGCTCCTGCCCATCTGGATATCTTCACTCCTACCCGTCGCCATTGGGTGTACAAGGCCGCTCGCGTCATGCCTCGCGAGGTGCATGCGGCGCTGGTGTCCGAGCTTCTCAGTCTGGTGGAAGCTCGTCCTGCCTATGACTTTAAGGGCATCAAGCTGGTGGCTACCAGCCTCCTCATCGATTCCGAGGAGTTGCTCTCCGCCCTGGAAGCCCAGAACATCGCCATCGTCGGCGATGACGTGGCTGGCTGGTCGAAGCCCTACGAGACCGACGCTCCTCGGGTTCTCGACCCCTTCCTGGCTCTGGCCGATATCTGGCAGGGCATGCAAGGTTGCTCGGTGCTGTATGACGAGAAGAAGCTCCGCGGCGAGCTGCTGATTCAGAAGGCCAAGGAGCGTGGCGCTCAGGGCGTGCTCATCAGCATCATCAAGTTCTGCGAGGAAGAGGAGTTCGACTATCCCGTTCTGAAGGACGAATTCGCCAAGGCGGGTCTGCCTGCTCTGTACCTTGAATCTGAGACCCAGGGCCATGTCGATGAGCAGGCTGCTACGCGCATTCAGGCCTTCGCGGAGATGCTGTAGGAGGAAACGATGACTGAGATTGAAACCCCCATCGACGAGCGCACCAGCCGTGAGATGCTGAAGGAGTTCACCGCCAGCATCTATCAGGAGGTCAGGGACGCCAAGGAGGCCGGTCAGCTCATCGGCTGGTCTACTTCCAACTTCCCCAAGGAGATCTGCGAGACCTTCGGCCTGAAGCTCATGTATCCCGAGAACCATGCAGCTGCCGTGGCCGCTAAGAAGGGCGCCGTGCAGTTCTGCGATAAGGCCGAGTCTTTGGGCTACTCCGCCGACCTGTGCAGCTATGCCCGCATCAGCATGGGCTTCCTGCATAGGGACGAGGACTTCGGCTTTGGCCTCGATGTCCCCAAGCCCGACTTCCTCTGCGTTGCCAACAACATCTGCACCACGGTGGTGAAGTGGTACGAGAACCTTGCCAAGGAGCTCGACATCCCCTTCATCCTCTTCGACATCCCCTACAACACCGATGCGGACTTCCAGGAGCATAAGATCTCCTATATGAAGGAGCAGCTGCAGGAGGTTATCTGCCAGTTCGAGGAGCTCACCGGCACCGCCTTCGACTACGAGAAGTTCCACGAGGTGCTGGCCACCAGCAGCGAGAACGCCCGCCTCTTCCAGCAGGCCCTCGACATCATTGGTTCCACCAATCCTGCCCCGGTGAACGGCTTCGACGGCTACAACCTCATGGCCCTCATGATCATCGCCCGCGGCCGCAAGGAGTCGACGGTGATCCTGAAGAAGTACATCTCCGAGCTGCAGGAGCTCATCGATTCCGGTGAGAGCCGCTTCAAGGGCGAGGAGAAGTACCGCATCCTCTATGACGGCATCACCTGCTGGCCCTACCTGAGCTACACCTCTAAGACCCTGTCCGGCATGGGTGTGAACACCGTGGCCAGCGTGTACACCGACGAGTACACCGCCCAGTTCGATGACCTCGATTCCTTGTGCCGCGCCTACGCCAGCACCAATAACGTGCAGGGCATCGACATGGCGCTGCAGCGCAGGAACAAGATGCTGGGCAAGTATCAGTGCGACGGCATCCTGTGCAATACCATGCGCAGCTGCAAGCCCTGGGTGGGCATCATGTTCGAGACCGAGCGCCAGCTGGCCGCCGAACACGATATTCCTTACACCATGTTCGATGGCGATCAGGCTGATCCTCGCGTCTTCAGCAAGGCCCAGTACGAGACCCGCGTTCAGGGCCTGGTTGAAGTTATGGAAGCCAGGAAGTAGGTTGCAAACCTGCAAGCAGGTTAGCGGTTTGTGAAACCTTCTGGGGGATGGCCCGATTCGGCGCCATCCCCCTTTTTCGTGCGTACAATGGGATTCTGCTAAAACGTTGTCGGACGTTGCTCTGTGAGAAAGGTGCGCCATGATTTGTCCTTCCTGCAATGAGGTCGTAGAAGAGGGCGAGGCTGTTTGCCCCGCATGTGGTCAGGAGATTTCCTCCGTGCCTCTTCCTTCGGCTGACCAGGGAGAGAAGCGGGGGGGCGCCGCAAGTTCTGCGGAAGCGGACTCTGAGAGCATGGGCGCCGCGAGTCCTGTGGAAGCGGACTCCGAGGATAAGGGCGCCGCGGGTTCTGGGGAAGCGGATGCCGAGGATGAGGGCGCAGCAAGTTCTGCGGAAGCGGATGCCGAGGGCATGGGCGCCGCTCGGGTGAATGGTCCGGAGTTCGGGGATGTGGCTGACGAGCGGAAGACCGCCGCTGGCTCTGACGGCGCAGGCGGCAAGCAAGAGGGCGCCGTGGGTTCTGAGAGTACGAGCGCCGCCGGCTCCGAAGATACGGGTGCTGCCAGCGCCGAAGATGCGATCGCTGCTGGCTCCGAGGGGTCTGATCGCCCCTCCCTGAACCAGGGGGTATCCCAAGGCGTTGCCTGGGCGAAAGAGGGCTTCTCGGCCATGAAGGAGCGCCAGGAGGCCAAGAACCTTGCCGAGCAGCTGCGGGCTGAGATCAGCGACCACCAGGCGACGCGGGAGCGTCTTGCCATGGAGCTCTCCCGCCGGCAGGACATCCTTGGTCGCTACGACAGCATCCTGCAGGAGCAGGGCCGCATCGTCGATGACGCGCAAACCGAGATCGGTCGCCTGAACGCCTCTATGGCCTCCACCCTCGAGAAGCTGCAGGTTGCCCGTGGCAAGCTCGAAGAGCTGCAGGCCATTCAGGGTCGTCTGCTGAAGCCCTTCGAAGAGCAGTACGAGGCTATGAAGGCCAAGGTCGACGGCATGCAGGACCTCATAGACGTTGCCCAAAGCAAGGTCGATGCCGCTCAGGGAGCCCTGAAGAGCCTCGAGGACCAGATGTCTTCGGATAGGGAGCGACTGGTTGGCTATGAGGCGGAGCTCGATAAGCTGTCGTCTAAGAACATGTCCGCCTCTGAGAAGCTGAAGGCCGGCAACGTTATCGCTGGCGAGATGGCGGCCATTCAGATTCGCCTCGAGCCCATGCGTGACGAGATGGAGGATCTGAAGTCCCAGATCGACAAGGCCCAGGGCGAGCTTTCCGCGCTGCAGTCTCAGCTTGAGCCCCTGAACCACGAGTTCGAGGCCGTGAAGCGAGACCTGCGGGAGCAGCGCGAGTCCTTTCAGAAGCAACAGGGGCCTCTGCGCAAGGAGGTTGACGATATCGTCGCCTCTGTCGACGGGGTGAACCAGGCCATCTCCGACCAGGAGGAGCTGGTGCGTGCCGCTACTGAGGAGCTCGATGTGGCTCAGGATGTGCATGACCATCCCGAGCGCCTCGAAGAGCTGCGTGAGGGCATGGCCGCAGAGGATGAGGAGATCGCCCGTTTGCAGGAGCGGTTGAATTCCGCCAAGTCCCATGCTGACTCCCTGCGGGACACCGATCTGCGAGGGAAGCTTCTGGTGGCCGCTTTTGTCCTGCTGGCCCTCATCGTGATCATGCTGGCGCTTGCCTTGTAGGATAATCGGACTGCCAAACGATAGTGCGTAACAAGGGGATGGCCCAGGCGAACGCCTGGGTCCTTCCACATGAAGATAAGGAGAACGCGTATGAAGACTGAGGATAAGGAGTACTTGCAGTCTTTGCTCGAGACCCCATCTCCCACCGGTTGGGAGGTGCCTGTGGCCACGCTGGTGCGCGAGCGCATGGGCGAGGTCGCTGACGAGGTGCAGACCAACACCATGGGCTCGGTGCATGCAAAGCTGGCAGGCAAAGGGGAGGGCCCTTCCCTCATGTTGGCTGCCCATATGGACGAGATCGGCCTCATGGTAACCTACATCACTCCTGAGGGCTATCTGTATGTCACCTCCGTTGGCGGCGTGGATGCCGCTATCCTTCCCGGCCTTCGGGTAGATGTGCATACGGAATCTGGCACCCTGCGCGGTGTGGTGGGTCGTAAGCCCATTCACCTCATTAAGGCTGATGATCGCAGCAAGGTGACGCCTATCGACGAGCTGGTCATCGACTTGGGCATGCCCGGCGAGAAGGTTCAGGAGCTGGTGCGCGTTGGCGACCAGATCACCTTCGGCGTGTGCTTCGAGGAGTTCGGCGAGGGTATGGCGGTGTCTCGCGCCTTCGACGACAAGATCGGCGTCTACATTGCCACTAGGGTTATGGAAGAGATCGCTGCTGCTGGCGGCGCTTCCGGCGATTTCATCGCCGCCGCTACCGTGCAGGAGGAGATCGGCACCCGCGGTGGTGAGACCAGTGCCTATGGCATCGCCCCCGATGTGGCTCTGGCTTTCGACGTGACCCATGCCACGGATTATCCTGGCATCGACAAGACCAAGCACGGCAGCTTCACCTGCGGTCAGGGCCCTGTCATCGCCCGCGGTCCCAACATCAACCCAGTGGTGTTCTCTCGTCTGGTGGCAGCCGCAGAGGCTGAGGGCATCTCCTATCAGATCGAGGCGGAGCCAGGTCCTACGGGCACCGACGCTCGAGCCATTCAGATGCAGCGTGGCGGCATCCCCTGCGGCCTGGTCTCTATTCCCCTGCGCTATATGCACACACCTAACGAGGTCATCTGCCTGCAGGACGCTGAGGACACGATTCGTCTGCTGACCCGCTTCGCTCTCGACCTCGATGAGGACGTGAGCTTTGTCCCCGGAGTGTAGGCATGCGGTTCGAAGATAAGCACAAGGCCCTTTCGAAGGGGGAGCAGAAGCTGCTGCTCACCAATACCCTGGTCTCCGGCATCATGCTGGGTGCGGTGGCTGCCATCATCGCCTTCTTCCTGGTGATGGTGCAGCAGGGTGCCAGCCTGTTCGACTCCCTGATCTCCTTCGGGTGGCTGTCCTTCTTCGCAGATGGCATGCTCCCTGATGATCTGCTTACCACGGGTTGGTGGGGCTTCTTGGTGGGCCCAGGCGTTTTGCTGGCGGTGTATTGCTGTCTCGACCTAGAGCTCTCTAAGAACCTGAAGAGCTACGATGCCGACATCCTCGAGATTCGCCAGGGTCTGACAGGTGAGCTGATAGCTCTCGATGGCAAGAAGCTGTATCCTGCCATGCTCTTCACCAACTTCTTCGAGGAGCTGCTGTTCCGCGGTACCCTGATCCCGTTGTTCCTGGCCATTCTGGGCGTGTTCGGCCTGGTAAGCACCCCTGCGGCCCTTATCGCCAGTGTAGTGTCCGCCCTTGCGTTCTGGTTCGTGCATGGGCAGTACCGCAACAAGTACTCCATCATCACCACGGTGACCTTGGGCATCGTTCTTGCCTGGATCTACCTGTGGTGGGGGAGCGTGCTGGTTTGTCTGCTCGCTCACTTCCTGTACAACGTGTACGTCACCAGCAGGGAGCGTCGTCTGGCGGTAGAACTCGACGATTACTATGGCGGCGAGCAGCCTCGGACCATTCTCACGGATATGACGACGGTGAAGTAGGTTCCCTGGCATTTTTCTTCTTGCGATTAGCTTCAGGTGGAAGGCCCCTGCGTTGCGGGGGCCTTCTTTTGCCTGCGCCTGCTGGCTCTGCGTCCGGCTCTCTTCATCTTTCTTCGGGCTTTTGGCGTGTCGATGTCGTGACCGTGTTTCATCGTTGCGCCTTACTACAACTTCTGGTGCTTGAAGGCCAAAAAATAGGGAGATAATAGCGGCCGCTCTATGAGTTTCATTCATGAAAAACCCCCTCTGTTCAGGGGTTTTGCTCATTCGCCGTTGTGCTATGGTATAGACATGCAAAGGAGACGACAGTGCAGGTCGTCTGAGTCATAAGGGAAGAAGGTACGTATGGTATTCGGCAACATCGTCGTAGCATTCGATGGTTCTAGCCACGCTAAGGCTGCAGTTAAGAAGGCTGTCGAGATTTCCCAGCTCGAGGAGAACTCGAAGATTACCATCATCCTCATCAGCTCTAACCACAATGCTCAGCTCGCTGAGAGCCTGAATATGTCCGGCTTCGATCCCGAGCAGTTCCAGCTCTCCACTGAGGACATCATCGCCATCCACGACAAGGCCATCGCTGAGGAGACTGACAAGCTCGATAGGGCCGTATCCTCCCTAGTTGCCCCTGTTCGCGATAAGGTGTCTTTGCAGATTGTTCCCGGCAACAATCCTTCGGTTCAGATTGTCGAGACCGCTCGCAAGCTGGGTGCCGACGTTATCGTCATGGGTTCTCGTGGCCTGGGTGCCGTCCGCGGTATGTTGGGTTCCGTTTCCTTCGCCGTTCTGCGCGAGTCTGAGATCCCCGTACTGGTGGTTAAGTAAGGGCTTTTCGCTGCTTGGTCTGGTTGGGAGCGAAGGCTCTTCGGCCGCTTGGCTTCGGTTAGGGGCGGAAGCTGCTTGGCTGCTCGCCTGTTCGTCGCTTAAGAGCGACGGGCCGAACGAATGAATGCTTTGGGCTGCTGGCGTTTTGCTGGCAGCCCGTTTTTTATGCGCTGCCTCTGGCCGCGTATCGTTGCGCGTGCTTGCGCATCGCTGCTTGTCGTTACCGGCTCACGCAGCGGTTTCTACATGACCAGCAGGGCCATGAGGGGGATGGTCATCAAAGACAGCGCCGTGGTCAGGAAGGTGCAGCGGGTCATGGTCTTCAGATCGCCGTTGTTGTTCACGCACATGAGGACGCCTGCCGTGGCAGCGGGAGTTGCGGCGAGAATCACCACGACTGCCAACAGGTTCTTGTCGGGAATGATGAGGCCGAAAACGAAGAAGACCACCAGGGGAATGCCGATGAGTCTCATGAAGGCAGCCAAATAGGCCCAGCCATCGTTCAGCATGTCCTTAAGGGGGAATTTCGCTAGGGAGGATCCGGTGACCAGGAGTGCCATGGGAACCGTGGCGCTGCCGAGCATGCTCATAGCGGTTTCTACGGGGCCAGAATCGGTGATGTGCAGCAGGGCAAGCACGATTGCGGCATAGGAAGCGATCATCACCGGAGAGAAGAAACATTTCATGAAGGCTTTGGTGTCGAGCTTCTTAGAAGATCCATCACTGGCTTCATTGGTATTCGCTACGAACAGCAAGCCGACGCTGAAGAGGAAGAGGCTGTAGGGCGTGTTGTAGATGGCAGCCAGCAGTAGGGCATCGGAGCCGAAGAGGGCCTGCACGATGGGGAAGCCGAAGAATCCCATGTTGCCGAAGGCCATGGTGAAGGCGTAGATCCGGTGAACCGAAGGCCTTGGTCCCTTGTAGACGATTTTGAAAAACCCGTAGGCGAGCGCCGAGGAAACCAAATAGATGGCAAAGGAGTAGCCGAAGAGGGGAAGGATGACCTCAGGGCCGGGAATATTCTGGTTGGCTAGGACAGAGTCGACGATGAGGCACGGGAAGCAGAAGGTCATGACCAGGGAGGAGAGCCTTGCGTCGAGGTCGTCGTTCATGAGCCGTTTCTTGCGGGCGATGAATCCGCAGGCAACCAGTGCGCAGAGAACGGCTGTCTGACCTGCTGCATGAGTGAACACTTCCATAATGCTTTGACCGTGCGTGTTGTCGTGGAATGCTCGTGGCCAAACGGCGCCTACATGACCAACAGGGCCATGAGGGGGATGGTCGCCAGGGACAACACCGTGGTCAGGAAGGTGCAGCGGGTCATGGTCTTCAGGTCGCCGCCGTAGCTGACGCACATCATGGTGCCCACGGTGGCGGCAGGGGTGGCGGTGAGGACGACGATGATGGCCAGGATCTCCTTGTCGGGGATGATGAAGCCGAAGAGGAAAAAGACGATGAGGGGCATGCCCACCAGCCTCATGAAGGTGGTTAGGTAGGACCAGCCATCGTTTAGCATCTCGCGAGCGGGGAGCTTAGCCAGAGAAGAGCCAGTGATGAGCATGGCTACGGGCACCGTGGCATCTCCCAGCATGCCAACGGCGGTACCGATGGGACCGGAATCGGACACTTGCAGCAGGGCCAAGATGACGGCGATATAGGAAGCGATCATCACAGGCGAGATGAAGCACTTGGATATGGCTTTGATCTCAGTCTTGCGGCTCTTAGATTTCTCGGCCTTGCCCGTACGGGAGATGAACATCATGCCGATGCTGAAAAGGAACACGTTGTAGGGGATGTTGAAGACGGCGGCCAGCAGCACGGCGTCCGAGCCGAAGAGGGAGTTGATGACGGCGAAGCCGATGAATCCCACGTTGCCGAAGGCCATGGTGAAGGCGTAGACGCCGCGGGAGGTGAGCTTTACGCCTCGGTAGATGAAGCGGACGAACACGTAGGAGAAGACTACGGCGAAGAGGTAGATGATGAAGGAGTAGCCGAAGATGGGGAGGATCACCTCAGGGCCGGGGATGTTCTGATTGGCCAGTACGGAATCGAGAATCATGGCCGGACAGCAGAAGGTCATGACCAGGGTAGAGAGCTTGGAGTCGAACTCATTGTTCATCATGCCCTTCTTGCGGGCGATGAATCCGCAGGCAACCAGGGCGCAGAGGATAGCCATTTGCGTTGCGGCGTGAATGAATACTTCCATCGGTGCTCTCTTCTTCAGGTGACGGGTTTTCGTGTCGTTGCACACGGTTTCCTAGTCTATCCCTTTCGGGGTTTCAGACAGGGAGAAAGAGATGCGCTTTCCGAATGGGTGGGGAGGAAGCGCGTTGATGCAAGAACCGGTCGTGCGGAGGGTGCTGCCGCCGTCGACAGGGGAGGCGTTGCGGAGGGCGCTGCCGCCGTCGACAGGGGGCGTTTTGCGGCGGAGGGGCTTTGCCGGGAGATATGGAAAGAGCCCGCCGATTTCTCGACGGGCTCTGAGCGTATCGGTTGTTTCACCGATCTATCCGTTTTACCGGACGCATTTCAGCGTGTGGGCGGCGGTTGCTTAATTGCTGCCCACTCTGCTTTAAGCGAGCATTATGCAGCGGCCTTGTCCTTCTTGGTGAACAGGGTCTTGAAGCCCTTCACCATGAGGACGACGGACAGCACCAGCAGCAGGATGGCGATAGCCAGCTGAATGGCAGGTGCGAAAGGATCAGCGCCGCTCATGAGCAAAGCGTACTTTGCCATAGAGGTCTGAACCAGAGAGGTCAGGGTCACGCACAGCATGAAGATCATAGGGATGAAGAACATCTTGTTGTTCTTGCCTGCGTTGCCCAGCCATGCGGCTACAGCCAGCAGAGCCAGAACGGCCAGCAGCTGGTTAGCAGCACCGAACAGAGGCCAGATGACGGTGTAGCCGGTCATACCAAGGCCAACGCCAGCGACAACGGTGACGATGGTTGCGAAGTACTTGTTGGTCAGGATGCTCTTGTGCTCCTCAGGGGTCTTACCAGCTGGGGTGAAGAGCTCCTGGAACATGTAGCGGCCCAGACGGGTTGCGGTATCCAGGGAGGTCAGGCAGAAGGCGGACACAGCCAGAATCAGCAGGGAGTAAGCGATGGACTCGACGTTCTCGAGGCCAGGGATGCAGGCGAGCATCTGGGAGAGGCCGCCAGCGAATACTGCAGTTGGGGAAGCGTAGCCACCAGCCTGATAGGTGGTGAATACGAATGCTACAGCGCACAGGGCGATAACGGCAACGAAGGACTCGAGCAGCATGCCGCCGTAAGCGATAGGCTGAGCGTTCTTCTCGCTGTCAAGCTGCTTAGAGGTGGTACCAGAGGAAACCAGGGAGTGGAAGCCGGAGATAGCGCCACAAGCAATGGTGATGAACAGGGCAGGGAACAGGAAGCCGGAAGCGGCGGCCTTGTTCACTACAGGAGCACCGGTCTCGTCGAGGATAGGAGCGCCAGAGGCGTCTACGGCGACGTTGGAAGCGGTGAAGCCGGTGAAGGCAGGGATGTCCAGGTTGGATGCGTCGCCCATGATGGATGCGCCGATGATGCCAACGACAGCCAGGATGATCATGCCGTACAGCAGGTAGCTGGACAGGTAGTCACGAGGCTGCAGCAGGATCCAAACGGGAGCAACGGATGCTACCAGAATGTAGATGCCCAGCAGAACCATCCAAACGGTGTAGTCCAGCTGAATCAGAGGCAGGTTGTAACCGATGGCAACCAGAACCACGATGATGGCGATGGCGGAAACCACGTTTACAGGGGTAGGGATGTTGCGGCCGCGAGTTACCAGACCGTAGATGATTGCCACCAGGATGAACAGGCAGGAAATCATAGCGGTGCGCATGTTGGCCAGGTTGCTTGCCTCGGCCTTTGCCACCTGCTCGGCGCTCATGGCGTCGGTGATGGGCACAACGGCGAAGGTGTTAGCAACGATGGAAGCGAATGCTGCAACAACCAGAACCAGGGTCAGGTATGCGAAGATGCAGAACAGCTTCTTAGCGGTGTCATCGATGTTAGCGGCGATAACGGAAGCGATGGTCTGGCCCTTGTGGCGGATAGATGCGAACAGAGCGCCGAAGTCGTGCACAGCACCGAAGAAGATGCCACCGATGACGACCCACAGCAGAACGGGGACCCAACCGAAAACGGCTGCCTGGATAGGGCCGTTGATGGGGCCTGCGCCTGCGATAGAGGAGAAGTGGTGTCCCAGGAGGACGTAAGGCTTAGCGGGAACGTAGTCTACGCCGTCAGCAAGCTGCTTAGCTGGCGTTGGCTTGCTTGGATCGATGCCCCACTGCTTGGCCAGCCAGCGACCGTAGGTCACATAGCCGACAATCAAGC
Organism: Eggerthellales bacterium; assembly: GCA_029225085.1. GTDB lineage: Bacteria > Actinomycetota > Coriobacteriia > Coriobacteriales > Eggerthellaceae > JAQXVU01. The sequence goes on along the minus strand of JAQXVU010000052.1, from coordinate 57,227 downwards.
AAGCGCCGGCAACGAGCAAGATGAGCATAGCGTTCATACTTGACGATACCTTTCTTATAGTTGCTTGTTGGTAAGTTCGAGATTCCCTTCGAGCATCTCGATGAGAGGCTTGCCCATGGAATTGCTGATCAGCTGAGAACCCTGTGGTGCGGAGAAGTTCACTGCGGCAACGCGCAGATCCGACCAACCATGGATGCTGAGCAGGTAATTCTTCCGGAACTTAACCTTCTTCAGTGCTTTGCTGGCTTCCTCGTCGATCACATCGGCGAGAATGACCAGGGAAAGGGCGGAAGACATATGGTCGGGGCCAGGGCTCACCTTCCTGATCGCCTGCGTCGTCATGAATTCCACTGCCTTATTCAGCTCTTCCACAGAAAGGCTGGGTAGGGACATGAAGAACAGGTAGTCATGGGTGTTCACTTCCCAAAGCTTGGCGCGCTTCACCAAGACGTATTGCTCGCCTGCGGTATGAAACTCGCCATAGGCGGGGAAGGTCTCACCAGCGAAGGTGTAGTCCCGCTGCATGGTGTAGTAGGAGGAGTTTGCCGCTACGACACGCTCGAGCAAATCGTTGCGAGATTCAGCCGACATTCATTCCCCCTTTCATCATGGCGTTGGCCGCATCGCTTCCCAATTCGATGCGAGACCGTATATCCTCTGCTCTTTGCAAAGCTAAATCATTCTAGGGCTTATGTTGAATTTGTGAAGGCTTACAACGGATTTTTCGCGCAGAATCGCCGCTAATTGGTTCACTTATTCATCGATTGAATTAATGGCGATGAATGGGGTATAAGCCAAGGCATGATAATGCTAGACTTTCCTCGTTTGGGGAGTGCCCTCGGTGCGTGCAACACAGCCGAGTTCCCGCTTCCTTCAACATGTTCGAGCCTTTGGCTGCTCGGGCATCCTTACTAACTTATATGTGCTTTGCGACGATATGGAAGGAGCCTTGCGTGCTGAAAGAGACTGTCGCTGCCACGCGGAGCTATAGGCGCTTCGACGAACGTGTGCCGGTGCCTTTAGACCTTCTTACGGATTGGGTCGATACGGCTCGCTTGGTGGCCTCGAGCGCCAATGCGCAACCCCTTCGCTATCAGATCTTCGCCAACCCCGAGGATTGCCAGCGCATCTTCCCCTGCATTGCCTGGGCCGGTGCTCTGCCCGAGTGGGATGGCCCTGAGGAGGGGGAGCGTCCTTCTGCCTATATCGTCATATCCTGCCATGGAGCTTCTGCGGTGGCTGAGCGTTTCACCGCATGGGATGAGGGTATCGCTGCTCAGACCATCATGCTGCGCGCTAACGAGGACGGCTTCGGAGGTTGCATGATCGGCTCCTTCAAGAAGGCTTCTCTGGGTGCCATCTGCAGGGAAGCCGGCGGATACGCCGAGGGTGAGATGTCCCCTGAGTTGGTACTCGCTTTGGGCAAGCCGGTAGAAGAGGTGCATATCGTTTCACCTCGTCCTGACGGATCCTTGAAGTATTATCGCGATGATGATGATCAGGTGCATTATGTGCCTAAACGAGAGCTGGGAGAGGTTTTGGTGAGTGCTCGATGAACGTGCGTCTAGCTACCGCGCAGGATGCTGAGGCAATCAGGGAGATTTACGCGCCCTATGTGCTTGAAACTGCGGTGACCTTCGAGCTCGAGCCGCCTTCCGTAGAGGAGATGGCTCAGCGCATTGTCTCTACTGCTGTGTCCTACCCTTATATCGTCGCTGAGGAGGAGGGTCAGATTTTGGGCTTCACCTATGCCCATGCCTTCCGCCCTCGCGCAGCTTACAGCCATTCGGCAGAGACCTCTATCTATGTTCGTCGCGATACGCGAGCTAAGGGCGTTGGCGGCAGGCTGTACCGTTGCCTCGAGAAGCTGCTGGCTCTGCAGAACGTGTATATCCTCGATGCTTGCATCGCTACGGTGAACCCGCCCGATGAGTACGTGCCCGACACCAGCGTGAGGTTCCACGACCATCTTGGTTATCGGGAGGTCGCTCGTTTCGCTAGCTGCGGCCGCAAGTTCAACCGCTGGTACGACATGGTCTGGATGGAGAAGCCCATCGCGTGTCCCATTCCTGACGACCCCGCTGATTTCATTCCCTTTGCGCAGGTAGATGCCGCTTTGGTTGAAGAGGTCTTGGCTCAGGCGTAGGCCTCGTAGGCGGCCTTGGCGTAGCTGATGCGGTTGTCCATCATGGGGGTTCCAGCTCGCTCATACACCTGCTCGAAGCAGCGGGTGGCGGCCTCGATGTCCTTCCACTTGCACCATTGGGCGAAGGTGACATCATCTTTCCAGCCGTAGGTGGCCTTTTCGCCGAAGTTATAGGTGCCTGTCCAGCCCGTGTAGGCTTCGAAATTGGGCGGAAGCTCCTCGGTAAGGAGCAGGAGCTGGCATTCGATGTCCTTCCAGGTGGTGCCGCGTTCCTTGGCGATGGCTTTCAGGCGGGTGTAGCGGCTTCCCGACCATTGGAAGATGCCGTAGCTCTTGTATCCCACAGCCTCGGGATTGCAGCCGGATTCCTGCATGGCGTTGCCTACGATGGCGGCGGCGCATTGGCTCGTCATGCCCTGAGCCACGCAGTAATTGAAGATGATCTGGGCGTTAGGGGAGGTGCGGGGCTGCCATTTGGCGTAGAAGTGCTTGGTGCCGGTGGAGCCTGCAGGTATCTTCGTGACTCGTTTGCCGGTGAGCTTCGAGTTGTCGTACCACCCCAGGAACAGGTAGCCCACTTTGGTGGGATCCTGCAGGTAGATGGTGCCGGTGGTCTTGTTGTAGTTGGTTTTCTGACCTGCGGCTTGGGTTCCGCCGCCTAAGCTGTAGATGATGGAATAGTTGGTCTTCACCTTTACGGCTTTGGTGTACTTGCTGACCTTTTTGGCCTTCGACGAGGTGAGGGAGTAGGAGCGCACCTGCACGTAGTAGGTGGTCTTCGACTTCAGGCCAGAGATCTTGCAGCTGGTGGTGTTCTTTCCCGTGAGGGTGGCCCTCTTTGCGTGGGACATATCCTTATTGGTGCTGTACCTGACCTGGTATCCCTTGCTACCCGACACCGCCTTCCACTTTACCTTTATGGCGGTATCGCTAGAGACTGACACCTTGGCTATGGGGGTGGCCGGCGCCTTGGTGGCCGCTTGGGCCTTGGCGGGGTTTGCAAGACAGGTTGAAAGAATCGCCGTGGCGACGATGAGCATGATCAGCGAGAGCAGCTTCTTCGTTGATGGTGCGGTGCTGCGCAGGGAGTTCATGGGGGGGCTCCATTTGTGGGTCGTGGGCTTGTGGGGCTCGTGCCAAGGGGCTTTGTTCTGGGCGTTTTCCGCGTGTGGAGGGTGAGACCTGCCAGGGGTTCGTCTTAGGGGCTCGTCCTGCAGGGGGAATTCCGTCCGTAAAGGGAATTCTATCCCAAGGTCAGCGGGGTTTGGTTCATAATTCATCAGGAAACCGTAAAGAACCCAGGAGAGTTATTGAACATGGCGGAAGAACAGGAACAGGAAAAGGTCAGTTCTAAGGTCATCGCGCTTTTCGTGGTGGTGCTCTTGGTTGCTGCCTTGGGCAACCTTTCCCAGACTGCGGTAAACGCCATGCTCAGCTATGTGGCGGAGGATCTGGGGGTCGATTTGTCGACAGGCCAGCTCCTTACCACGGTGTACATGATGGTCATGGGTGTGTCGGTGTTCCTGGTAGGCTATCTCAGCGAAAGGTTGACGCTGTTCGGATACGTGGCCTTGGCTTCCACTTCGTTCTTAGTGGGCTCCCTGCTGAGCCTGGTCGCCCCTAATTTTGCGGTGATGCTTCTCGGTCGCGTGCTGCAGGGCTTCTCTGCGGGCATCTCGGTGACGGTGATGCAGACCATCGCCATGGTGAAATTCCCTCGCAGCAAGTCTGCCACGGCTATGGGCTTTGCGGGAATCGCCATGGGCTTCTCGCCAAACATCGGTCCGGTGATTGGCGGCGCCATGGTAGATACTTTGGGGTGGCGCAGCTTCTTCCTGCTGCTCTCGGTGCTCGCGGTGGTTTTGCTGGTAGCCGGCATGCTGCTTATCGAGCGAGGGGGACAGACCAACCCACTGGTGAAGTTCGATGCCGGGTCCTTCATCCTTGTGTGCATCGGTTTCGGCGGCTTGCTGCTGGGTCTTTCCGAAGCTTCCAACAATTCGCTCTCCGATCCCTTGGTGTGGGTTCTGCTGCTGGAGGGTGCTGTCTTCATGACGGTCTTCTTGGTCGTGCAGCACAGGAAGGCGAACCCCCTGGTGAACCTTGCCATCTTCAAGTCCCGTCATTACCGGAGGGGCACCTTCCTGCTTTGTCTGCTGCAGGCTTCCTTCATGGGCGTGACCTTGGTGATCCCTTTGTGGTGGATGGATCTGTGCGGTGGTACGGCTTTCGAGGCTGGCCTGGTTCTTCTGCCTGGCACGATCACTGCGCTCGTCTTCAACCCTGTTGCCGGCATTCTCACTGACAAGGTGGGCGTGCGTCCTGTGGTGCTGACCTTCGCGGCGTTCCTCGCGGTGGGCGCCTGTGGCATGGTGTTCCTGAACGCCGAATCGTCGTTGGCTGAGGCCATGTTTTGGCAGTGCCTTCGTCAGGTGGGCGTGTCTGGTCTCATGAGTCCGCTGATCTCCTGGAGCTTCTCCGGACTGGGGCCTTCCATCATGAACTCGGGCACCAGCTTCTCTATGGCTCTCCGTCAGGCCTTCAGCTCATTTGGCACCGCATGCATGGTGATCATCGTGCTGCTGGTTTCTCCCGTGAGCCTAGAGCTGGCATTTCATGCGTCCTTTGGGTTCTCGGCGGTGCTGTCCGTTCTTCTTTTCATTATTTCTGTCGTATATGTACGTGTGTATGACAAACGCATTGTAGAATAACCTCCGTATTGTTTGACGGAGGCCGTACTGTCGTTCGGAGGGTGCATGAAGAAGCTTGCTAAGGTTCTTGCGGGAATCGTGGGCGTTGTCGCCGTGTTAGCGATTGCCTACTTCGCATTGGTAAACGTGAGGGCGGGGGAGGCTCCGGAGAGCATTGAGGGGACGAACCCCTACATCGTGAATGATGACGAAGCCGCTATCGTTGCCCATCGTTCCGGCGGCGGAGAGTTTCCTGAGAACACCATGCGCGCCTTCGAGAGTGTTGTGAACAATGAGGGCGGTTGGGTCGATGTCCTTGAAATGGACGTGCAGATCACCGCTGATGGCAAGCTTGTCCTGCTGCACGACGATACCCTTGATAGAACGACGGATTCCACAGACGTCTTCGGCGTTGCCGATGCCAAAGTTTGCGACTACACCTACGAGGAGCTGCGCCAGCTGAACTTTGGTGAGGGCTTCCAGGCGGAGGACGGTAGCTATCCCTATGCGGGTCTGCGCAACGATGCGGTTCCCGATGACTTGCGCGCCACCCTGCTCGAGGACGTCCTCGATTACCTGCAGGGCAAGGGCGATTTCGACTACATCATCGAGATCAAGGATTCCGATGAGCTGGGCTATGCGGCTACCGATGAGCTGTATCGCATCCTGAGCGAGCGCGACCTTCTTGATGACGTGGTGGTTGGCACCTTCAACTCCGAGATCACCGAGTACTTCGACAGCGAGTATCCTGACATGATGCGCTCTGCTGGCGTTACGGACATGGTGGGTCTGTATGTCGATGCTCTGCTCGGCATCGATCGCGAGCCTGGCTACTACGCCTTCGACGCCATGGAGATTCCCATGAGCTACTACGGTCAGGACTTGGCTGAGCCCTACATCGTGAACCATGCCCACAAGGCCAATGTGGCGGTGCGCTACTGGACGATTAACGATGAGGACGAGATGCGCTATCTCATCGGCATCGGCGCAGACGCGATCATCAGCGACTATCCCTCTATGGTGAACAAGGTTCTCGAAGAGCTGTAACGTCAGCTTTCTTGGTTTGAGCTTCATATACCGATAAGGCATGGCTTGTGCCAGAGTTTGCCAAGTGCCGTGTTTCGGTTCATATCTGATATTGCCTTAGGTTAGCCCACGAAGAAGGGGCCGCTCCGAAGAGCGGCCCCTTGCGTTCGCTAGGTGCGAAATCTCGTTAAGTGTGCGGTTAGCTTTAGCTGTGTATCTGCAGGCAGATTCAGCTTTAGCGGTGCGCCGGCGAGACTGATTAGCCGAAGTAGCGCTTCAGCAGACCAGCGAAAGCCTTGCCGTGACGAGCCTCGTCGCGAGCCATCTCATGAACGGTGTCGTGAATGGCGTCCAGGTTCAGCTCCTTAGCGCGCTTTGCCAGCTCGAACTTACCGGCGGTAGCGCCGTTCTCGGCCTCTACGCGCATCTCGAGGTTCTTCTTGGTGGAGTCGGTGACAACCTCGCCCAGGAGCTCAGCGAACTTAGCGGCATGCTCTGCCTCCTCGTAGGCTGCCTTCTCCCAGTACAGGCCGATCTCAGGATAACCCTCGCGATGAGCAACGCGAGCCATTGCCAGGTACATGCCAACCTCGGAGCACTCACCCTCGAAGTTAGCGCGGAGGCCCTCGATGATGTCCTCGGGAACACCCTCAGCCTTGCCAACGCCTACAACGTGCTCAGCAGCCCAAGTCATCTCGCCAGCCTGCTTAATGAACCTCTCGCCAGGAACCTTGCATACTGGGCAGACGAAATCGGCGGGCAGCTCGTCGCCGTCGAACTCCTCAACGTAACCGCATACGGGGCATACAAACTTCATTGGATGATCCTCTCTCTCGATGATCGTTTATCTCTGGCGCTATTTTACACCCCTTTACCAGGGAAATAGCGCTAATCAGGATTTCTTCTCAATAGTTTACATTCATAGCGCCGACTCCAAGCATTAGAAAACGTTTGAAGCCGGCGCCGAATGTTGCAGAAAGCTGCGAGGAAACTGCGAGATTCAGTTACTTCTTGATGCTCTTGAAGGCCTCGGTCTGCTCGCGGATACCCTTCTCAGCGGCAAGGCGCTCGATGGAAGTAGCGCCGAAGAAGCCGTCGATACCAGGAACGTGCTCGATGATGTAAGCAGCGTCAGCAGGCTGGGAGATAGGACCGCCGTGGCAGATGACCATAGCCTCAGGGTTGGTCTCCTTAACGACCTTTACGATGCCAGAGATGATCTCGACGCAGTCATCGAGACTCTTAGCGGTCTCAGCACCGATGGTGCCGCCGGTGGTCAGACCCATGTGAGCAACGATCAGGTCAGCGCCAGCCTCGGTCATGGCCTTTGCCTGCTCCTCGTCGAATACGTAAGGGCAGGTGAGCATGTCGAGCTTGTGGGCCTCGCGGATCATCTCGACCTCGAGGTCATAGCCCATGCCGGTCTCTTCCAGATTCTTGCGGAACACGCCATCGATCAGGCCGACGGTTGGGAAGTTCTGAACGCCGTTGAAGCCCTGATCCTTCAGCTGCTGCAGGAACTTAGGCATAACGCGGAAGGGGTCGGTGCCGCAGACGCCAGCCAGAACAGGGGTGTCCTTGACGACAGGCAGAACCTCGGCGCCCATCTCGACAACAATCTGGTTTGCATCGCCATAGGAAAGCAGGCCAGCCAGAGAGCCGCGGCCAGCCATGCGGAAACGACCGGAGTTGTAGATAACGAACAGGTCTGCGCCGCCAGCCTCGGAGGACTTTGCGGTGATGCCGGTGCCAGCGCCAACGCCGAGGATGATGTTGCCCTCAGCCAGGGACTTACGGAAGCGATCGAGGATCTCTGCGCGGGTCATGTCAAGCATTGTGTTTCTCCTTTGCTCGTTGTTTCGCCCATAGAGGGCTGCTTTCTTCGCCCAAAAAGGGCTGGGAATACGTTTGGTTACGTGGGCTTCGGCGCGATCCACAAATACGAGGCGGAAGATGCCGAAGCGCTCAAGGTTGGTGCCAGCCCGTAAGCTGGCACCGATCGGTTTTACTTATTCATCAGCTCGATGAGCTTCTTGGCAGCTGCCAGAGCGAACTCATCGTCGTTGATGTGGGCGTCCACCTCGATGATCTCTACCTTATCGGTGTCGAGCTCGGCCTTCAGGGTGTCGAAGAGGGCCTTGTCCTCCTCTACGCCTTCGAAAGGCTGACCAGGGGCATCGATCATAGAGACGCCGCCCAGAGGCAACATGAAGGATACGGGACCCGTAGACTTGTTCACGTTGCGGGCGATGTTCTTGGCGATGGCCACGTTCTCGGGAACGGTGGTGCGCATGAGGGTAACCGTGGGGTTGTGGGGGTACAGGTTGCGGTCTGCGAACTGCTGAGGAACGGTGTCCATAGGGCCGAAGTTCACCATGTCGAGAGCGCCGACGCTGACAACAGCGGGAACACCCTTGATGGCTGCGGCGGAGCAGCGGTCAGGACCTGCTGCCAGTACGCCACCTACGGTCTCGTCGCACCACTCGGTGGTGGTCAGGTCGAGAACGCCTGAGATGAAGCCGCCTTCTACCAGGGCTTCCATGCACTTGCCACCAGTACCCGTTGCGTGGAATACCAGAACCTCATAGCCCTGATCCTGCAGGTACTCTTGAGCCTTGGTGATGCAAGGGGTGGTTACGCCGAACATGGTGGCTGCGATGAGAGGCTTGCTCTCGACGGCCTCGGGCTTAGGGGTGTTCAGCATACCGGTCATAGCGGCTACCGCATTGTTGTAGATGACGGTGCTGAAGCTGTTGATGCCGGAAACGTCAACGATAGAGGGGAACATGCAGATGTCGGATGCGCCCACATAAGGGGAGGTGTCACCGGAAGCCATGGTGGAAACCATGATCTTGGGGACGCCGATGGGCAGCTTCTGCATGGCGGCGGTGGCGATGGAAGTGCCGCCAGAGCCTCCCAGGGAGATCACGCCGTCGAACTTGCCCTCTTCATATAGCTGAGGGAGCAGGGTGGCGATGCCTTCGGACATGGTCTTGGTGCCAAGGGCCCTGTCCTTCTTCTCGACGATCTCGGCGATGTCTGCGCCAGCGGCCTTGGCGACCTCTGCATTAGATACATCGGGGGTGAAGGTTGGGTCGAAGACGCCAACGTGGATGGTGAGGGTGCTGACGCCCAGGGCCTCGAAGCGGTCCTTAACGTAGGCGAACTCATCTCCCTTGGTGTCGAAGGTGCCAACGATGGCAACAGTGCTCATGGGTGAAACTCCTTTCGTCGTGACGACTTGCATGACCTGGACATACGCCTGACCATGCCCTTTCAATTATAGGTATCGCCTCGTTATCCCTCGTTTGTGGATAACCAACAGAAATGTAAATCTGTCTAGCTACGATATGCGCGTAATTGATTTATCGACAGTGGGAGTATGCATAGAAACTAGCTATGGAATTGCGGTGCAATCATTCTGTGTTCTTGGACGATTCCCTTGCATTGTCGTGGTGAAAGTGCGTTATCATACCCTAGCTACAGGTTCACAAGGACCTCGCGCGGCCCATAGGGGGCCGCAGTCATGTTCCCTCGCAGAAAGGTTCCTATGAGCGACGGTGGAAGTACCGGCGAAAGCCGAAGTACGGTAGATGCCGCTTTAGACAAGCAGCTGGTTGCAAACGCCTACAGGGAGATGTACCACTGCCTGATGGATAAGGACGCCTCCGGGTTGGAAGACCTGTTAGACGACCCCTTTGAATTTGTGTATCGAACGGGGGATTCCTACCCCAAGTATGACTTCATCGAGAACGTGGTAGACGGTTCCCAGAGCTGCTTCCATGTGAATCATGAGGACCTTGACGTGCAGCTGAACGGCGACGAGGCCCATCTTCGTGGAAAGAGCCTGGTAGATGCTTCCATGTTTGGGGAGGATCGCAATCTTTGGCCCCTGCAGATGGACATCGATCTGTCCCGTGAGGGCGATAGCTGGCTTATGACCAAGGCCTACGCCACCACGTATTAAGGTTGCAAGACAAAAAGGGGGGATGGCCCGCGGGCCATCCCCCTTTTTGCATATCTTTTGTCGCTTCCTCGTCCCTTTACTAGCCTGCGAACTCCATCTTCGACCAGCGACAAGCGATGATGTCGTCGTGCAGGAACCTGAAGGCGGTGGGACGGAACTTCACCGGCTCCCAATTGCCGGAGTTCATGAGCAGGCTTTCGCCGATGTGGGTTTCGAATGCGATGCCCACCACGATGCCTTCTTTCACCACCAGGGCCTTAGCTGCGTTCTCGTTGAACTTGCGCGCTGTTGCCTTGGCGTGGTTCTCCTTCTCGGATACCCAGGCAGTGTAGCTTTCCAGCTGCTGATCGTAGGGAACGCCTGTAAGAAGGTTGCGCATGGCGTCGGTGATGATAGCCTCGGCGTGGTCACCGGAGAGCTGCTCGTAGGGGCGAATGGCGGCAGGAGCCTCCCTGAGCTTGTCCTGCAGCTCATTCAGTCGCGTGCCTTCGAAGGCATCCTTTTCGATGCTGCGGATGTCGCAGAGCGGCTCGATTGCCTGAAGCTGGGGGCAGTTCCTGAAAGCCTTTGCGCCAAGATAGGTGAGGGTGCTAGGAAGCTGCACCGTCTCTAAGAAGGCGTAGTCCTGAAAACACAGGGCGGGTATGACGGTGATCCCCTCTTCTAGGACGATGGTCCGGACCTGATCGCGGCTTTCCCAGGCTGAAGCGTCCCATGCAGGGGTGCGAAGGGGGCCGGTTGCGCTCACGGTGAGCACATCGTCGTTAAGGGACCAGGAGGTGTCCGGTCCGAATGAATGAGGCATAGCGGTGCTTTCTCTCGGATTTTCTCAGCCGATGATACCAGTGCCTCTGCGTGAGCGCTATGTGGTCTTGTGGGTGTTTGCCCATGGCCGTAACGCATCGGGCTCGCCTGGCAACTGCGCATGATCGCAGCGCCTTGGCTTCGCCTGATGGTGCGGTAAGCGGTGAAACTACGCGATTGCGGCCTTTTTGGCACGTGCGGTCATCAGGGGAGCCTTCTCGAGCTTGCGCTGCTCGAACGTGCGCTTCTGGGCCTTGGTGCGGGAGGTGTGGTTTGCAGCTGCGTACTTGGTTGGCTTCATGGCGTATCCTTACGTCGCGGATGTCAATGACGTAAGGATGCCTGGTCAATGTTTCAGGCATGTTTTCTCGCCGACTCTGTTACCAACTGGCAAAAGAGGGGAAACCAAATCGTAACGTTCGGCCTCGTTGAGAGCCCTTGCTCTATCATGGGCTGTGCAGTCTGCAAGAGTCTGCAGATGGTCCCGCTGAAGTTTGCGAACGATTTCGCAGGTGAATGGGAGAACGGGGTCCGCAGGCTGCTCTGAAAAGGATTCGCCAATCGGAAACGGGAGATTAGCTCATGGCCTATTCAAACTTCCACACTCATAGCACCTACTGCGACGGTGCGAGCACGCTGCGGGAAACGGTGGAAGCTGCCTTGCAGGCAGGTTGTCCCTCGCTGGGGTTCTCCGGCCATAGCTACACCTTCTTCGACGAGTCCTACGCCATGTCCCGCCAGAACACCGATCGCTATCGTCAAGAGGTTGAAGCCCTGAAGCGGGAGTATGCTGGCAGGATTCGCATTCTCTGCGGTGTGGAACAGGACTATTTCTCCCGCATGCCTACCGATGGCTACGATTTCGTCATCGGATCGGTGCACTACGTGCTGCATGAGGGCACGTATGTGCCTGTCGACAATTCCAAGGAAGACTTCATCCGCGATGTGCAGTGGTACTTTGACGGTGATTACCTGGCCTTCTGCGAGGAATACTACGCTCAGGTTGCCCAGGTGCTGCAAGTTACCGGGGCCGACGTCGTGGGCCATTTCGACTTGGTGACCAAGTTCAATGAGGGGAACGCTCTCTTCGACGAAAGCGACCCGCGGTATGTGGCCGCCTCCCAGGCCGCTCTCGATGCCCTCATTGGTCAGGGAGCTCTCTTCGAGATAAACACCGGCGCGGTGGTGAAGGGCTATCGCAGCGAGCCCTATCCGTCGGTTCCCCTTCTAAAGCGCATTGCCGATGCAGGCGGCAAGGTCATTTTGTCCTCCGATTGCCATAGGGCTGACAAGCTTCTGGCGGGCATTCCCGAGGCTGATGCGCTGGCCCAGCGCTTGGGCCTGCAGGTGGTGCGAGAGCTATAGCGTCTGGGGCACCCAGCCGAAGTGCTGGCATGCCTTCAGGATGCCGTCCTTATCGCAATCGTCGGTAATGTAGTCTGCCAGCTCCTTTAGGGGCGCCTTGGCGTTGCCCATGGCGATGCTCGTCCATTCGGGCAGGAACATGCTCACGTCGTTCAGGCCGTCGCCGAAGACCACCACGTCCTCATAGGGAGCGCCCAGGATATCCATCATCTTCTTCACGCCCACGGACTTTTCCATGGGCTCAACGAACACGGTGTCAGAGGTGTAGCGTACCCAGGGAACGCCCTCTAAGAGGCCAGCACGTTCATAGTCGGCTTCCTGTCCCTGCTTGGCGGGGATGTAGATCTTGTGCACCTGGGTCAGGTCATCGATGGTCAGGGTGGGGTCATAGGTGGTGGGGACATAGTAGTCCCCGGAGATCTCGTCGAAGCGAGGGTTGTTGGTGTAGCGCTTCAGCTCGTTTTCCGTGGTGACCGCCCAGGGAACGCCTGCTGCATCGAGCCTGCGCAGGCATTTCTGCACGGGAGCCAGGGGCAGGGGCTGCATCCACACTAGCTCGCCTTCGTAGGTGACGGAGTAGCCGCCATCAGCCACGATGTTGCGGATATTGGCGGATTTCACGTAGTCGAGGGCGTTGCACTGCAGTCGCCCCGTTGCCAGGGCGACGAAATGCCCTTGATCTTCCAGAGCTTTAAGGCAGGCTCGGGTCGATTCAGGGATGGTATAGGTATGGGGAACGGCAAGGGTGCCGTCGTAGTCGAAGAAGAAGTACTTGCGGTTCATGTGCTCCTGGCTTGGTGTCTGTGCTTACGCTGTCAGGTTGTCAGTATGGTCCATCGCACCGGCGATTGCCAGTGCTCCTGCGGCGCTTAGGGGCAGGCGGCTGTCAGGAACCAGGGTCTGCACCTGGCCGAAGAGCTTTGCGTGGGTCATGATGTCGGCCATGGCTTGGCGGAAGGGGTTCTTGCCGGCGATGACCACCTGGGCGTTTTCGGGCACCGTGATGCAGGTGTTGCTGGTGATGGCCTGAATGTCGCAGGACAGCACGGCGCCTAAGATGAAGTTGGCCACCGCTTCGGGGCTTAGATGGGCGAACTGGCTGATGATGCGTCCGGTGAAGCAAGCGCGGCCCAATCCCTGAGCTCGGCCGCTTTCGTAGCCCTCTAGCACCATTTCCCTGTCGTAGATGTCTTCGGTGGGGAAGAGGCGGTTGGTCGAGTCGGCGATGATGGTGTTCTTTACGATGCAATCTAAGAGCTCGCCGCTGATAGAGGTCATGCAACCGGTGATGCGCTGCTCCTCATCGAGGGCGACGAATTTCATGTGACTGCCGGGGAGTACTAGCAGGGCAGGCTTACCGGGCGTCAGCTGAGGGGTCACGCCCCAGACCTCTGTTTCCTCACCGCGCATAATGTCCATAGCTGCAGCGGTTTCCTGGGTGACGGGCTGATCGCTGTTCTTTACGCCGGGGATGAAGCACAAGGGAATGGGGCAAATGTCGGGGATGAGAATCTCTTGCACCTGCAGTGCCAGGTCGTTCATGGTGACCGGAGCGGTGATGTGGGGAATCTCTACCAGTCCTACGTTCGAGGTGATCATGCCCGATGCCATGATGCGCTTCACGTCCCTGAAGGTGATGCCCTCGTCCTCTACCAGCTTGCTTAAGGCGTCGCGTACTGCCAGGGTCAGCTTCTTATTGCTTCCGGTGATGGCGGTGTCTCTGACGCCCACTGCGGTGCTGACCTGTGCCACCACTTCGCCGGAGTGGCGCAGCAGCGTTGCTCTGGTGTTGGTGGTTCCTGTGTCTAAAGTGATGACGTAGCCCATGAGATCCCCTTCCCAATGCGTGCGGGCTGCTTTACGTGATGCGAGCTTGCGGCTCATATGCAGTCCTGCGCCTGCACGGTTTGGGATTGCATGAGCGAAAGGTCGCGGCTAGCCCAGGGCCTGCATGAGTCCCTTGGCGGTTTCCGTAATCTTGTGGAATTCCCCTGCGGCAATGGCTTTCTTGTCTACCAAGCTGCCGCCGATGCCGAAGCAGGTGACGCCTATGTCGCGGAAATCCCGGATGTTGCTCTTGCTGATATTTCCCACGGCGGAGAACTTGATGAATCCCAGAGGACCCATGAGGGCCTTGAAGTAGGAGGGGCCCATGAGGCCGGCGGGGAAGAGCTTCACGATGTCGGCCCCTTCTTTGTGGGCGGAGAGCACTTCGGTGGCGGTGTAGGCGCCGGGGATAGAAACTAGCCCCAAGCTTCGTGTGAGCTCGATGACCTGAGGATTGGTGTCGGGAGAGACGATGTAGTGGGCGCCTGCATCCTTAGCGCGCACCACTTCGGCAGGCTCTATGACGGTGCCGGCGCCTACCATGATGCCCAACTCGGGATGGGTAGCCAGAAGCTCGATAGATTCCAGGGTTTCGCGCTCCCCATTGGGGGACTCGTGGTCGAAGGTGATCTCTAGACAACGGATGCCGCCGTCAGAGATGGCGCGGGCGGTGTCGAGGATCTTCTCTTTAGGGACGCCTCGCACGATGGCGATGATGCGGTCGTCGATGATTCTCTGAAGAACAGCGTCATGGGTCATGGGAGGCCTCCTTGCGCTTGCTGTCTCGGGCAATTCGCGTACGCTCATGGTATCACCCAAACAGAAAGAGGGACCCTGCAACCAGAGTCCCTCTTCTATACGCCTAGCTTATGATTCGCCACGTGATGATGTCCGTGCTGCCGCACTTCAGCTTCTTCTTCACCGCGATCTGCAGATCGAAGAGGCGAGGTGCCCACTTGCCCTTGTAGTACTGGCCGCAGTAGCCGAAGCCGCCGCAGTCTACTACCTTCACTTTAACGGTGCGCTTACCGTGCTTCAGTTCCAGCTTCTCGCCATAGTAGAAATGGGAGCGCTTGTAGGCTTTCGATCCCTTCTTCCAGGTCTTCTTAGAGACGACCTTGTTGTAGGGGACGGCAACGCCCATGCTCTTCGAGGTGACGGCGGTTCCGCTGGCAGTGCGAGCTCCGCATTCGGTGTAGTAGGAGCACTGCACGGGGGAGTTCCAGGTGACCTTGGTCTTAGCTTCCGCGCTGGAAGGGCAGAGGAGGGTCACGGCAAACAGAGCCAGAGCCAGTACGGCGGTAATGCCAACCGTCATAATTGCTGCGCTGAAGCGCTTACTATCGCTGTTCAAAAGCATCTCCTTGATAGGCCAATAAAGCCGACCATCGCCTCAGGGCACGCCAAATGCGCCCTAAGGGGCGTACAAGGAGTGCTATGAATGTGATTCACGGGGGATGATCGATCGGGAACCTTACGCATGCATAGCTGCGTCTGCGCCAGCGCCTTCAGGCGGACTCGGCTCTCGCGATGCATACATAGTATCGGTTGTCTAGGTCTTGGCGGGGGAGGAGCCCCGATTTCAGAGGATTCCACAAAATATACGGGTTGTTTTCGGCAAGGTGGATGGCTCTTAAATCCCCCGCTGTCGTAAGGGCAGTTCCGCGGGTTTTCGAAGGGTCTCTTCGACACGCTCTCTGTCCTCGTCTTGCGGGGGTGAACGAGGGGCGGAAATGCAACTTCCCGAGGAGACTGTGTAAATAATTTATCGTTTTCCCAGGTAAAAGCATGTTTTATGGAATATGCGCCGGTTTGGCCCAGTGGCGAGTGTCGTATTGCCCGCATGCGTGCGATCATAGAAAAGCCCCGACGCGTCATTGCGCCAGGGCTTTGCTTCATGGGAAGGGAAGGCTAGCAGTTTCCCGTCAGAAAACGCTGGAATTTCTCTCTATTTCTTCCCATATGTAGATAAAACTACATAATAGGAAATCTGTATGAAGAGTGTATAGTTTATGCCAGAAATATTACCCATTCTTGACGAAATGTCCTTTTTCGTGCCCGCAAATTGTGTCTGGTGACGAAATCTTGGGCTAGAACATCACGGGTGAGGCCACGTTTTGCAGGACGGCGACTACGCTGTAGGCCGCGATTTCGGCGGTGCTTGAGTATATATCCAGGTCAGCTTTAACGCCAGGTCCCTCTGCCACGATGTGGTGATCGTCGCCCACGAAACCCGGGGTGCTGGTGATACTGAACTGCAGATTCTCCGGGCCTACCGTTGCGAGGGCGGTGGCGATAGAGACGTTCACCTTGGTGGGAAGGAAGGCGATGGCTTCCTTAGCGGTTCCTTCGAAGGCGACGGCATCCTCGGTAGTCATGAGATCCTCGGTGAACAGAGGGGTGTTCTGCAACGCTTTGGGGTTCTTGTGGCCTTCCATATAGGCGCGGGAGCAGCCCATGAGGGAGATGGTGCGCAGCACGTCGAAGCCGCCAACGGCGCCAGAGGCAATGTGCACCTTTGCGTTGTGCTCTTTGGCGGTGGCGGCAACCTCTTCGTAGAAATCTTTGTCGGCAAAGGCGCCGATGCTGAGGACGACGAAGTTCGCGCCGCTTCTCAGGATGGGGATGGCGTTGTCCCGGACGGATTCTACTGAGGCCATTTCGGCGACGTAATCGGGCTTGAAGGACAGCAGCTCGTTAATGTCTCCTGCCACAGCGCAGTTGGCTTTCTCTGCCAGGGCCTGGGCTTTTTCGGGAGTGCGTCCCAGAACGGCGACGATCTCATAATCTTCTAAAAGCCCCTGATTATAGGCATCTACCAGGACGTTTCCCAGCATGCCGCAGCCGATGACTGCCAAACGAGTTTTGCCCATGTCCTTCTCCTTGTGATGAGTGGTCGTTGTTGGTTGTCGTTGCGGACGATTTACGCGACGGTGAATCGCGAATGGTTGTGCATGGTGCCCATAGTAGCCTCTTGCTGGGGTTTCGTCCCTGAAGCGAGCTTTCTTCTGGGCAGGTTCAGGGATTTGATGGAATGGCACGCTTTGCGGGTTTGGGACTGTTGGCGCATTTCTCGCAACTACTATATATAAGTAAGGATTGCGGTCGCGGAAGCCACGCGATGGTCGGGATCGCACAATCCGTGCGATGGCCGGGACCGTGCAAGCCGTATGGTGTCGCGCACTGCAAATGCCGCGCGATGGCCGGCCGTCTTAAGATGGGCTCGAATTGCAACGGAAGGGGAGAGCTATGAATGAAAGCGTACAGGCGCAGTATGAGGTGCGCGTGGGGATGCTCGCGCCCTACCTGCAGTCTTGTTCCGATCCTGCCCTGAAGGGCAGGGCAGAGTCCCTCATAGATCAGGTTCGCCAGCTTGCGGAAGCCAGCACTGATGCGGCGGGGTTCGAAGCGGCTCTTTGCGCTGGTCCTTTGAACGCTGAATATGGCTTGGTGTATGGGGAGCTCATGCAGAGCTGCAACGGCGCTCCCTCCGCGTCTGAGGTTGCTTCGGCAACCTTCAAGGGTATGGCTGACCACAAGGGCGAGCTCATCGCCGAAGGCGCGAAGACCTTTACCAGTGGCGTCGTTCGGGAATCCTATTGGTCTATGAAGGATGCGGTGCTTCAAGAAACCAAGGATGACTACCTGCAGGCCAAGAGCGATATGCGAGATGACCCGGTGTATGGTGCTGCGGAGACTGCGGGCAACATCCTGGGAACCCTGAAAGGCTTTTTCCGTAAGAAGTAAGGCGGCTTATAGGCGCTTTATGCGAGGAATGCTGGCCAGAACGTTTGTGGAATCTGAAAGGGCAACGAAAAGCGGCTCATTTCACCCTCTTTCTTTGGGACACAAGGCCCATTTTTGTGGGAATTCCCCCTTCTATAATTGAGGCAGGATCAGGCACCTATGTGGGTGTAAGACCTCGAAGAGAAAGGGGGCGTCATGAACGCGACCTATACGAAGAAGTTCGTACGAGGAGGCCTTGCACTTCTCGTAGCAGCGCTTTTCGCCTTGCTGCTGATTCCCGGACAGGCTCAGGCCAGCTCGTACGACAGTTCTACCCACGTCATCACCATTGATGGCAATACAGATAAGCTCGATTTCGATACGGGCATCGCCGTTAACAGCTCTAATCCATCTGATTCTTGGACTATTAAGAACACCAGCAATTTCAAGATGGACATCACCGTTGTTCGTAGCTACGTAAATCGCTCTGGCGATGTTGCTACTGATGCTAATCCGGTTGTGTGGAAGCTTGGTTCTTCTTCGGTTACGAACATGACCCAATCCGATGTGCTCACGTATACGTTAGCTGCGGGATCGTCGGTGAATTTCTCTGTTTCTGCTGCCGATTCTTCCGGATGGGGCAGCAGCTATTACATCTATGGTGCCTACATCTCCGCTGAGGCGGTAGTAGATGGCACCACGCCATTCGTTAAGTTCGACCCAGCTGGCTGCAACCTCTATCGTACAACCTCCGCCGACAGCGATGGCGCTGTTGAAGGTTTGTATGCAGACCTGCGCTTCAAGGTCGCCAATGTTGATAGGCTTTCTCGCGTCTATATTACCTGCAACAAGGTCGATGATGATGATCTGGCCAACTATGACACGGCCTATAAATCCGGTGACCTCTATCTGTACTGCGGCAAGCTTCGCTTCAGCGGTGATAACTATTCCAGCGCTGCGTGGCCTGCTGTAGATGAGGACGGTTACTACACCCTCCGCATGGTGCACCCCAGCATCGCTCAAAGCACGTATAGCGGCGGCGTCGACACCACCCTGCTGAACTACTGCCAGAATAACGTGTTCACCATCTACTACGAGGATTCCGATGGCACGGTGTACTCTGACACCGTGAATCTGTATGCGTACTCAACTCCATCCCCTGTGAAGAGCCTGAAGTCTACCGGCACCTCTCTGAAGCAGACCAAGATCAGCTTCTCTACCACCATCTCTGAGGACCTGCAGTACTACTACAGCGGCGTTGAGGTATGGAAGAACGGTAAGCTGTACAAGACCCTCGGCAACAACGTGACCAGCTTCACTGACAATGTGACCTATGGTGCCACTAACAAGTACAAGCTGCGCTCCTTCTACAAGGTTGGCGGCGAGACTAAGTACAGTGATTTCACCTCCGAGATCAGCGGCAAGACCACGACCATCGCTGCCACCAAGGTGACCATCAAAGATGGCAACGGTAAGACGCTTGGCAGCACTACCGTGACCAGCAAGAACCTGGGTAGCAAGAAGAACCAGAAGGTGACCTTCACCATGAAGGCCAAGAAGGTGGTTGATATCCCCAACACCGGCATCATGTACAGCACCTCTACCCGCGAGGTGTAGCGAGATTAGCCGTTAGCTCACCTTTCTGAGTTTCGGTGATATCGCTGCAGCGCTTATGCGTGAGCGATGAGACTCTTCGGGCGGTCCTTCGGGGCCGCCCGATTTGCGTTTTCCTCGGAGGATCCCCCCATGTTCGTCGTTGGGAATCTGCTTGGTGCTACAATCCCTCCTCGAAATAAGGAGAGGAGAGGCACGTGGCGTTATCTCAGCGAGCGAAGAATCTGCAGGCAACCGGTCTTTTCAAGCAGTATGCCCTGCGCCTTGCGGTGCGCACTATCATCTTCGGCTATGCAATCTACCTGTTCGTGGTGCACCCGGAGCTGTTGGATGTCACCGAGTACTTCGGCATTGCCCACGGCTTCAACTCCGTCGATTTCTTCTTCATTGCCATTTTGGTGGACATTCTCTCGAAGTTTGCCCCTGAAGCAGCTATTTCTATGGGCAGCCTGAAGCAGTACGGCAGGTATCAGGTTCCCACGGCCAAGACCTTCCGGGGAGGACGCGAGGCCCTGGTGTCCTTCGTTCGTTCTGTGGTGGAAGACGGCAAGGTTGCTCTGGTGGAAACTAAGGATGGCGTGATTGATGCCGCCAATCAGGTGGTACAGTCCGTCGGTCAGGTTCTTCGAGACATCAAGCTGCTGCGTCAGATTCCCTTCAAAGAGGAGGACCTTACTGCTGACGAGGAGCTGATCTGGGATATTCGCCGCAACCGCGTTAAGGAGATTGTTCCGGTAATGATCTTCTGGGTTGTTGCCAACGTGCTGCTGGGCTTGGGCCTCTGGTACTTCGACGTGCTGAATGAGCGCACCATTATGCTCTGGACCATGTTCTTCTTTTTCTTCGACATGGTGTGCGTGGTGTTCTGGTGTCCCTTGCAGCTCTTCTTCATGAGGAACCGTTGCTGCACCACCTGCCAGATATTCAATTGGGACGCCATCATGACCACCACGCCGCTTTTGCTTCTGTTCTTCGAGACCCCCTTTGCTTGGCTGCTGGTGCTGCTCTCTGTGGTGGTGCTCCTTCGCTGGGAGCTTGCCTTCATCAGGCATCCCGAGCGCTTCGATGATCGCACCAACGCCTCTCTCCGGTGCGCCCATTGCTCCGACAAGCTCTGCTATTTCCGTGCGCCTCTCGAAGTGAAGCGCTAGTTGCTCGGCTGCTTTTTTAATTGACGATAGACGTCTGACAGGTAGTTCGTCTGGGCATTGTTGGGCTTACGAGCCTTATGTTGGCGCATTGTTTCCTATGACCTTCCATGTACCTCAGAGCGTTTGGTAAAATTAAACAAGTCGTGACGAGCGTTTAAAAACAGGCGGCGTTCGTGTCTGCTTTTCGCTCGTTTCGTACCCATACACTGCGAGGAAGGAACATGTATGAGTGCGTTGTGCAAGAAGGGGCTTGCTGGTCTTGCTGCTGCTATGACGGCTATTGCTCTGGCATTATTCGGCGCGGGTCTCGTGGCCCCGCAGCAAGCTTTGGCATTGTCTGATCAGGATGTCCCCGCTGCAGCTTCAGCGGTGCAGGGAATCGGGGATGAAGGGATCGCGGGAATTGCCTCGTCAGAGGAACTGGCCAAAACTGCAGATGGCTCTGTCGACTATTCTGCGGTTGCAGGTGTAACCGTGACGGGCGACTCCAGCTGTCTCACCATCACCATGAACAACGTGAACTACACGGGTTCCGCTGTCTTGGCGAACCTTAACTATCCGAACGTTGCTCAGATTAACGTGGTTCTCACCGGCAGCAACTATGTTGCACCAGGAATGGTTTTCGATGCCCCTAACGTGAGCATTAAAGGCCCTGGCTCTCTGAAGACGTCCGCCATTGAATCTGCTGGCAATATGACCGTTTCCGGTTCCGCTCAGGTCACTTGCTCTGGTAACTCCTATGCCTTTATTACCTTGCTGGCAAACGGCAATCTCGTGATCGATAAGGCTACGGTTTCCTCTGCCTCTAAGCTCTCGACGACCCCTTCTTCTGAGGGTACGTATGTTGCTGCCGCTATTTGGAGCGGAGGCTCCTTCACTGCAAAGAATGGCGCGAAGGTTACCGCGACGTCTTCAGGTAAGGATTCTTTCGGCATCTTTTCTTCCGGAAAGTTCACCGTATCGAGCAGTACTGTAACGGCAAAGGATACGGGTTCTGGCGCTGTTTCTCTTGTCAGCTGCGGTTACTTCTCCGGTTCTAGCTCTAAGATCACCGCATCTGCAACGGGGTCAAGCTCCGTCGCCGCGCTTGTGTCTGATAGCGCGAAGTTCAGCAAGTGCACAAGCAGCTTTACCGGCAAGGACGCCCTGTTCGTTAGTGGCAGTTTAACGGTTTCTGGTAAGTCCTTGTATGCCAAGGCTACGGGAAGTAAGGGCGATAGTATTTACGTAAAGAAGAACCTGATTGGTAGCAGCGCGAAGATCACCGGCAAGGGCTATTATCGGGGCATCATCGCTCATGGCTACATGAAGCTCACTAGCTGCACCACCTATGGTTCCGCTACGAAGAACGTTGGCGTGGGAAGCCATGGCAAGATGACCATCTACAAGGGCTCTCTAACCGCAAAGTCTTCCTATAGCGGAAAGAAGAAGGGTGCCCTGTGGTGTGACAACAAGATCTCCCTGAACAAGGTGAAGCTTTCCGTAACCGATAAGAAGGGCGTTGGCATCGCCGGTTTGAAGGGCGGCACTATTAAGAGCTGCACTGGCAAGGTCACCTCTAAGAAGGGCTATGGTGTTATCGGCAATAGCAAGGTGAAGATCTCTGGCGGCAAGCTGAAGATCAACGGCAAGTACCTGAAGGGCTCTGCTCGCAGGTTCTAGTGAGGGAAGCGCCTTCGGTATCAACGAGGAGAATCCTTCACCTGATAAGCGATATGATGAGGGGCGCGTTACGCGCCCCTCATTGTTTTATTAATTATTTGGTTTCCTTCAGCCCGTAAGTATTCGCACAGTCGCTATTGCGGCTTCATTCGCATTGGCTCGGTCGTTTCGCCTGGGCGAAGCGATTTTTGGTAATTGTCTATAAAGACAAGATCCCCATGATCAGGGCGAACAACAGGATTCCTCCCGCTACAAGGGCCAGCGCCTTATAGTTGGTGACCACGTGAATCTTGGTGGGAGAGACGTCAGCCGCATCGATGACCCGAGCTGCCAGGTTGGTGGCCTGAGGGCACAGGTCCTCGCTGATGGGGTCAGCGCTGCGGGCGTACACGAAGGGCTTGTCAGCCTCGGCCTTCTGGTTCACGAAGAAGTTTATTTTGGGCCAGGTGAACCCCTTGTGCTGGTAGTACTCCTCGCCGCGACTTCCGTTCAGGGCGCACTCGGTGACCATCTTCACGTAAGTGCAGTCGGGCTTTTCGATGGTCTCAGCGCTCAGAAGCTGAAAGTTGGGGTCGTTGGCGATGGCCTCTTTCATGAGACTCACCGTCTCGGTCATGGGATGTTGGGATGCCACCGCGTTGGTGGATAGGATCAGCTCTCTCATGTTAGGCCAGGTATCCCAGAACGTCTGAAGTGGTCACCACGCGGGAGTCGTAGCAGCGGGTGAAGTACTGCAGGCCGGACTCCTGGTCGCCTACCAGGAAGGTGGCGGTGGCGTCGGCGGCTACGATGGTGCGATAGCCGCGGAAGTAGGCTCCGGCGAGGGTTTGCAATACGCAGATGTTGGTGTCGCAGCCGATGGCGATGAGGGTGTCTACTCCGAGCTCTCGCAGGGTCAGGTCGAGGTCGGTCTGGAAGAAGCCATCGTAACGACGCTTGGGGATGATGTAGTCTCCCTCCTGGGGTTCTAGGCTTGCCAAGGGCTTGGCGGCTTCGGAACCAGCAATGCCGTGCTCGCCCCAGAGCTGCAGCTCCCGGTCGATGCCGGGCAGATGAGCGTCGTCGCTGAACACGACGGGGACGCCCTTTGCGCGGGCGGCCTTTACGATGAGGGCGGCGTTGTCTGCCATCTCCTGCAGAGGCTCAATGACCCCTTCCTCTCCGCCGAGGATGTCGATGACCAGCACGGCAGTGCGAGACGGATCGATTTCAGCAGATTTCTGCCAGGGGGTGTCTTGAGCGACGGGAACGTAGGCCATAGGTGCTCCTATCCGCAGGGGCAGATATCCGCTTACCTGCCCGTTTTGTTCACATGGGCACATTCTACCTAATTTCGCAGTTGGTACAGAAGGGTATAATCAGCCCCATGAGTACTGAACTAGAAAGCAATGTCTTTAACACCGCCCTGCTCTTTGAGGGCGGCAGCATGCGCGCAGCCTACACTTCTGCCGTGGTCTCCTATTTCCTCGAGCAGGGTCTGTATTTCAACATGGTGTACGGCGTGTCCGCAGGCTCTTCAAACCTGGTGAACTATCTGTCTCGGAATCGTCAGCGTGCCAAGGATTCCTTTACCACCTTCATGGCGAATCCTCAGGTGGGGGATTGGAAGACCTTCCTTACCCATAAGGGTCTCTTCAACGCCCATTATATCTATCAGGAGGCTGGCCAGCCCGAAGGAGCGATTCCCTTCGACTTCGACACCTTCCAGGCTAATCCCGCGAACTTCTGCATCCCTGCATATGACCGGGATACGGGTGAGGACCTGTACTTCACCCGCGATGATGTGAAGTGCCTCGATGACCTGATGGTTCGGGTGCGAGCTTCCTCTACCTTGCCCCTGTTCATGCCGCCTCCTACGGTAAACGGCCACGTATGCTATGATGGCGGCTTTGCCTGGGGTGGCGGTCTGCCCCTGCGCCGCATTCAGGATGACGGCTACGAGCGGGTAGTGGTTATTCGCACGAGGAAGCGCGGCTATCGCAAGGAAGACTCCTATTCTTGGGCCAAGGCCTTCTTCTGGCGCAAGCCCAAGATGCGCGATGCCATGCTGACGCGTTCCCAGCGTTATAACGAGGCCTGCGATCTGCTCGATGAGTGGGAGAAGCAGGGTCGCGCCTATGTGTTCTATGCTGAGGATCTGACACTGTTGGGTCAGGAGCGGGACGTTGCCTTGCTGCAGCAGAATTTCGATGCGGGGTACAGGCAGATCCAGCGGGATTTTCCTGCCCTTCTGAAGTTCGTGCAGGCGGGGGAGTAGCCCGTTCATGTTCTTAAAGCTGCAACGGCTCATCGAGAGCCGCACGTCGTTGCGGGGCGCCATAGAGCTCTCCGGCTACAACTTGGTGATGATCTTCGTCTTCATGTCCGTGGTGGGCCTCATCGGCGAATCCTTCGTCAGTCTCATTCAGGATGGGGTGTGGAAGGATCGCGCGGGTCTGCTATGGGGTCCCTTCTCGCCTATCTACGGGTTAGGGGCCATGGTGTTCACTATCGTGCTGAACGAGATTCACGATAAGAGTCCCTTGCTGCTGTTTTTGGTGGCAGCGGTCTTTGGTGGCTTGACGGAATATTTGGGTGGCTATCTGCTTGAGAACTGGTACGGCATCGTGGCCTGGAGCTATCTGAGCCATCCCTTCAACTTCTCGGGATTCACCAGTGTGCCCATGTGCATAATCTGGGGTGCCTTGGGCCTTGCCTGGATACGTCTCGCCCTCGCTCCCGTTATGCGCATCATCGATCTCATTCCCCTTCGCTTGCGCAAGCCCCTGTACTGCGCATTCTGCATCATCATGGTGGTGGATATCGCCATGACCATCGCTGCCTGGGAGTTCTGGTTCCAGCGCATGAGCGGCGCAGTTCCCGCTACGCCGCTGGCTGAGTTCTACGCTACGTATTTCGACGATCAGTTCATGGCGAATCGCTTCCAGACCATGTCTATGTGGCCGGAGATCGCTACCTGGCGTTAGTCCTCTACCCAGATGGTGGCGCTGGTGATGCCCTGCATGTCCTTCGAGATGGTGGGCAGGGGTCCCAGCCTGCTGAATACGCCTTGGAAGTGGCCGTTGTACAGGTACAGGCCGTTTAGGTTGTTGTACCAAGCGCCCTGGCGAGGTACGTCCTCATCGCTTTGCTCTTCGATGTTGGCGTCGGGAGGCAGGGTCAGGGTCTTGAAGGGCGTGATGTAGGTCTGGGCCAGGAAGGGGAAGCCGGTCTTCTCGTCGGCGAAGCGGCTGATGGTGTCGTCCCACTGCTCTTGGGTCAGGTAGCAGCCAGCGTACACGTCCTTGGCGCCGTAGGCGTCGGTGGGCTTGATGATCCACTGGTCCTTGTTGGCTTTGATCTCTTCGAGATCTATGTCGTTGCTGTTCAGGAAGACGGTGCGAGGAACGGTGTCCTGCACGAACTGGCGCTCTTCCTCTGTGAGGAAGGCCTGGGTTGCGGGGTCGAAGAGGGCCTTGAAGATCTGCTTGTCATGCACGATGTGCCCAGCGAAGCTGCCGATGAGGGCCACGGCACCGGCACGCACTGCCTCGATAAGCTCTTGGGACTCGTCCCAGTGCTCGATGACGTCGTTGGTGACGCAGCGGCGCCAGATGGCGTCGACCCTATTGCCCTGAGCATCGGTAAGCACCTGGCCGTCGAAGTGCAGGTCGCGGACGTCTACCGGTGCGCAGGGATAGCCCTTCTCGGCGAAGAGCTGGCTGAAGATCTTGAACTCGTCTACCACGCCGTTTTCAAGGTAGTCGACGATGGCGAAACGGGGGTGTTCCACCTTGTTCTCGAAGGTGTCGTAGATGCTGATGAACTCAGAAACCCAGGCGTCGAAGAGCTCGCAGGGAACCAGGTTGTGGCGGGCTGCCATCTCCTGATAGGCGGGGGTGTTCTCGATGGAATGGGTGATCTCGCGATTCTCGTTCATACCGCTTGATCCGTCGCCGTTGAACTCGCAGAACTTGAAGGTGTAGTCGTCCTCGTTCATGAAGGTGTCTACGCGGGCGAAGGGCAGCAGGGCGTCGTAGCGGCGGGGGATGAGGATCAGGTCCTGCAGGCGGGGGTCGAAGTCGAAGATGGTGCGATACTCTGGGTCGTCGAGATAGCGCTGCATGACCTTGCACAGGATGCGATGGGCGGTCTCTGCGCAGGTGGCCATAGCGTCGTGGGTCTCCCGGTTGAACAGGCGAGGCACGTAGGAGCAGGCCACTACCTGATGATGCACGATAGCGGTAGATTCCTTCATGTAGGCGAAGGCCTGGCGCCTGCCGGCAATGTCGCCGTCGCGCTCGTTCATGATCTGGAAGTATTCGTTAGTCAGCTCTGCGTTGGTAGCCATAGGAGGCCTTTCTGCGGGATTTTGCTTTCCGCCTCAGGGTATCACAGGGCGTAGGAGGAGGGGCGCAGGGACTTGGAGCTTTGCGGTGTGGAGGAACGCGACTTTGCACTTAACACATGGTGTTGGGGCGAGTGCTTTCACGTCTAGCACGTGGCGTCGGGGCTGGTGGCAGGCTCGGGAGCTTCCTGGGGCTCGCGCTCTTCGGGTACAGGGCGATCGTCTGCCGTCAGGGTGATATGGCCCTCCGTGGGCAGGTAGTACTCGATGTTGGGGAAGGTCTTGTTCAGCAGGCCGATGATCAGGCCAACGGTAACGGCCATGAGGATGGTACCTTCGCGGACGCCGAACAAGCCGCCCATGGTGATCAGGGAGAGGCCGGCGCCGATGATGACGTTCGAAGCGTCGAAGGCGATCTTGGTCTTCGAGAAATCGGTGTGGAAGACCTTGGAAATGGTGAGCACGATGCCGTCGCCGGGAAGCATGATAAGAGCCGCTTTAACCTGGATCCAGACGCCGAAGGCGGTGCAGAAGCAGGCTACGAGGCTGAAGAAGATCTTCACGGGGTAGACGGGCATGGGGATGAGCTGGCAGATGGGGACAAAGAAGTCTATCGCCAGGGAGAATACCAGGACGAAGGGAATGCACAGAAGCTGCAGGGGCTTGAAGTCCCGGCGAAGGAGGACCACCTGGGCAAGGACGAACAACGTGTTCAGGGCAAAGGTGAACAAACCGATAGAGAGGGGCGTCAGGAAGCTCAGCACAGCGGGAACACAGGAGATAACGGAGGTTCCCAACCCGGTGGTACGGGAGAGGGCCACGGAGAAGGCCACGAAGGACAGGCCTACGAACATGGCGACGATGCGAAGGGCGAGGTTGGGGACGTCCTTGTCGAAGAAGTCATGCCATCCTTTTGCCAGCTTCACGCTCGCATCAACCCTTTCTAACGCTGCTATATGACCACATTAAACGCTCTAACGAATTATTGTACTGAGATATTTCGGTCAAGATGCATTAGACGTATGAAAAAAGACACATTTTGGGCTTGAAAGGGTATTTACTCATTTGGTATGAAATGTGTAGGGTTTTTGTAACTGATATCTAACGTTTCATAACGACCTGTAGTTCTTAGATGATCGAGGGTAAGGAGGGGATTATGACTCAGCGCTCTAACGAGAACTCACTCAGCAATACCAACAAGAAGGGCAAGACCGACCGACGGGTTGTGAGAACCAAGCGCGCTCTGTTCGATGCTTACGAGAAGCTCCTCTCTGATCCCGATGTAAGTCGCATCACCATCAGCTCCCTTACCAGAGAGGCCGGGGTAGACAGGAAGACCTTTTATCTGCACTATTCCTCCCTCGATGACATGATCAACGATATGGTCGATGAGCTGGTGGGACGCATCATGGTGCCCATCATGTCCCTTTCCTCTGCTGATGAGCATAAGGACTACATCGACTTCCTCATCGATGCCGAGGAATTCTTCGGCAGTCGCGCCGCCCTCATTTGCCAGGAGTTCAACGCAGCTATCCAGGAGAATCCCGCTGCGGTGCGCCACCTCTTCGAGTATTCCACTATGGGATCGTTGGTGAGCAGGTTCAGGGAGCCCGTGCTGCGGGATGCTGAGGCCTTCTGCGATGTCCCCAAGGAGCGCCTGGAAATCTGCAGCACCTATGCACTGGGTTCTATCATTTCCTGCTATCACCTGTGGCTTACCACCGATATCGATATGACCATCGACGAGTATTCCGTCTTTGTTGCTGATTTGGTGTCGCAGGGACTGTCTACCTATCTTCACGACCGCATCTCTTCCGTAAAAGGGTAAGATAAGCAACGCTGCCTGAAGCCTGCGGATTTATTAGCGCAGGGAGTTTGCTCCTGGGTGGCTCTCTATCGGTGTGCATACATGAAGGTGACTGGTTCCTATGATTCGTATTCTCGTCGACTCCTCTTGCGATTACTTTCAGAGTGAAGCTGCTGAAATAGGCGTCGACCTGATTCCTCTGGTGGTCACCATTGACGGCGTGGAATGCCGCGATGGCATAGGCCTTGATAGGGACGAGTTCTACTCCCTGGCGGAATCTGCCAAGGAGTTCCCCAAGACCTCGGTTGCTCCTATCGCCGAGTATGTAAAGTACTTCCTTGAAGCTAAGGAAGCCGGTGATGACGTTATCGCCATCACCCTCTCCTCTGGTCTTTCGAGCACCTATGAGCATGTGCAGTCCGCTGCCGAGCTGGCAGGGTGCGATAAAGCTCGCGTGATTGACTCTCTTGGTGCTACCTATATGGTGAGGTTCCTGGTAGATGAGGCTGTTTCCCTGCGAGATTCCGGTGCTGATGCCGCACAGATAGAGGAAGCTCTGAAGGATCTGCGCGGTAAGATTCAGATTGCTGCTGGTCTTGACACGCTGGAATATCTGGCTCGTGGCGGTCGCCTTAACAAGGCCGCCGCTAAGGTGGGCGATGTGGCGAAGGTGAAGCCGGTCATCTGCTTCGGTGAGGGCGGAACCGTAAAGCTCATGAAGGTTGCCTTGGGCAGGAAGAAGGCCCTCGATGCCGTGGTGAAGCATGTGTGCTCCTTCGACATCGATGAGCGCTATCCCTTCCACGTTCTCTATTCCTGCGGTGATGAGAACGCCCTGAAGTTCAAGGCTCGTCTAGAAGAGGCCGGCGTGAAGGTAGACGACGTCCTGCAGATCGGCAGTACCATCGGTGCCCACATTGGCCCGAAGGCTTTCGGAGCGACCTTCGTAACCAAGAGCTGCTAGCCTCTTGGCGGAGGGTATCTGACAAACTAAGTAAGGAGAGATTTTCGTGCCTGTGCAGATTTGCACCCCTATTACTGTGCGCTACGCCGAGACTGACATGATGGGCGTGGTGTATCACGCCAATTACCTACTGTACTTCGAGGATGCTCGTACTGACTTCCTTAAGAAGGTGGGTCTTCCCTATGAGGAGGTCGAGGAGCTCGGCTTCATGTGCCCCATCTACAGCGCGAGCCTTTCCTACGGTCAGCCCCTTCGTTACGGTGAGGACGCTTTCGTCGCCACCCAGATCACTCAGGTGAGCTCGGTGAAGGTCACTTACCATCAGGAGGTGTACCGTCAAGGCATGGAGCCCGGCAAGGACAAGCCCTTGGTGTCCGGCGATATCGTCTGCTGCATGGTGCGCAAAGAGGACTTCGCCCCTGTAAGCTTTAAGCGGGAGCTCCCCGAGCACTACGAGCTCTACCTGAAGCTCATAGAAGGGGAGTAGGTTTCTACGATCTGCGGACTTCTGCGAACGAAACTGATG
The DNA here is from genome assembly GCA_029225085.1 of Eggerthellales bacterium. GTDB lineage: Bacteria > Actinomycetota > Coriobacteriia > Coriobacteriales > Eggerthellaceae > JAQXVU01. Next base: position 27,625 of record JAQXVU010000052.1, on the reverse strand, counting down.
TGCGTATGAAAAGGGACGGTTCCGTAAGGATACCGTCCCTTTTGTCGTTTCGTTTTGCGGTGCTGCGCTTTGAGCTGCCCCTGCGGCGGCTACTGCTGGGGGTTGTTGCCCTCGAGCACCTTGGTGATGTAGTCTTCCACATCGGATTCCTCGATGTTCAGAGCGAAGGCCAGCTCGGTATAGAGCTTTGCCTTGGCGTCCTTCTCGAGGCGCACGTAGGCGGCGGAGGGATTCTTGCCCATCTCGGTCTGCTTGGCAATGCGGACGTGCATGCTCTTGATGACGGTGATGAGATTCTCGAGCTCGCCGGTCTTCAGCAATGCGGCGAAGTGGTCCTCGGTAACGTTGCGGCCCTCGTCGAAGAAGTCGTCGATTTCGATGGCGGGAACGTTGTCGATAAGCTCGCGGGCTTCCTTGCGGGTGAGGGCGTAGCGAACCTGATCCATGCGGTTGGCGGGGATCATGGCCTTGCCCATGCGATCGTTCAGGGATTTCAGGGTGTAGTACGTGGTGATGGTAGAGGGATCGATGAAATCGGGTCGCTCTTCGATCTTGGTGATCTCGCAGACTCCGTAGTTACCGTAGATTACTCGTTCGCCGACCTTGTATGCCATGGTTTCCCCCTGCTTTGTACTCATCTATCGCATAAACGCTTCATTAAAAATACCACGGAGCGCCGATATCGTGTAATAACCCATTCGGCAAATGGCAAGATTTGTCTAAAGCTATGCGCATTTGAGCATAAACGCGATGCGGGCATGTGTCCGGTTCGAGTATGCGAGGCTTGGGCACGGATAGCTGGGCGAAAGCGGGCTCTGGGTATGAACGAGGCTCGGGCGCGGGCTGAATGCGTACATAAAAATGGCCACTTCCCGACACGAGAGGGAAGTGGCGAATCGCCTTGCCCTGGGGGTTGGGGCCAGGCGCGGTTGCTAGGGCGAGACGTGTTCCGAGAAGCGGTCCGCATATGCCATTTGGCGGAATGGCTTGGGAAAGCTGCGGTACGTGGCTTGAACGCCTGTGCCTTGAGCACTCGTGATAGGGAAATCCTACCCGCCTGGGGCTTCACCCGCTGTCTGATGGCGAGATTCTAACGGGACTGCAACTTCCACGAAATCAGATGGAAACTCACCAGCTGGTTCTGTGCTAGTATTATCGAACAAATGTTTGTAGTTTAAGACTCGGCGCGAATTCGGGATACGGCGCCAGATCGGAATGCGGCGCAAACCCGAGATGCGGAGCGGGTTCAGGATGCGGCGCGAGGGAAACCAGGAGATGACGTGAGCAGAACCTACGTGTGCATAGATCTGAAGACTTTCTACGCCTCGGTGGAATGCGTGGATAGGGGCCTCGACCCTTTCACCACCAATTTGGTGGTGGCGGATCCCGAGCGCTCCCAGACCACCATTTGCTTGGCGATCTCGCCTGCCATGAAGGCCCTAGGGGTGCGCAATCGCTGCAGGGTCTATGAGATTCCCGAGGGCATAGACTATCTTATGGCGAAGCCGCGCATGCGCCGCTACATGCAGGTGTCCGCCTCTATCTATCGCATCTACCTGCGCTATGTCAGCAGGGAGGATGTGCATGTGTACTCCATCGATGAATGCTTCATCGACGCCACGCCCTACCTGTCCCTGTACGGCACCACACCCAAGGAGTTTGCCCAGATGCTTATAGGTGCGGTGATGCGGGAGACCGGCATCTGCGCTACGGCGGGCATCGGCGAGAACCTGTTTTTGGCCAAGGTCGCCCTCGACATCACGGCCAAGCACGTATCTGATGGTATTGGCTTTCTCGACCTTCCCAGCTATCAGCGAACCATTTGGCCCCATAGGCCTATTACCGATATCTGGAATGTGGGCCCTGGCATCGCTCGGAGGTTGGCAACCTACGGGGTGCATGACATGGGCGGGGTGGCGCGCTTAGACCGATCCCTGCTGTACCGGGAGTTCGGGGTGAACGCCGAGTACCTTATCGACCACGCCTGGGGGCTCGAGCCCTGCACCATCGCAGACATTCATCGCTACGAACCCCAAGGCAGCTCGTTGGGGAACGGCCAGGTGCTTCCCTGCGACTACACCTTCTCCGAGGGGCGCATGGTCCTTCGCGAGATGGCCGATTCCCTTGTTCTCGATCTGGTGCAAAAGGGTCTGGTCACTGATTCCGTTTCCTTGGCGGTGGGCTATAGCCGCCAGAGCTCTCGCATGCCAGGCAGCAAAGGCGGCGGGTCTCGAAAGCTCTCCCGACGCACTAACAGCTTCAAGGAGCTGCAGGGCGTTCTCGACGATCTGTACTGTCAGACCGTTTGCGAAGAAGCGACGATCAGGCGCATAAACATCGCTTTCGGCAATCTCATGGGAGAGGACTTCGCCACCTACGACCTGTTTACCGATGTAGGGGCGTTGCAGAAGGAGCGGGACATGCAGGAAGCGGTTATCGCCGTGAAAGAGCGCTTCGGCAAGAACGCCCTCATCAAAGGCGTCAGCCTGAAAGACAAGGCCACCGCTCGGGAACGGAATCGTCAGGTAGGAGGCCATCATGAGTAGAAGCCAGGTAGGGGTCGCTATGAGCGGAGGGGAAGTGCGCGGGCCTTCGGTGGGTTGCGGGGGCTGCAGCCGGGGTCCTTTAGCGGGTGGCGATGATCGCATTCGGGAGTCTTCGGCGGGTGGCGGGGGCCGCAGCCAGGGGTCTGTCGCAAGGTCTGCGGCTGAAGACTCGGGATACGTGCAGCCGCCCGAGGGCATCGGGGTTCCTCATGCCGACAGAGCCCATATCTTCATGCCCTTTGCGGCCTTGCGGGGATACTACGATCTGGTGAGGGAGCAGGAGCGCGTTCCCGAGCCTAAGCGGCTGCTTACGGAAGAGGACGCTCTGCGCCTGTCTCAGACTCTCACTCTTGTTCGTAAGGGGGATATGGTCCGAATTACCTACTACGATCAGGGCGCCTACGAGAGCGCTGTTGCTCGCGTTTCCCAGGTCGATCTTGCCTACCGTTGCCTGCACCTTGATTGCGGGAAGGTTTGCCTTGACGATGTGGCTGACCTTGAGGTGCTTGGCCCTTCTGGTTGTTGCCCTTCCGAGGGCGAATGAGGCATTCCTTGCCATAGCCGATGAGGTCACGGCGCCCTGCCTTGGTCAGGGCCTCTTCTACCAGGTCGTAGTTCTCGGGCTTGCGGTACTGAATGAGTGCGCGCTGCAGAGCCTTCTCGTGGGGAGACTTGGGCACGTACACTGGCTGCATGGTGCGAGGGTCTACGCCAGTGAAGTACATAGCGGTAGACATGGTGGAAGGCGTCGGATAGAAGTCCTGCACCTGCTCGGGCATGTAGCCTAAATCGCGGCAGCATTCGGCCAGTTCAACCGCAGCGCTCAGGGTAGATCCCGGGTGGCTCGACATGAGGTAGGGGACCACGTACTGCTCCTTGCCCAGCTTCTTGCAAACCTGGTAGAAGCGCTTCTGAAATTCTGCATACACCTGGGAGGAGGGCTTGTGCATGAGGCTCAGCACTTGGTCAGACACGTGTTCGGGGGCCACGCGGAGCTGTCCGCTGACGTGATGCTCCGCCAGCTCGGTGAGGAAGGTATCATCTCCCTCGGCCAGCAGGTAATCGAACCTGATGCCGGAGCGCACGAAGACCTTCTTTACCCCGGGCAAGGCGCGGAGCTCTCGCAGCAGTTGCAGGTAGTCCTGGTGGCTGGCGTTCAGCTTCTTGCAGGGCTCGGGCCACAGGCAGTGCTTGTTCTTGCAGGCACCGCGCTTCAGCTGGCGATCGCAGGCGGGACCGCGGAAGTTGGCGGTGGGGCCTCCCACATCGTGTAGGTATCCCTTGAACTCGGGGTCCCTGGTCATGGCGGTGGCCTCATCTATGAGGGACTGGTGGCTGCGAGCTGTGACGATGCGTCCCTGGTGGAAGGTGAGGGCGCAGAAGCTGCACTCGCCGAAGCAGCCACGATTGCTGGTGAGGCTGAACTTCACTTCCTTAATGGCGGGAACACCGCCAGCTTCCTCGTAGTCGGGATGGTAGGTTCCTGCGAAGGGAAGGCGATATACGGCATCCATCTCGTCGGTGGTGAGAGGCAGGGAAGGCGGGTTCTGTACCACGTAGATGCCATCCCGCTCGTAGGGCTCAACCAGACGCTTGCCGGTGATAGGGTCGCTGTTCTGGTACTGAACGTTGAAGCTCTTGGCGTAGTTCAGCTTGTCCTGCACCATGCTCTCGTAGCTGGGCAGGAGCTGATAGTCGTATACCTGGGCAAGGTCGCCGGTGCGATACACCGTTCCATCTATATAGGTGAGGTCCGACACGGCGAGACCCGCATCAAGACCCTCGGCGATCTGCAGGATAGAATGCTCGCCCATGCCATAGCTGATGATGTCAGCGCCGGAATCGAGGAGCACGGAGCGGCGGAGCTTGTCCTGCCAATAGTCGTAGTGGGCCATGCGGCGCAAGCTGGCCTCGATGCCGCCGATGATGATGGGCGTGTCCTTGAAGGTGCGGCGAATGAGGTTGCCGTACACGATGACAGCGCGATCGGGGCGCAGACCGGCCTGGTTGCCAGGGGAGTAGGCGTCGTTGTGGCGGCGCTTCTTGGCCACGGTGTAGTGGTTCACCATAGAATCCATGTTGCCGGCGGAGACCAGAAAGCCCAAGCGGGGCTTTCCGAGGACAGCGATAGACTCAGGGTCGTTCCAGTCGGGCTGAGCGATGACCCCAACTTTGAAGCCGTGGGATTCGAGCAGGCGGGTGATGATGGCCATGCCGAAGGACGAATGGTCGACGTAGGCGTCGCCGCAAACGTAGACGAAGTCGCATTGGTCCCAGCCTCGGTCCTGCATGTCCTGACGCGAGACGGGGAGGAAGGCGCTGCGTGGGGGCAACGTTGCCTTTTGCCTTGTCTTAGGAGCCTTGGCGGCTTTGGGTTTGGGGGACTGCGCTGCGGCGGAGGCCTTCACGTTTTTAGCTTTGGAAGGATGCGCTGCTGCAGGAGCCTTGGCGGCTTTGGGTTTGTAAGAACGAGAAGGGGAGGGGCCCTTTTGCTGGTCCCTCCCCTTGACGGAGCGCTTCGAAGCGCCCTTGTGCTGATATGTGTTCTTTTCTGCCATGGGGGCAGTATAGGCGAAATGGGGCCTGTTCGTCAGGCTCGCACCCTCGCTTTAGATCTCCCAGGTAGGAGCAGGGGGCTCGGTCTTCTTGGGAGCGGATTCCCTGACGTTTACCTCCTGGTTCTTCAGGCTGACGCGGGAGTTCTTGGGCACGGACTTAATGACGAAGGCGGAGCCAGCGATGATGGAGCCTTCGCCAACCACGGTCTCGCCGCCAAGGACGGATGCGTTGGAGTAGATGGTCACGTTGTCCTCGATGGTTGGGTGACGCTTAACGCCGGACAGGGCCTGGCCTGCACGGGTGGAAAGCGCGCCTAGGGTTACGCCCTGGTATACCTTCACATGGTCGCCGATGATGGTGGTCTCGCCGATGACCACACCGGTGGCGTGGTCGATGAAGAAGTACTCGCCGATGGTGGCGCCTGCGTTGATGTCGACGCCGGTCTTGGAGTGAGCGTACTCGGTCATGATGCGGGGGATCAGGGGCACGTTGTGCACGTAGAGCTCATGAGCGAAACGGTACACGTAGATGGCGAAGAAGCCAGGGTAGGAGAAGATGATCTCCTCCTTGCTCTGGGCGGCGGGGTCGCCGTCGAAAGCTGCCTGCACGTCCTTCAGCAGCATTTTCTGCAGCTCGGGAATGCGGGCGATAAACTGGCTGCTGATATCGGTTGCTTCGGCGCGGATTTCCTCATCGGAGCGGGTTCCGCTGTCGCGGAAGGCCAGTGCTTCGTAGACCTGCTTGGCCAGGGTCTCCTCGATAGCGATGAGTTTGTTGCCGATGAAGTAGCTGGGTCCGCGCAGGGGCAGGGTGTCGTCCCCGAAGTAGCGGGGGAACATGACCTGACGCAAGTCCTTGATGATCGAGATGATGGCATCCCGGTTGGGGAAATGCCTGTCGGGCTTGGTGAAGAAGATCTCCTCCGCCCCGTAGTTGTCCTCGATCTCACGGATGATCTGGTCGATATCCACTGAAGTCATAGGGTGTCCTCTCTCTTGTGCTTTTCGGGTTCATTCTAACCTGGCAAAATTCCCCCGTCTATTGGATTTACCCTTCCATACCTCGGGCTTTGGGGGTTTGTCCGAGGCTTCCTTGCAGGTATGGAAAGTACCGCAGCGGGTTCTTCCACAGATTGAGGCTCATCGAGAAAATGCGCCTTAACATCGTGATTTTGTTTTGGTACTATGTATGTTCGGTATTTCTGTGCCCTCATGTAGGTGGCACATAGTCTGAAAGGAAGTAACGTGGCAGAAGCCTCCGAGATTAAACCTTCCGAAACCCAGACCCCTGAAGCAGAGCGCGCGCCAAAGAAGACCGCCGCAAAGAAGGCAAGCACCCGTAAGAGCGCATCCGCTGCTGCAGAGGTTCGCGATTCCGCCAAGAGCGACGACAAACCAAAGAAGACCACTCGCAAGACCGCTGCGAAGAAGGCCCCCAAGGCTGACGCTGCAGCTGTTTCCGCTGATCACGACCTTGACGATTTCGGCGAGAGCGTAGAGGACCTCGACGAGCCCCTGAACCTTGACGATGGCTCCGAGGAGTCCGTAAAGGATGATGAGGTTTTCGAGAATCCCGAGAAGATCATCGAGGACATCCCCGAAGAGGAGCTGAAGGCGGCCACCAACGTGTCCCTGCCCAAGGTTCGCTCTTCCCGCAAGAAGCGCAATACTAAGAGCACCGATACCTCGGTAACCATGCTCACCGGCGACCCTGTGCGCATGTACCTGAAGGAGATCGGCAAGGTTCCTCTGCTTACCAGCGCCGAGGAGATCGACCTGGCCATGAAGATTGAGGCCGGTGTCGCTGCTCAGGATGAGCTCGACAAGGCTGAGGAAGAGGGCAAGGAGCTCGAGCGCCGCGAGAAGCGCCGCCTGAACCGTATCGTGCAGGTGGGTCTCGATGCAAAGCAGCAGCTCACCGAGGCTAACCTTCGTCTGGTTGTCTCCATCGCCAAGCGCTATGTTGGCCGTGGCATGCTGTTCCTCGACCTTATTCAGGAAGGCAACCTGGGTCTGATTCGCGCCGTCGAGAAGTTCGACTACACCAAGGGCTTCAAGTTCTCTACCTACGCTACCTGGTGGATCCGTCAGGCCATTACCCGCGCCATCGCCGACCAGGCTCGTACCATCCGCATTCCGGTGCATATGGTCGAGACCATCAACAAGCTGGTTCGCATTCAGCGCCAGCTTTTGCAGGAGCTCGGTCGCGAACCAACCCCTGAGGAGATCGGCGAGAAGATGGGCTTGCCTCCCGAGCGCGTTCGCGAGATTCAGAAGATCTCCCAGGAGCCTGTTTCCCTGGAGACCCCTATCGGCGAGGAAGAGGATTCCCAGCTGGGCGACTTCATCGAGGACGACAGCGCTGTGGCTCCTCCCGATGCTGCAAGCTTCTCTATGCTGCAGGAGCAGCTGGGCAAGGTGCTCGATGGTCTGGCTGAGCGTGAGCGCAAGGTCATCAGCCTGCGCTTCGGCCTTGAAGACGGTCATCCTCGCACCCTCGAGGAAGTTGGCCGCGAGTTCGGCGTAACCCGTGAGCGTATTCGCCAGATTGAGTCGAAGACCCTCGCCAAGCTCCGTCATCCTTCCCGCTCTACCAAGCTGAAGGATTACCTTGAGGACTAGGGAGCAACCCTAAAGCAACTTGTGCGCCCCGTGCTGACATTCCGCAGCTCGGGGCGCTTTTGCACCTGACACCGTATCGTTCGATGTGCGGTAAGCCGGCGCTCGCTTCGTCTGGCAGGTACCGCATCTGCGCACATTGCGCCAACCACCTACGAGAGGACTACCATGCGTGAATACTTCGCCAGCTGTTTGGCGGGCCTCGAGCATCAGCTCGATACCGAGCTTCGAGGCTTGGGAGCCAAACGCGTTCGCCCCTTGTCTGGCGGCGTCGCCTTCTTTGCCGAGGATGAGGCGTTGTACAAGGTGTGTCTTTGGTCTCGCTTGACTTCCCATGTCACCATGATCTTGGGCCGCATCAGCGCAGAGGCTGGTGACGAGCTGTATCGCGGTGTCTACCAGATTCCCTGGGAAGACATTCTTGCCCCTGGGGCCACGCTGGCGGTGCGAGCCCATGGTACTAACGCCGAGCTTCGCAACACCCACTTCACGGAGCTGCGGGTGAAGGACGCCATCGTAGACAGGCTGGTTGCCAAAACGGGGTCCCGTCCCGATGTCGACTCGCAGAACCCGGGCTGTCAGATCATCGTCAGATTGCGTAACGATCGTGCGTCCGTTTCCTTCGACATGACCGGCGGCTCCCTGTATCGTCGTGGCTATTTGCGGGATTCGGAAACGGTGAGCCAGACCTACGAGTGCGCCCTTGCTGCGGGTATCGTGTCCTTGGCTAAGATTTCTCGGGACTTCACCGGCTCCCTGGTAGATCCTTGCTGCGGTCAGGCCCATGTTCTGACTGAGGCCGCTATGGTCATTTCCAACTGCGCTCCCGGTCTCTCCCGCGCTTCCTGGGGCTTCTATGGGTGGAAGGGCCATCAGGATGACCTGTGGGGCCGTATTCTCGACGAGGCTGACGAGGCCTTCGAGCAGGGACTTGCAGCGTGGAAGGAATCCGCTTCTTCCACCATGCTCATTGGCTGCGCGTCGTCACCACGAGCTCTGGCTTACGGCGTCGATCATGTGAAGCGGGCAGGACTGGGATCTTTCGTGCACCTCATGCATGTTCCTCAGGCGCAGTTGTCGGAGTACTTCGGCCAGCTTTCCGCTCGCTTGCAGAAGCAGGGCATGGCTGTGGTGGTCGCCTCGGCGCTTTCTACCCAAACCGATACGGATACCGGCGTCATTTCCTGTGAGAGCATCTGTCTTGATGCCTGTCGTGCCCTTACCCCTGAGCTGCAGGTTCTTGCTGCGGGAGAGGATCTTGTTGCTTCCTTCGGCGCCCCTGCAGCTTCCGTTATGCCGGTTGGCTCCGGAAGCCATCAGGTTACGGTTGCCACCTTCATCGAGCCTCCTGCAACCTTGCAGACCCTTACCATCCCCGATTCCTTCGGCGGTGCCGACCATCAGGTTGGGGTGCACGACCTAGCCTCCGTGCAGTTCGCCGATCGCTTGCGTAAGGTGGCTAAGGAGCGGCGCAAGTGGGCCAAGCGCGAGGGAATCGGCTGCTATCGCGTTTACGATGCGGACCTGCCTGAATATGCGGCCGCCATCGACCTGTATCAGGGTGCGGGCCCCGATGATGGCAAAACCTTCCTGCACATTGCCGAATATGCCGCGCCTGCATCGGTTGATGCCGGCAAGGCTCGTCGCCGTTTCGATGACCTTTCCGCGTTGGCTCCGGTGGTTCTGGGAATCCCCGCAGACCAGGTCTTCACCAAGGTTCGTCGTCGCGATAAGGGCGGCAGCCAGTACGGTCAGAACTTCGACCCCTACGTGGTGTATACCTCCGAGAGCGGCCTGGTTATGGAAACCGACCTGCGTGGCTATCTGGATACCGGCATCTTCCTCGACCATCGCGTCACCCGCGAGATGGTGGGGCAGATGGCAAAGGGAGCCCGCTTTTTGAATCTGTTCGCCTATACAGGTACCGCTACCGTGCATGCTGCCGCTGGGGGAGCGAAGACCACTACCACCGTCGACCTGTCTCAGACCTACCTTGATTGGGCGAAGCGCAACATGGGCAATAACGGCTTTACCGGCCCTGAGCATGAGTACTACAAGGGCGACGTTATGAGCTGGATAAGCTGGGCTCGTGGCAAGCACCTGCGCTACGACCTGATCTTCGTGGATCCCCCCACGTTCTCGAATTCCAAGGCCATGGGGCGTCGAACTTGGGATGTGCAGCGCGACCACACCGAGCTGCTCATTGGCGTATCCCGACTTCTGGCGAAGGGCGGCACCGCGGTGTTCTCCTGTAACTTGCGATCCTTCAAGCCCGATGTGAACAAGCTCCGCGACTTCGGCGTGCAGATAGAGGACATCACCGAGCGCACCATTCCTCACGACTTCGCCCGTAACCCCAAGATTCACAAGTGCTACCTTGTTTCGCGGGATATGGAAAAAGTTTCAGAATAGGGGTTGCGCACCCCGAGAAGATGCGTATAATATTCACTTGTGTTCAGGGGAAACCTTGAAACCCGAATTCCTCGGTAGCTCAACGGCAGAGCATCCGGCTGTTAACCGGAGGGTTGTAGGTTCGAAACCTACCCGGGGAGCCAGAACTTCGAAGGCCCGCTTCGGCGGGCCTTTTGAGACACGGGGTGTTAGCTCAGTTGGTTAGAGCGCCGGCCTGTCACGTCGGAGGTCGCGAGTTCAAGTCTCGTACATCCCGCCAGTTTACATCTGAGAAAGCTGCCTACGGGCAGCTTTTTTTGTTGAGCCCGTTTACGCAATGGGACGCCCTGCTTATTTGCTGGGCCTGTTTGAGCTATCGTCCCAGGATCACGAACGCCAGATCAGCTACTGCTGCGACGATGGCGACGGCCAGGTAGCAAATCAGGGCGGGGTAGAAGAACATGCCCGCAAGGGCCACGAAGCTCAGGATTGCCGCCAGAATGTGCAGGGAGGGCGAGATATCCTCGTAGCTGCCATTGATGGTTCCCAGCGCGAAACGCAGGAGGAACTGCCAGGCCACGGCGGCAAAGGTGGCGGTGGCCCAGTACATGGTCTGACCTTCTATCTGCGAGGCGGATTGGTAGCAAACCAGGGCCAGAAACCCGCTGATGATGGTGGCGGAAATAAGCGTCCTTCTCAGTCCTTGTTCGCCGTTGGCGATAAGTGCCATGTTCGTCCTTCCGTAGGATTTCGAATCTGCTTGCTACTGTACCACGGTCTCGCGATGGGCCTTTGCCAGAGTCCTCTCTATGACGGGCGCGTCCTCTGCGGTGAAGAGGTAGCTTACGACCTGAGGCTCTCCTGTGACTTCGTCGGGGTGCTCTACCCGTACGAAATGGGCATGGACGGTCTTAAAGCCCGCCTTAAGAAGGGCGCTGGCGTAGCATTGGGCCTGCAAGCTGTGGTGAGCTGCCAGTTCTGCGTCGGTCAGGTCGTTTTTTCCGCCTGTTTTATAGTCGACGAGGGTGACGGCGGTGGCGTCGTTGGGATCTGCGAAAGTTCCCCGACCTAGAAGGTCTATCTCTCCTTCCAGATACCAGGGAGCGTTAGCTGCGGGCTGATCTTCGCATTCGTCCCTGTCTTCCATGGCCATGAAGAAGGGCACCTCTGCCTGCAGATTGCTCAGGGAGGACATGTTCTTGGCCAGGGAGGATTCCGCCCAGCAGGTAAGGGCTGCGGCGATGCGCTGGGTTTGCGTCTCGCTTAGGCCTTGTCGCCTGCAGATGGCCTGCACGCGCTGGGCGCTGGGGCGAGTTAGGTCTTCACCTTCTTCCCGTTCTTCCACCATGCTCTGAGCTAAGAGGTGGAAGGCGGTGCCGAAGTCCGTGGCTTTCTCTGGGTCGGAGGCAACCTTGCGCTCGAACTGGCAGTCCTCCTGGCTTAGGGGGTCGCCCTCCATTTCCGCGAGGGGCTTGTGGAAGGTTTCGTCCTCTTCCGAAAGGGCGTAGTCGCTCATACCGGTATAGCTGGTGACCTGGCTGGAATGGGGAAGGTACTCCGCTTGGGTAACAGGCGTGCGCAGGGCGGGGGATGCCGTGAGGAAGCCGGGGCCCTCCGATTCGCCGGCATCTGGCTCTGGCGTCTCGTGGGCGCTTTCGATCGTTTCTGCCGCTGCGTAGGGGCTTGCATCCGCCTCCGGCGTCGTCTGGGTCTCCTCATCCCCAGAGGTTATGGCGCAGAACTCCGTCTGCAGCACTGCAGGTTTGGTGCCGCCGAAGTCGTAGGTGCCGGCCATCTCGGAAAATCCCTCGGCAGGGCTCAGAGCGGACTCTACCAATGCGGAGATGCCGTCGAGGGTGCCTAAGGGGTTGTCCTTCGTTTCCCGAGAGCTCAGGCAGATCACCAGCATTTCCTTGGCGCGGGTAAGGGCCACGTAGAATAGGCGCAGACGCTCGGCGACATCCGCCCTGCGCTCCTTGCCTATCAGGGCGTCGAGGGCTTCGCTGGCGCTATCGGTGGTGCTCAGCGCTTTCTGAAGCTCCTCGTCGGTATAGGTAGCGCAAGGGTGGTAGCCGTCAGAGCCCAAGGCCTTCTTCACGCCTTCGGCCTTCCAGGTGCTCGCTTCGGGGGTCAGGGCGAAGGTGATGGTGGTGCCCTCTTCGCTTAGACGCAGGTGACCGCCGTGATCCCGTCCCATTTCGAACTCGGCCACGGCGGTGATGGGGAATTCCAGACCTTTGCTGGAGTGAATGGTCATGATGCGGACGAAATCGCCTCCCTGGGCCGATAGAGCACCAGGAGCTTCTTGCAGGCTCGCCACTTCCTCCTCGAAGCGCATGGCCAGGGCAGTGCCTTGGTGCAGCTCCTTTGCCTCGAGATCCTTCAGGATGCGAATCGCCTTCAGAACGTTAGCGGCGATAGCTTGGCCTTCGGCTCCCTGCTCATGCAGGCGAATGAGGAGACCGGCGTCGTTCGCCAAGTTCAGCAAAGCCTCGGAGAGGGGGAGGCTGCGGGCATCGTCAACGGCCCTCACCAGGGCAGATGCCGCGTGCAGGCAGCTGAGGGAAAGAGGGCCGTTGTCGGTGTTGTTGCAGGTCTGCGTGTCGTGCGCAGCAGTCAGGAGGCCTTGGAAGAGCCCCTGCTTGTGGGGAGCGTCCTCGTCATCGCAACGGGTGGAGAGAACGAGCAGGTCCTGGGCGGACAGGTTGAAGAGGGAGCTGCTTAGGGCGCGGTACAGGTGATCGCCGTCGAGGGGGTTGGCCAGAGCGTAGGCCAGGTCGATGACGGTTTGTACCTCGGGGGCCCTGTTGAATACGGAACCCTTCACCACCACACAGGGCATGCCGAGGTCTCGCAGGGCCTGGGAGTATACCTGGGCGTGGGTGGTGCTGCCCATGAGAATCACCATGTCGCCAAGGCGATGCCCTCGTTGGTGCAGGTCGTAGAAGGTGCGGGCCAGCATGCGTGCGTTGGTCTGCTGTACGGTTTCGGTGGTGGTGCCCTTCTCGGTCTTAGGTTTCACCGCACGTTGAATGAGCACCCTGGAGGGCTCCTGGTTGTAGCTGGCATCACAGCGGGATTCGTCGCGCTTGGGGTCGAGGTGCATAAATTCGCTGCCGAAGGCTTCCTGTTGTCCGAAAACCGCGTCTACCAGGGCCAGGACGTCACGGTGGCTGCGGAAGTTGTCAGGCAGCTGCACGACGCAGCCATCCTCAGAGTCCCTGGTCGCCTGCAGGTGGCGCTTATACACGGATACGTCGGCGCCCTGGAAGCGATAGATGCTCTGCTGGGCATCGCCTACTACGCATAGGCGCTCGCCGTTCTCGCCGGCCAGCTTGCTAATCATATCGACCTGCATCTGGTTGGTGTCCTGGAACTCATCTACCATCACCAGCTTGAATCGGTCCTGGTAGCTCTTGGCGATGTCGGGGTGATGTTCCATGGCTTGGAAGGTGAGCATGAGCAGGTCGTCGTTGGTGAGGTACCCCTCCTGGGCCTTCAGATCCTGGTAGATGTTCCAAGCGTTTTCGCTGAGCTTCATAAGCGTCTCGCCATAGGGAAGCGCTACACGCAGAGCCGCTTCAGCCTTGTACATCTTGAAGGTCTCATGGGCCTGCTTACCCAGTTCCTTGTAGTCCTTGGTGCCGAAGCCTGCCAGGCCCGAGGTGGGGAAGTTGTCTACCAGGGTGAGGAAGTCCCTGCTGCTCAGGGCGTCGAAAGATCCCTCTTGCACGTAGGACTGGCAAGCCTCGATGGCGTTGGTGAGGGATGCAGCTGCCTTCACCTGCGAGCCGGACTCCTTTTGAGCCTCTACCAGTCCCAGGTGAGCGCTTGCCTCGGAGATGAGACCGTTGAGGATTTGCCCCCTGGTCAGGGGCTGGGGGATGGAGGCGAGGGTCATGCCGCAGGCGCGCTTTTCGAGGGCTCTGCCCATGGCCGAGATGAGGTCGGTGGGACCTTGCCCGCCAGTGGTGGCGGGGTACTCTGCCAGGAAGGCGGCAACGTCCTTGTCCTGGGATTCCTGGGCCTGCTGAAAGGCCTCGTTCACCGCCTGGTTGAACAGCTGCTTCTGCAGAGCACCGGTGAGGACGGAGAAGGCGGGGTCTATCTGCAGTTCGATGGCATGCTCCCGCAAGATGCGAGAGCACATGCCGTGAATGGTGGATATATAGGCGTTGTGTGCCTTCAGGGACTGGGTGATGAGGCCATGGCTGCGCAGCTCCCGGCAGATGCGGGTCTTCAGCTCGCCAGCGGCCTTTTCGGTGTAGGTGATGGCCAACAGCTCGTCGATGTCTGACAAGTAGCCGGATTCCAGGGCACCCACGATGCGTTGGGTCAGGGTGAAGGTCTTTCCGCTTCCTGCGCCTGCGGTGACCGCGAGAGGCCTATCGAGGGTGGCGATGCATTGTGCTTGTTGCGGGGTAAATCCCATGGTCTAGTTCCTCTCGGGGCAGTTGGTGCGGAGACAGTATTCGCAGGCGGCGCTCTTCTGTGGGTGCACGTCACCCGACTGCATGCGGCGGGCTAGCTCTTCCACCATTTCCTCGGTGCTGGCCAGGAGGTTGGTGAAGCCTCCGCTCTCGTCTCCGGGCATGCTAGCGCAGCCTTTGACGATGCCGGGAAGGTGCAGGGGCTCTAGCACGATGCCATCGTAGGCACCGGAGATGCCGCCCTTGCGCTTGTAGGACACGTACAGGGCGCCAACTACCTGCAATCCCAACCTGCGTTGGATGGCGCCAGCATAGATGAGGGCCTGGCAGTTTCCTGTTCCTGCAAGGAAGCTGGAAAGGGCGTGTTCGGGTCGAAGGGTTCCCTTGTAGTCGATGATGACCGCGCGGCCCTGGTCGTCAACATCGATGCGGTCGACGGCGCCAGTGATCTTTACGCCGCCGTATTCCACTGCATCCTCAGGAGGGATGGAATATTCGAAGTAGGTGGGCATAAAGGTGGGAAGCAGCTGGCATTCTCGTTCCAGGTAATCAGCGGCATCGTGTATGAGCCCCTGCACCAGGTGTTCTTCGGTGGGGTTCAGGGTTACCAGGCGATTGTCGCGGGGGCTGCGATCTTTTTGCTCGGCAGCCAGCTGGGTGCCTAAGTCGCAGATGAGCCTCTTCGCCTCAGGCAGATGCTCCTTCGTGAGCTTCTTTTCGCCGGTGAGCTGGCTATAGGCGGGGTAGAACCGCTGCAGCAGCTCGTGAATGAAGCTGCCCTTGCTGGGCTCATCGATGACCTCATCGACGGGGTCGGTTTTCAAGCGTTGCCCGATGAACCAGTGATGGGGGCACAGCGCGTAGTCGTTGATCTTAGAGGGGGACAGGATAATGCCTGGCAGGGGGCCTTCCTCGGTGCGCCTTGGCAGGATCAGATGACGGGGGTCGGGCAGCGCGGTGTCGTTGGCGACGGGCTGCACTTCCAGATCATCGGGGAGGCTCTGGGTATAGGTGGTGGTAAGGTGGAAGTCCTCTTCGCCTACGGTGATCATGCCGGCCATAAGGCGTTCGGGGATGCGATAGGGGTTGTCGATGTCGGCAGTGTCCGTGGGGTCGTCGCGATAGCAATCGAGCAGCTCCTCGAAGATGAGGGCTGGGTTGTCCTCCTCGGCGTTGGCGTCGTTGAGGCTTCGGTGCAAAACGAGCTGCTGGGTGGGGAGGGTCGTGAGCTTGTTGGTGGTGAGGCGGGCCTTTGCAAGGGTCTGGTCGGTGCGCAGGCACCCCAGCTTCTCGAGCAGGAGGGTCATGGCGTCCTTTTTGGCTGAGATGGGGCAGTTGCTCTGGGACAGGTCGGCCATGATCAGTGCGTCGAAGGAGCCCGGCTGTTCGAGGGCGGCCTGACTCTGGCTGAAGAACACCACGGATGGGCCGGCGGTGGTCGCGCTAGTCGCCGCCGCGTTAGTCTCGCAAGGATTGTCCGCGTCACCGCACTGAGCGTCCGCGCCGTCGCCGACCTTCTGCTCGTTTGGCAGAGCCTGAACCGAGACGTTTACCTTTGCGCTGGTCAGGATGTCGAGGCAATCTGCGGGGTTCATGCCGAACTGCCTGCAGGCGTCGATGAAGGTGCCGAAGGCATCGAGGCAACGCTCCTGCATCACCTTCCAACAGAGGCTGTGGGGGCTCCTGCGCAGGGCCATGCGCAGGGAGCGGAAGACGATCTTGTTCCCCGTGCCCTGCATGAGGTCGACGAGCTTGGCCACGGTGGGTGATGCCTCGGTTACCAGGGACAGGGCCCTCTGACAGGTGAAGAGGCGATCGGAGCGGATGACGCGATCGATGTTGCGGGCGTCTTTGGGCGAGATTTTGCTGTGAACGCAATGGGCGACCTGGCTGGCAAGCAGCGGGTCCCAGGCTTCATCGAGGGCCATGATGCAGACCTGTGCGAGGAACCTTCCCATCTCTATCTGGGTAAAGGGGACCTTTCCC
Source organism: Eggerthellales bacterium (assembly GCA_029225085.1). Taxonomy (GTDB): domain Bacteria; phylum Actinomycetota; class Coriobacteriia; order Coriobacteriales; family Eggerthellaceae; genus JAQXVU01. Next base: position 11,095 of record JAQXVU010000052.1, on the reverse strand, counting down.
TGCACAGCGGGGGTGATTCCCTGGCCGAGAAGGGGGTTCTGCAAGAGGGTGAAGTAATGCAGCGGGTCTGCGCAGGTCACGGCAATGCGCTTGGGCGCGCTCTCGCTCGGTTTGCGCAGGTCGCCTGGTTCGCCCGGCCTTTCCGCCTCACGCGGATCGCTTGGTTCGCCCAGTTCTCCTGCGGATGCTTCCTCCTGGTTGGCGATGGCGCTGATGGCCTTTTGCAGAGCGGCGGGAGCTGCATAGGGGCCGCTACTGAAGGTGAAGCGGGGAGTAATGCCCTCGGGGCGAGTGATGCGCAGGGTCTCGGGGTCGGCAAGGCTCTGGAAGGTGACGATGCCCAGCTTGTTGTCCGCTAGCAGAAGGGGCGCTTCGTCCTCGGGGAGGCAGGTGCCCCAAAGGAGGACTTGCTTCTGAGCCGTCTTTTGAGGGAGGGTTTCTTTCAAGTGAAGAACCGCATGGCCGAATTCCACCAGACCATGGTTGGCGAGGAGGTTGAAGTACACCGCGCAGGTTCTGATGGTCTCTTCTTCGGGGTCGGAGATTTCCAGTGACTCGGGGTTTTCGCAAGCCGCCAGAAGATAGGGTGCAGCATCGGCCTTTGCAACCAGAGCCTCTACCGCAGTGGGGCTCGATTCCCTGCCTTCGCAGGCCTTCTGCACCAGGAGCTTGCGCTGTACGTTGCCGATGATGCTTCGCTCGTCGCCGTAGAGATCCCAGAGGGAGCTGACGTAGGATCGGAAGGTGGCAAAGGTTGTGCCCAAGCATGAAGTGGGATTCTGCCGGGCGAGGGCCTTCTGGGTGGCGACCTGCTCGTCGTAGGTGCTGAAAAGGATGATGTCGTAGTTCTGCATGGTGCTCGTATTCTTCGCGTTGGTCTGTGCGTGTTGCGCGTCATTTCGCTAGGGAAATGATAGGATGAACAGCGGATGTGGGAGTCCTGAAAAGTTCCCAGGTAACGATAATCTCCGCAAATATGGTGAGAGGGGGTAAGCATGCGGCTCACGTGCCCTCATTGTGGCGTTCTTCTGACGGGAAGAGAGGGAAGTCGCTGTCATTTCTGCGGCGAGCCTCTTTCTGAAGAGCTTATGGAAGAAGTCCGTTCCCAGCGGGCCGTATACGATGCTGCTCCCGCCGCCTACGACGCCGCTTCGGCTCGGCGAGGTTCGGTTTCCGCTGCTCGCGATGGGTCTTCGACCGTAAACGATGCTTCCTCCGACCCATACGTTGCTCCACCCGAGATTCTCGATCCCGATGCAACGGTTCGCATCCCCACCGTAAGCGTAACCTCTGATGCGGTTCAGCGCTCCTATGTTTCCGCCCGCCCCGATGAGGAGAAGCGCCAGCTGCCTGTGGGCCTCATGATTCTCGTGGCGGTCCTGTTCGTTGTGGTGGTGGGCATTGGCGTTGCTTTCGCTACCGGCGCTGCCTCTCTTCCTAATATCGCGCAGGGTACGGGTCAGGCTTCGCCCCAAGCTGTTCCCGGCAGCTCTTCTGACGGGGGGACTGCAGGCGAGGGCCAGGAGTCTGGTGCGCAAGATTCTGAAAGCGGCCAGGATGCCGAGGCTGCAGCGCCTTCGGTGCAACCCAAGAAGAAGCTCTCGGCCTATAGCTGGCAAGAGCTTTCCGAGATAGCGGACCTTATTGCCGCATGCGACTCTGAGGCTGAGGCCTATTCTCTGGCCGCGGACTACAACCTGGTGAAGAAGGGATCCCTTACGGGGGAGACCAAGAAAATCGAGCTTTCCGATGGCAGCCAGGTGAAGGTTCGCATCGTGGGCATCTATCATGATGAGACGAAATCCGGTGAGGCTGCTGGTCTGACGTTTTGCTCGTCGGCTCCGGTGACCTGTTTGGCCATGAACAAGTCCGGTACCAATGACGGCGGTTGGAAGGAAAGCGATCTTCGCGCGTATCTGCAGGATGAACTCCGGCCCCTTCTGCCTGACGATTTGCGTGAGTGCCTTGTTCCCGTGATGAAGCTGACCAACAACAAGGGCTACGCTGAGAAGCCGTCCTGCGTGTCGGCGACTGAGGACGTGCTGTGGTGCCCCTCCTTTGTAGAAGTGGTCGGTCCCATCACGAAGAAGACCCTGTGGTATAAGCCTGAGGATGTGCCCAACTACAACATCTACAACGGAGAGGGCAAGCAGTACCAGTACTTCGCCGACTTGGGCGTAAAGGCCGATGATCCCGCTGATGGTGCCGTGGTGTACTCCTATGAGGGTCAGAAAGTGAGTTGGTGGATGCGCACCTCTACTCCCTCTACGTCGACGAAGTATCACGTGTCCGGCTCTGATGGCGACCAGACCGTCAGCGATGAGGCCGGCGCGAAGAACGGCGTGGTCTTCGGATTCTGCTTGTAGGCAGGCCAAATCTTCACTTGCGCTTACATGGGGAAATGGTTAGAATGGTTTGCGCTCCAAGAGAGCGGCTACTCGTGGGCGGGTAGCTCAGCGGAAGAGCAATACCTTCACACGGTATGGGTCGCAGGTTCAAACCCTGTCCCGCCCACCATGAAAAAACAAGCCAGGCGAAACGCCTGGCTTTTTGTTTTTCTAGGGCTTGTTACTTCACCGTGATCTTCTTCAGCTGATCCATGGCGTCGTTAACGGTGAGGAACGAACCGCTGATCTTGAACAGATCGCCATTGCTGGTCTCGGCGAACAGGGCGAACATGTCCTTGGTCTTTGTCAGTACCTGATACTTAGTGCCGTTGATGGTCTTGGTAGAGGTCTTGGCGTCGGGGTAGTTCTTCTCCTCAGTCATCATGGCGTCCTTGGCGCTGTCACCGAAGGTGACGGAGATAGACAGGCTTGCGCCGCTGTCATCGTCGCGGGCGATCTCTACGGAGTCGTCGTCAACCTCATCGATATACCAGCCCTCGGCAACTTCGCCGGTGACGTATTCAATGTCGAAGCTGTTGGCATCGCGCTTGGCAGCTTCGGCTTCAGCTGCGGCCTTGGCCTCGTCGGTCTGGCGGCCTTCAACATCGAAGGTTGCGGTGCCACCGACTACCGCAGAGGTGTAGCCGTGGAATTCCATAGTGACGGGGGAGTAATCGGCAAGGCGGCAGGTGTATACCACGTCAACGGACTTGCCGGCCTCTACCTCGGAGCAGATGAGGTCATAGTTGCCTTCGATCTGGATGCCCGCATCAAGGGTCTCGCCATTCTGGGTGGGGGTTGCGATGATGTCGCTGCTGAGCTTTTCGGTCTGGTCGGAGGTGTTCTTGGCGGTGACGTACACGATCAGGTCATCGTAGCCGGTACCCTCGTTGAACTGTACCTCGTCGTTGGTGACGGTGAGCTCCCAGTAGTTGGTGTCGTTTCCGTCGGTGACGTCGATGGTCTGCTTCTCATAGCTCTCGCCGCATGCGGTAAGAAGCCCCAAGGTCAGTGACAGGGCTGCGACCATGACCAGCATAAACGCTTTCTTGGTCCTCTTCATCTTGTTCTCCTCCTCGTGAACGTTAGGGGTGCAGGCTTGGTTTGAATTCGAAGAATTACCTGGTCAGGTACGTATTATAGAGGGGAACTTCTCATGGTTTTCGGGCCATGCGGCCCATTCTTTCTCAGCGGGGATCAGTGCCTTTCGGCACGTTCGTTCCAGCGGGGGTCAGTGCCTTTCGGCACGTTCGTTCCAGCGGGGATTAGCGCTTCGTGACCCATTCACTCCCAGTGGGGAAGCATCGCTTCGAAAAGAGGCTTATTCGGCTTCTTGCCCAAAGAGCTTTCGGGCGATGTACGCGGCGCTTTCGGGTCCGTGGGGCACCAAGCAGCCAGAGCAATCCTTCAGGCCTGTGGAGGTGTAGGTAAAGTTTCCGCCGCAGTCTTTGCCCAGCAGGTACAGGGGACAGTAGCAGAACAGGCAGTTGAAGGTTTCGGGGTCCGAGCCTGCATGGCAGGGGAAGTATTCGCATTCGGTGTTCTGAAAGAAGGATGAGCAGTTCTTGGGCTTCATGGCGGTGGCTTTCTGTGACGTTCGGGGCATGTATCGGGTCGCAGGGAGTCTCGTTGCTTTTATCGTATCGCCTGTTGGCATACAATCGAGTAACGCGTTTTGAAGGGAGCTGACATGAGCTGGACGAAGGAATACGAAGAGAAGCAGGTTTCCCTGCAGCAGATTTTCGAATCTCATCTTACGGGAAATCAGAAGGTGTATATCGGCGGACTTCATACTCCTAACACCATCATCAACGAGATGCTGCAGCGTATTCGTGACGGCAGGCTCTCCGGCATCGACGCCTGGGGCAACTGGATCAATGGTCATGTTACCCTGAACGAGACGCAGGTTGGTCCTGAAACCTTCCGCTACCACACCTATTTCGCCGGCCCCAACGAGCGTGCCGGTATGGCGGCAGGCTGCGTGGCCCATATCCCCGTGCATTTCAGCGATGTGAATCGCATGCTTCGTGAGGTGGGCCTCGACTACGCAGTCGTGCAGATGACCCCGCCTGACGAAAACGGCTACTGCAACATCGGTCCTCTGGGCTTCGAACCCGGCGGCGTGCAGGGCGCGAAGCATATCATCGCTCAGGTCAACCGCAATCTCCCTCGCGTTTTCGGCGATTCCCATGACTACCACGTATCCCAGATCGACGCCTTCCTCCTGCAGGATGAGGAGCTCGAAGACATCGTGGTTCCTGACCCAACTCCTGAGGAGCTGAAGGTGGCCGAGCTCATCGTCGACCGCATTCCCGATGGCGCCTGCATTCAGCTGGGCATTGGCGGCATTTCCAACGCTATCGCCAAGGGCTTGGAATCGAAGCAGCATCTGGGAGCCTTTACCGAGATGTATTCCGACGCACTGGTAGAGCTGCAGATGAAGGGCGTCATCGATAACTCCCGCAAGAATTACTTCCCCGGCAAGAGCGTGGGCGGCTATTCCACGGGCTCGAAGCGCCTCTACGACTTCATCAACCAGAACCCTGAGGTGTACTTCACCAGCTACGAGACGGTGTGCAACCCTGAATGCATCGCCAAGAACGATAACCTCATGTCCCTGAACACGGCGGTGTCTATCGACCTTACCGGTCAGGTTTGCGCCGAGAGCATCGGTCCCCGTCAGTACTCCGCCAGCGGTGGCCAGATGAATTTCGTGCAGGGCGTGAAGAACAGCAAGGGCGGCATGTCCTTCATCGCCGTTACCAGCGTAGCTCACACCAAGAAGGGCGACGTCTCTAAGATCGTCCCCATGCTCGCTCAGGGAAGCGCCATTACCTCGCTGCGCAATGACGTGCAGTACATCGCCACGGAGTACGGCGTCGCTGACCTTCGCTGGGCCGATGTTCCCACTAGGGCAAGGCGCCTTATTTCTATCGCTCACCCCGACTTCAGGGATGAGCTTGCCTTCGAGGCAAAGAAGATGGGCATTTTGTTCTAAGAACCCTGAGAGCAGCATTGGCTGCCAGGATACGTTCGCATAGCAACCTAAGAGTTCAAGCTTTCCGGCTTCGAGCTCGATCACTAAGCTAGGAGATCTGACATGGACTTCAAAACTCTTATGTCTCAGATTCACGAGTCTCCCGATGATGGTTTCTCGGTAGACGACATCATCGCCATGAGCGCGCCTGCCGACGCCGTTCCTATGGCTCCCGAGGAGCCCGTAGAGGGCCTTCGCACCGATGACCTGCGGGATTTCATGGTCGACTACCTCGATGCCATGGCTTTCGGCGGCGTTAGCCAGGCCCAGTATGATCTGGTGGAAGTAGACAACATCAGCCCCAGGCAGTTGGTAGAGCTGGCGGAGAGCTACGGCGTCTCTGTCAGTGACTTCATGGAAGATTCTCGTGATGCCTAACGCCCTTAAAGGAGCCTAGCCTATGTTCAGCTGGCCCTACGTTGTCATATCCCTCGTGTTTGCTCTGGCGAATATCGTGTTCGCCTTCGTCTCGCTACGTCGTCATGACCCGAAGGCCCAGTTGCTTGCGGCGGCGATGATTTCCGCGGCAATTACCAACGTCAGCTACCTCGTCAGCATCGCTCCCTCAGCGAGCTTGTTCCTGGTTTCCTTCTCGAGCAGCGTGTATTTTGCCAGCATCGATTTCTGCCTGCTGTTCTTCTTCGCCTATACGCTTCGCTTCACCGAGCTTCACTCTAGTTCGGTGTTCAGGGTCGTTCTTGTCTGCTGCGCTGCCTACGGGTGCTTCGATGTCCTGGCGCTAATGTCTAACCCTGTCACCGGCGTGGTGCTTTCCTACGAGCAGGTTGGCTTGGGTGGTGGCGTTTGGCAGTACGTTCCCGGGCTGCTCTTCCTCATGCATCTGGCCTTTTGCTATATCGTCATCGGCTTGGTGGCGGTGGCGCTCTTCCTGAAAGCGGCCTCGGTTCCCAGTGTGTATCGTTTGCGGTACCTCTCCCTGCTCATGGTGCTCTTCGTCATCGTGGCCCTGAATGCAGTGTTCCTGTACTTCGCCACCGATTCCATGCCCGATGTCTCCGTGCTCCTGTATAGCGTCATGTGCTTCTTGGTGTATCAGATGGCCTACGGCTTCAGAGACAGCAACATGGTGCGGGAAGCTCAGAGCATGATTCTCCGCAACATGGAAACCGCCCTGGTGCTCTTCGACTATGAGGATCGGTTCGCTTATTGCAACGAGAGCACGGGCGGCATCATTCCCGAGAGGAAGAGAAACCGAGACTACACCTTCTCTGAATTCGTGGCTGACTGCTCCTTCAACACCGCATTGGTGAATCTGCAGGAGAACGCATCGTTTCAATGGAAAACCAAGGATGCCAATGGCGCTCGATTCCGTCGCTGCGATTACCAGGTGTTGAAAGACGAGAAGGACAGGGTCATCGGCAAGCTCTTCGTATTCTTCGACAGCTCCCTCGAGAACGACTTGCTCACCGGTTTTCAGTATCAGTCCTCTTTCGAGCGTGCTCTTGAAAGCACGCCGACTGCCATCGTCTATCCCTTTGCGGTGATTGCCTGCGATATCGATCGTCTTGCCCAGATAAACTCCCTGTACGGGCGGGATAAGGGAGACCTTGCCATTCAGGCCTTGGCGAACGTTTTGCGCGATCTATTCGGGAAGAGGGCGTACTACCTTCGTTCTAGTGAGGCGACGCTGGTGGTCATCGCGCCGCTTTCCTCTATTAAGGAAGCCAGGCACGCTCTCGAAGAGGTACGTGATGCCTTCTCGGAGGTCGATCTGGGATTCGGCCAGCTCTCTATGGAAGGCTCGGTTGTCTTTGCGGCGCAGGATGACGTTTCCCTGTCAGATGCCATTGCGTTAGCTCTCGATACGCTTGGTGAGAAGAAACTCCTCGATCCTCAGTCCTCCCATTCGAGCCTGCTCGACTCCTTCGCGCAGACCCTGATGGAAAGCGACCTGGAGACCGATTCCCACGTTCGTCGCACTCAGCTGCTGGGAAGGCGTCTTGGCGAGCGTTTGGGACTTTCCGAGAGCGAACTCACCTCCCTCGACCTCCTCTGCTTGCTGCATGACATCGGCAAAGTGGGCATTCCCATGGAAATCCTGAACAAGCCCGGCAGGCTCACGGATTCCGAATGGCAGGTTATGAAGAGCCATGTAGAAAAGGGCTATCGCATCGCCAATGCTTCTCCCGAGCTGCAGAAGATCGCGCCTCTCATCCTGCATCATCATGAGTTCTGGAACGGCATGGGATACCCCGATGGCCTGAGCAGGGAATCTATCCCTCTGTTGGCTCGCATTCTGTCGGTCGTCGACACCTTCGATGCCATGACCAACGATCGCCCCTATCGCCCAGCGATTTCGGTTGCCGAGGCAAAGGAGGAGCTGGCTCGTTGCGCCAACGTGCAGTTCGACCCCATCATCGTCGGTGAGTTCCTTGCTTTGCTGGAAGAGCCGGAGTCTCGGCAGGTCATTCAGGAGCTTTCCGGCGCAGATCGAGGGGCTGATGACGCCCCCTTTGTGGCTCCTAAGAGCCTGGAGAGCCTTTTTACGGACAATGCCCCCTCTGCTGAGAGCTGTCTGCGTATTGCGGAGTACAGCAGCTACAGTTTGGGCGACAACATGCGCATCGTCGAGATCGATGACGCCTTTACCCGCATGACGGGCTACACTGCCCAGGACGTACAGGATTACGGTCTCACCCAGCTCGATTTGCTGCCTCCTGAGGACAGGGATGACTACCTCTCCCTCATCTCCTCTATCTGCGCGGTGGACAACGAGGCCTACCTTGAACATCGTATTCGTCGCAAGAACGGATCAACCTGCTTCGTCTTCTGCTATGGAAGGGACGTGTACGATGCGGTGTCCCATGCGAAGCGCACCCGCATCGTCATCTCCGACTGCATGGAGTCCCGCTCTATGCAGATCATCGCGCGAAGGGAGCGCATCAGTGCTCGTCGCAGCATCAGCATGTGGGAGGACAGCGCCCGTCGCGATCCTCTGACGGGCTTGTTCAACCGTGAGGCGCTGCGTTCTGAAACCGAGGCTGCTCTTCTGAAAGACGACGGCAACGTGCTCTTCCTCATTCTCGATGTCGATTTCTTCAAGACCTATAACGACACCTATGGCCATCCTCAGGGTGATGAGCTGTTGAAGGTGCTGGCCAGCGGTTTGTCGGAGACCGTGTTTCCCAGTGGCATCGCCGCCCGCATGGGCGGAGATGAGTTTGCGGCGTCGGTGTACATGCCCAAGAGCACTTCCCTCGAGCACGTGCATTCGGCGGTGAAGAACACGTGGGAGCGGGTTTCTTCGGTGCTTCGCGACTACGACCAGAGTGCCTCTGTTTCTTTGGGTGCATCCTATAGCCCCTCGGAGGATAGGAGCAGCTTCGCTCGCCTGTACCGAGAAGCGGACAAGATGCTCTACGAGGTGAAGAAGGGCGGAGGAAATAACTTCCGCTGCTTCTGATGGGGTGCAACTGCTAACGGGGCGGCTTTACCGTGAAGGTGACCCCTCGCTTGCTTGGGCGCCCACCCACTGAGGCGGCTGCTAACGGGGGAGGGTCACCACGAAGGTGGTTCCCCGCTGTTCGCTACTGGTGGCGGTGATGGTTCCCTTATGGGCATCGACGATGGTCTTGGCGATGGCCAGTCCCAGACCGAAGCTGCTCGATTCCTCATGATGGGTACGCGCCTTGTCTGACCGGTAGAACCTGTCGAAGAGATGGGGGAGATCATCGGCGGGAATGACGTTGCCGAAGCTCGTCACCGTAAGGCTCACCGCGGCAGATGCGCTCTTCAGTCGTATGGTAACGGTGGTGCCGGGGTCGCTGTATTTGCAGGCGTTGTCAATCAGGGTGGAAACCAGGCGCTGCAGGTCCTTCTCCCAGCCGGGGACTACGCAGTCTTCTTCCACCTGAGCATCCATCAGTATGTTCTTCTCGAAGGCTACGGATTCAAACTGCAGGGCAATGCGTTCGGTGAGAGCGCTCATGTTCACATTCTCGGCTGGTGTCTTCTCCTGATCGGTGCGGGCGTCAGAGCGGGCGAGGGTGAGCATGTCGTTTACCAGATCCTGCATGTTCTCAGCCTCGCACTGGGTGCTCTCTATCCACTGCATTTGGTCGCCGATGGGGCTGTCCTTCTTGCTCTTCAGAATCTCGTTGTTGGCCATGATCACCGTCAGAGGAGTCTTCAGTTCATGGGAGGCATCGGCGATGAAGCGGTTCTGGCTTTCCCAGGCATCCTCAGCGGGGCGCAGCATCCATTTGCTGAGATTCCAGGAGATGAGGAAGAAGACGGCGATGAGCAGGAGAGCCAATCCCAGGAGGTACAGGGCCAGGGTTTCCCATTGGGAAGCGGAGCTCTTGTCGGCGAAGGAGATGATCAGGTAGGTGCCGTGGGCTTCGTACTGGTAGTACACGCCCAGTTCTTTCAGGAAGCCCTTTTGGGCATTCGCATCGTGAATGAGCAGGAACGCAGTGCTCAGGTCGTCTTTCGAGATGACCGCCGTTGAGTCGAAGGTTCGTGTGATGACATCGCCGGTTTCGGTGACGATGTAGCTGGCGATGGGGATGAAGTTTTCGGAATTTCTGCCGCGACCGATGTAGGGGGAGGGGAACTCGTCTTTATTGCTGCTTGTAACCGAGTCGGCATCAAGCTGGTACAGGCTCCAGTTCACATCCATAGACCTGTCGAGCTTGCTGTAGACGTCGTTCACCTCATCGTTGTAGGTGAGCCAGCAGATGGCTGAGAAGGAGATGCCGATGGTCACCGTGACGAAGACCATGATGGTGAGGGTGAATTTCCATCGAAGCTTTTTAAGCATGTGCTAGCAGCTCTTTCCCAGTCGGTACCCGGCTTTCCTGATGGTCTCTATTGTCACCGAAGAGTTCAGGAAGCGCAGCTTCTTTCTCAGGAAGGAGATGTATGCCTCTACATTGTTGTCTTCGGCGGAGGTTTCGGTGCCCCAAACCTTGGCGATGAGGGTGTCCTTCGAGATGACGAGGCCAGGGTTGGACATGAGGATCTTGGCGATGCTGAATTCCTTGAAGCTTAGGTGAATGCTCTCCTCGCCGCAGCTGAGGTCGAAGCTGTTCAGGTCGAGGGTGAGGTCCTCGTAGGTAAGGGTTTCGAAGGTCACTTCGCCACGACGGCGGGTGAGGGCTCGCAGATGGGCCATGAGCTCGGCGGGGGAGAAGGGCTTGGTCATGTAGTCGTCAGCGCCGGAATCGAGCCCGTGAATCTTGTCGGATACCGAATCGCGAGCGGTGAGGAGCAGCGTGGGGGTAGAGATGTTGTTGCGGCGCAGGTTAGAGATGACCTGGAAGCCGTCCATCTTAGGCAGCATGATGTCGAGGACGATGACGTCGTAGATGCCGGTGAGGGCATAGTCCAGGCCGGCTTGGCCGTCTTCCACCGCGTCTACCTGGTACTGGTTTTCCTCGAGTATCTGCTTCAGCGCAGCAGCGAGGCGTCGGTCGTCTTCTACCAAAAGTACTTGCATAGTTCGCTCCTTCCTCTTGGCATTGTAGGGCGCGCTACATAAAGAAACCTTAAGGAGTTTCCTAACTGTGATGTTTGCGGAGTTCTTTTGGAAGGGAGGGAGGTGAGCGCTTCGAGGTGCAGGGTGCTGGCGCTTTGGGGCTTAGCGCTGTGAGGGCCTTTGTGCTTCAGGATTTGCCGTAGCGGGGCGCAAAGAAAAAAGCCTGGGAAG